>CAOJIB010000007.1 GCA_948436455.1 uncultured Blautia sp.
CGGATCCTCATCCACTTCCACGGAAATTTCGTTTACCCTGGGTAAGGGATGGAGCACGATCATATCCGGCCGGGCTAACTGCATTTTCGTCTTATCGAGTATGTAGAAGTCCTTCATACGTACATAGTCGTCCTCATTAAAGAAGCGCTCCCTCTGCACTCGGGTCATATAGAGCAGATCCAGCTTTGGAATGGCTTCCTCCAGCCTTTCCACCTCTTCGTATTCTTTATGATTCTTTTCCAGCACGTCCTTGCGGATATAGCCGGGGACGCGCAGTTCCTCCGGAGAAATCAGCACAAAACGGACGTTCTCATATCGTACTAAGGCTTCGATCAGAGAATGGACGGTGCGGCCGAATTTCAGATCGCCGCAAAGGCCGATGGTCAAATCATGGAGCCTGCCTTTTAAAGAACGAATGACTAGAAGGTCCGTCAGGGTTTGGGTGGGATGCTGATGGCCGCCGTCGCCGGCATTGATGACCGGAATCAGAGAGGACATAGATGCGACTAATGGGGCGCCTTCTTTAGGATGACGCATGGCGCAGATATCTGCATAGGAAGATACTACGCGGATGGTGTCGGCGACGCTTTCGCCTTTGGCGGCGGAGCTGGAATCTGCGCTGGAAAAGCCCAGCACATTGCCGCCTAGGTTCATCATAGCGGCTTCAAAGCTCAGCCTTGTCCGGGTGCTTGGTTCATAAAATAACGTAGCAAGCTTTTTGCCATCGCATGCGTGCGCATATTTTTCGGGGTTGCTTTCAATGTCGTTTGCCAGATCCAGAATTTCATCCAATTCCTCCACTGACAAGTCCAGAGGACTCATTAAATGCTTCATGTCATTTACCTCCGTATAGTCTTGGCGTTTGAGCCGGACAAAAAACGTGTTCCTTGGAAAAGTCCCTGCCGTGCCGGGCGTTTTCCTGCGCGGCGCTTTTTCGGTGTTTTGCCAGCCGTTTGAAAGGTCGGCGGGGCAAGACACGCGAGCGTATGAAGGTTTCTATAAATTCATCATATAATAGATACCGTCTTTTTTCAAGCTTTATCGGCAAGTATTTTTTCGAAGAAAAGACCGGCGGCGAACCATACGGGCGCATAGTCCAGCCGGATCAGGCCTTGGTAATGGTAAGGGCTGTGGCTGTAATCCCAGGGACAGACGGAAAAATGCCGCAAGAGCTTTCCTGTGGAATACTCCGTGGCGTAAATCCCCGCCGTATAAAGAACGCCCCGGAAAAACGCCGGCAGCCGGCGAAGGCGTCGGGAGACGGGGCCGATTACGGCGGCGCAGCCATAGATCGGAAACATCCAGATCGAGGATTGCCCGGTTAGTTTGAAATCTTTGTGCAAAAGGGCGTGGCAGCCAGTCCAGAAGACCTCCATGCACCAGCCTACGCTTCCGCATAATAGAAAAGTCTGCTTCATACGAAAACCTCCTTTTTCCAGTATGGGTAGTTTGCAAAAGAAGTATACATGTAACTATTCAGTCCAGGACTTTGCATCTGCTGCAAAGTCCGTAAGAACATATATAGGTAGCTAAGAGGGAATCGTAGGCGGCTTTTCTATTTCCCCAAGGAGTTGTCTTGCCAAAAAAAGGGTGGTATAATAATGCTGAAATTATCCGAAAAAACGGACGGAAATGGTAATTATACGGGAAAGGATCAAAAACGGATGATAGACTTAAAGGACAGCAGGGAAAAAATCGATGCGATCGACCAGGAGATCGTGCGTCTTTTTGAAGAGCGCATGGCTGTGGCGGAGCAGGTGGCAGAATATAAGATACAGACAGGAAAGCCCGTGCTGGATATAGCCAGAGAGCAGGAAAAGCTGGCCCGCTTAACGGCCATGGCCCATGATCCGGAAAACGCTTTGGGGATTCGGGAGCTTTTCAGGCAGGTAATGTCTACGAGCCGGCGGCGGCAGTACCAGATTTTGACAAAGCACGGCATAGGAGAAGATCGGAATTACGAGGTGGTGGACGAGCTGCCCAAAGAGGGCGCCACCGTGGTTTTTCAGGGTGTGGAGGGCGCGTACAGCTACGCGGCCATGCAGGCGTATTTCCCAGAAAATATTCACAGCTTCCATGTGAAGACCTGGAAAGACGCCATTGAAGAAATCCTGGAGGGGCGGGCCGATTACGCAGTGCTTCCCATCGAAAATTCCACGGCGGGGATTGTTTCGGACATTTACGATCTGCTGACGGACTATGAGGACGTCTATATCGTCGGCGAACAGATTATCCGATGCGCCCATGTACTGATGGGATTGCCCGGCACAGATCTTTCCAAGGTGCAGCGGGTATATTCCCACGAGCAAGCGCTGATGCAGTGCGGAGATTTTCTGGATATGCATCCCGCTTGGGAGCGGATTCCGTTGGAAAATACCGCCGTAGCGGCGAAAAGGGTGCATAAGGAAAAGGATTCGGCGTCTGTGGCCATCGCCAGCACCCAGGCGGCCGGGGCCTATGGCCTTTGCATTTTGGCGGAGCATATCTATAATAATGAAAACAATTCCACCAGATTTGTGATCGTCAGCAGGAAAAGGCGCTTTGAAAAAAGCGCGGGAAAGGTTAGCATTTGCTTTGAGGTACGCCATGAAACCGGGACGCTCTACAGCGTGCTTTCTCATATTATTTACAATGGTCTGAATATGTCCAAGATCGAATCCAGGCCGATCCCCAAGAAGAATTGGCAGTACAGGTTTTTCGTGGATTTCGACGGGAATCTGGAGGACGGCGCGGTGAAAAACGCCCTGCGGGGCATCAGGCAGGAAGCCAGCTATATGCGGGTTTTTGGAAATTATCGGACAGGAGAACAAAAAAAATGAGACGAATCGAGGAATGTATACTGTACCGGGATTTTTTCCATGGGGAAATCTTAAAGGAAATGGAAAAGCTGATGGAAGGGCAGGGAGACGCTCCTTCTTTTTATCAGTGTCTTAATGGCCTGGTCGAATTGGCGGCTTCTTACGGCTTTGCCGGCAATCTATGGCATTGCTACCTGACCTTTTTACTGGTGAATCATGAAAATGCCTTTAGCACCGCCTGCGAGATCACCTGGCCGGTCAAGGGCAGCATCAATGCGTTGGCGCTTCACGATTTTGCCATTTTTAAAGAATTCTTTGACTTTGATTTACAGACGCTGGAGGAGAAATATCCTTCGGGGCTTTGCGCTGTGATCGTCCGCTATGGAAATATCGATGAGAACAGCAAGCTGTTCAATAAAAGGATCCGCGATCGGATCTGCAGCCTGGCCGCAAGGCTGGGAGAGGCGAAAAGCGCCGAAGAGTTTATGGAGGATATGGTGGCGTTTTATAAGGACTTTGGCGTGGGAAAGCTGGGGTTGCACAAGGCTTTCCGGATCGCGCACGACGATCGGGAACAGGTCGTCATCGAGCCGATTACTCGGATCGCTCACGTGCATCTGGACGATCTGGTGGGCTATGAGCTGGCCAAGAAAAAACTCATAGAAAATACCGAAGCCTTTGTATCCGGCCGGCGGGCCAACAATTGCCTGCTCTTTGGCGACGCGGGCACCGGCAAATCTTCCAGCATTAAAGGGATTTTGAACCAGTATTACGACCGGGGACTGCGCATGATCGAGGTCTATAAGCATCAGTTCCAGGATCTGCACGAGGTGATTTCCCAGATCAAGAACAGGAATTACCGGTTCATTATCTATATGGACGATCTGTCTTTTGAGGAATTCGAGATCGAATATAAATATCTAAAGGCGGTGATCGAGGGCGGTCTGGAAAAGAAGCCAGACAACGTGCTGATCTACGCCACCTCGAACCGCCGGCATCTGGTGCGGGAGAAATATTCCGACAAGCTGGAGCGCATGGACGAGGACGATCTGCACTCCTCCGATACAGTCCAGGAAAAGCTTTCCCTGGTGTACCGGTTCGGTGTAACGATTTATTTCGGCGCGCCGGATAAAAAGGAATTTCAGGAGATTGTCTGTACTCTGGCGGACCGGCACCAGGTGGATATGCCAAGAGAAGAGCTGCTTCTGGCGGCGAATCAGTGGGAGCTGCATCACGGAGGTCTGACCGGGCGCACCGCGCAGCAGTTTATCGATTATCTGCTGGGAGCCGAGCAAAAAGGCAAATAAAGGGATAAGGAGGTTGTCTTATGGCAGTGACGACATTTGCGGCCGTTGATATAGGATCCTACGAGGTCTGCATGAAAATTTTCGAGATCTCTAAGAAAAACGGGCTAAAGGAAATCAATCACATCCGCTACCGCCTGGAGCTGGGAAAGGATGTATACCAAAGCGGCAAGCTCAGCCATGGGATTTTGGAGGAGCTGTATCAGGTGCTGGCGGGCTTTCGCCAGTGCATGCGGGAATATCAGGTGGACGACTACCGGATCTGCACGACCAGCGCTTTGCGGGAGGCGAAAAATTCCCCGTTGATTACCGACCAGATCTACCGCAGGACGGGTCTAAAGGTCGAGGTGATGAATAATTCCGAACAGCGGTTTTTAAGCTATAAGTCCATCGCCGCCATGGAAACGGGCTTTAAGAAAATGATCCAGAAGACGACGGCGATTCTGGATGTGGGCGGCGGCAGCGTACAGGTTTCCCTTTTTGATAAGGATGCGCTTGTAACGACGCAGAATTTCAAGATCGGCAGCCTGCGTATTCGGGAGACGTTGAAGACGCTGGAAAAGGAGACGACCCATTACAACGAGCTGGTGGAGGAATACATCCGGCACGATCTTCTAAGCTTCCAGCGTCTGTTCCTAAAGGATCGGGAGATCAAGCATGTGATTCTTTTGGGAGACTTTTTTACAGATATCATCTTTCACAATGAAATTCAGGATAAAATCATGACCCGTTCCGAATTTATGAATCGCTACGAGGTGCTGGTACATAAATCCCAGGACGCCCTGGCCACAGAGATGGAAATTCCTTACGAATACGCGTCGTTGGTGGTGCCCACCGTGGTGATTTATAAGAGCTTTCTGGATATTCTGGGAGCGGAGGCTATGTGGACGCCCGGCGTTTCCCTGACGGACGGTATTGCCTTCGAATACGGGGAAAGTAAAAAGCTGATCAAGAGCAAGCACAATTTCGAAAACGATATTCTGGTGGCCGCCAGCAATATCGGGCGGAGGTATTCCAGCGAAAAGTCCCATATCGAAGGAACTACCAGCTTGGCGCTGGCGATTTTCGACGGCATGAAAAAGATCCACGGACTGGGCGAGCGGGAGCGGCTGCTTCTGCAGTTGGCCGTCGTGCTCCACGACTGCGGCAAATATGTTAGCCTGGATCATGTGGGAGAATGCTCCTATCACATCATCATGTCCACGGAAATTATCGGTCTGTCCAATCGGGAGCGGAGTATTATTGCTAATGTCGTCCGGTACAATAACGGCGCGTTGGATTACTACGAGGCTATGCGTCGCGCCACCGGCATCGACCGGGATAATTATCTGCTGGTCACGAAGCTGACGGCGATCCTTCGGCTGGCCAACGCCATGGATCGGAGCCATTATCAGAAGGTGGAAAATCTCCGTGTGGTCGTAAAGGACGGAGAGTTGCAGATGATCGCCGATTCCAGCCGGGATTTCTCTCTGGAAATGGGCCTGCTGCGCGGAAAGAATGAGTTTTTTGAAGAGGTTTTCGGCATCCGGCCGGTGCTGAAACGGAAGAGAAAAGGGTAAAGGAGGCGGACTATGGAGCTGCAGAAATTCGAAAAACCGGAATATTATGTGAATCGTGAAGTAAGCTGGATGCTTTTTAACGAGCGGGTGTTAAGCGAGGCCAGGGATAAGCATATCCCCTTATTCGAGCGGCTGAAATTCTTAAGCATTACGGCCTCGAATCTGGATGAATTTTTTATGGTGCGGGTAGCCTCCTTAAAGGATCAGGTGCACGCCAAATACGAAAAGACCGATATTGCGGGCATGACGCCCAAGGAACAACTGTCCGCCATCAATAAAAAGGCCCACAGTTTTGTGGGCGTGCAGTATACTACGTACAACCGCTCCCTTTTGCCCGCGCTGAAAAAAGCCGGCATCCAGGTGGTGGAGGAGCACGAATCCTTAACGTCTGCCCAGGGGGACTTCGTAGACCGCTATTTCCAAGAAAACGTCTATCCGGTGCTGACGCCTATGGCCATGGATTCCTCCCGGCCGTTTCCGCTGGTGCGCAATAAGACGTTAAACATCGGCGCGTTGATCGCCAAGAACGACGGGGCGAAGGAGAAAAAAGACCTGGAATTTGCCACTGTGCAGGTGCCCTCCGTATTGCCCCGCCTGGTAGAGATCCCCGCTGCGGATGAGGAAAAAAAGGCCGTGATTTTCTTAGAGGAGATCATTGAACGCAATATCAGCAAGCTGTTTCTTGGCAATCATGTCGTCTGCGCTCATCCCTACCGGATCATGCGCAACGCCGATCTGACCATCGGGGAGGACGAGGCGGAAGACCTTCTGGTGGAAATCCAGAAGCAGTTAAAGAAGCGTCAGTGGGGCGAGGTGATCCGTCTGGAAGTAGAAGAGAAGATGAACAAGCATCTTTTAAAGATTTTGAAAAAGGAATTCCAGATAAAAGACGAAGATATTTTCTTTATCAACGGTCCCCTGGATTTGACGGTGCTGATGAAAATGTACGCTCTGGACGGCTTTGAAAAGGAAAAGATCCCGCCCTATCAGCCGGCGGCGGTACCCGCTTTTGTGGAGGAGCCGGATCTTTTTGCCCGCATTCGCCAGGGAGATGTGTTCATGCATCATCCTTATATGAGCTTCGACCCTGTGGTGAATTTCGTCCGGCAGGCCGCGAAGGATCCGGACGTGCTGGCGATTAAGCAGACGCTGTACCGGGTCAGCGGCCATTCGCCCATTGTAGCGGCCCTGGCACTGGCGGCGGAGAATGGCAAGCAGGTATCGGTGCTGGTGGAATTAAAGGCCCGTTTCGATGAGGAAAATAATATCGTCTGGGCGAAAAAGCTGGAAAAGGCCGGCTGCCATGTTATTTACGGCCTGGTGGGCCTAAAGACCCACAGCAAGATCACCCTGGTCGTTCGCCGGGAGGATACCGGTATCCGGCGCTACGTACATTTGGGCACTGGGAATTACAACGATTCCACGGCGAAAATCTATACGGACTGCGGTCTTTTCACCTGCGACGCCCGGATTGGCGAGGACGCGACGGCCGTCTTTAATATGCTGTCTGGTTATTCGGAACCGAAATCCTGGAATAAGCTGGTAGTAGCCCCGATTTGGATGAAAAACCGTTTCTTAAAGCTGATTGAAAACGAAGCGGCGCACGCCATGCAGGGACGGCGGGCCTTTATCCGTGCGAAGATGAACGCTCTGTGCGATCCGGAGATTATGGCGGCTCTTTACTATGCCGCTTCCTGCGGGGTGAAGATCGATCTGCTGGTTAGAGGAATCTGCTGCCTGAAAACAGGCATTCCCGGCGTCAGCGAAAATATTCACGTCCGTTCCATCGTGGGCAATTTCCTGGAGCACAGCCGGATTTTCCACTTCTGCGGCAATGGCGCCGACGAAGTATTTCTTGGCAGCGCAGACTGGATGCCCAGGAATTTAAACCGCCGGGTGGAGATTGTATTTCCGATCGAGGACGAACGGATCAAAGCGGAGGTTCTCCACATCCTGGATTTGGAATTTGCCGACAACGTCAAAGCCCATGTGCTCAACGGCGAGGGCGTTTACGAAAAAGTAGATAAGCGGGGAAAGGCGCTGGTAAATTCCCAGATGATCTTCTGCGAAGAGGCGCAAAAGGGCGCGGCGCTTCCCAAGGCCAGCGAGCATACGAGGGTCTTTCTTCCGGCGGAACCGACGGAAGAAGAATAAATGCCGTAGTATGCAGAAAGCAGACAGGATACAAAGAAGGAGGAGCCCATGGAACGAGAAGCAAAGGAGAAAAAGCGGGAACAGGTCGCCCATGATTTCCCGCCGGTATACGATGAGAATTCCCGGCTGTTGATTCTGGGAAGTTTCCCTTCCGTAAAGTCCCGGGAAGGCCATTTTTACTATCATCATCCTCAGAATCGCTTCTGGAAGGTGCTGGCGGCGCTGACAAAGGAGCCAGTACCAGGGAGTATCCCGGAGAAAAAGGCGCTGCTGCTTTCCCACGGGATCGCCATTTGGGATGTGATCGCCAGCTGCCGGATCATCGGCTCCAGCGACAGCAGCATCGAGGACGTGACCCCGGCGGACATTTCCCGGATTGTTCAGGCGGCGCCCATCCAAGGGATCTTTACGAACGGCGCTACGGCCACCAAGCTGTATCGGAAATACTGCCAAAAGGCCGTGGGGATGGAAAGCGTCGGCCTTCCCTCCACCAGTCCGGCCAACGCCGCCTATTCTCTGGAAAGGCTGGTGGGCATTTGGGGCGGGGCCATCAGGGACTATCTGAAATAGATTGGGTGAAAAGAAAGAAGGATGGCTTGTATGAAAAAGAATAAACGTTTTATAATACGCATAGTAATCGTTCTTTTGTTTGCGGCACATATACTTGGCGTTGGAATTCCGCAACAGACCGTATCCGTATTTGCGAAAACAACCGGGAAATATTACGTAAAAGAAAAATACATGCGTGATCTTGATAAAACCTTTAAGGTATTTAAAAAGAAATATGGTTGGACATTCACGAATGGGGAGTTTTCGCGTCTGGCGTGGTGCAGCTATCAAGTACCTGGAACAAAAATCCACTATACATTTCAGGGCGATCATACATGGAAAATGAAAAATAATTCTAAGTGTATAGCGATTCGTATGAAAGCAAAAACTTTAGTCAGCGGATTTAGAGGGAAAATAAAAATCAATACATTTGTTTCTCGATTAGATTCGAAAAAGAAAAAGGCAAGCTGGCGTATGGGCGGACAGCTTGGAAGAACGGCTATGATTACTTTTTATGGAAAAAACGGGCAGAAATACTGGTTGAATATAGAGATGAATAGTGCAAAAGACCGATGGATTTCCCAAAACGATTACGTCGTGCTTACGAAAGCGTAAGGTTGTTTCGATTTCATTTTCACGTGGGAAGCTTGAGTCAATTATTTTAGGAGGAATTGCTTTATGATCGATGGAAAGAAAGTGCTGTTCAGTGGGATGCAGGCTACGGGAAGCCTGACGCTGGGAAATTATCTGGGGGCGCTGAAAAACTGGGTGACCCTAAGCGGCGAATACGAATGCTTTTACTGCGTGGTGGATATGCATTCCATCACCATTCGGCAGGACCCGGCGACATTGCGAAAGAGAGCTCGAGCGCTGCTGGCCCTTTATATTGCGGCCGGATTGGATCCGAAGAAGAACTGCATTTATTATCAGTCCCATGTTTCCGGCCATGCGGAGCTGGCTTGGATTTTAAATTGCTATACGTATATGGGCGAGTTGAACCGGATGACCCAGTTTAAGGATAAGTCTGCCAAGCACGCGGACAATATCAATGCCGGGTTGTACACCTATCCGGTGCTGATGGCGGCGGATATTCTTTTGTACCAGGCGGACGTGGTGCCGGTGGGCGTGGATCAGATGCAGCATTTAGAGCTGACAAGAAATATCGCGGAGCGTTTCAATAAGCTGTACGGCGATGTATTTACGATTCCGGAGGTCTATCTGGGCAAGGTGGGGGCGAAGATTATGAGTCTGCAGGATCCTACCCGGAAAATGTCCAAGTCCGACGAAAATCCCAACGGCAGTATTTACTTGATGGATGATCCCGATACCGTGATGCGCAAATGCAAAAAGGCCGTCACCGATTCGGAAGGGTGCTTTTGTTACCGTCCGGAGCAGCCGGGCCTTAAGAACCTTATTGACATTTACAGCGTCTGCACCGGCCAGACGCCGGCGGATACGGTGGCGGAATTTGAAGGAAAGGGCTACGGAGAATTTAAAGTAGCCGTGGGCGAAGCAGTGATCAGCGTGTTAAAGCCTTTGCAGGCGGAGGTGGCGAAGCTGGAAAAGGATAAGGCCTACCTGGACGCGGCGATTAAGGAAAATGCCGAAAAGGCCCAGTACTATGCGACGAAGACCCTGCGAAAGGTGCAGCGCAAGGTCGGCTTTCCGGACAGGATTCGATAAACAGAGAGTCTTGCACTCTGCAAAAATGGCTGTTCGTAGTTCTGCATACTAAGGTATCCAGAAAATCTTTTTTCAGCATAGGACAGTATACGAAAAAGCGTCTGTTTCCTGCGCTATAGGCGGGAAAGCCAGACGCTTTCTTTTATAATTTTTCCACGTTCGCCACGGTTTTTTCCCAGGTAAAGTGATCGACGAGCTGCCGATAGGTCTTTTCAGCGGCTTTTGCGCGCTCGGCCGGATGGTCGGCGGCCCAGAAAAGGGCCCGGGCAATACCGTCGCTTTTGGCGTCGGAGAGGATAGAACAGTAGCTTCTATCCAGAAGCAGCTCCGTGGGGCAGGCGCTCCTTGTGACGATGATATAGTTTTTGCAGGCGGCCGCCTCTAGAAGAGAGGTGGAAAAGCCTTCGGAGACGGAAGGCAGGCAAAAGATGTCCGACGCCTTTAGAAGGTCGATCACCTCCATGGGTTCCAATTTTCCGGTCAGCAGCATCCGGGGCGGGGCGTTCTTTTTCAATTCTTCCTCCAGCGGCCCGTCGCCGGCCATCAGCAGGTATACATCTTTTCGCTGGTTGCTAAGCCGGGAAAAGGCCTCGGCTAAGGGCAGCAGGCCCTTTTCCTTTAAAAGTCTTCCGGTATAGACATAGATAAGCGCATCCTTGGGGATTTGGTATTCTCTGCGGAAATCCCGCCGAGGAGCAGCCAGGCGTTCTTCGATCTGCTGGATATCCACGCCGTTTGATAAGATACCGGCGCCCTGGATATGAAAGTGGGTCAGCCAGCGAAGGCTCGCCCGGGATACGCCGTAAAATTCCGGCCGAAGGCAGCGAAGCAAAAAAGTGATTCCATGTTCAAAGCATTCTCCGAGGAAATTCAGCGCCGGCTGGTGCATGCTTAAGTGGCTGGAGCCGTGGTCGATGACGATGGTGCGGCTTTTTTTTCGGCGGCCCAGCAGCACGCCGTACAGAGAATGAAAATAAAACCGGGTATTAACAATTACCCGATCCGGCCGGCGGGCCATAAGCTTTTTGTGGAGCCGGAAAAATTCCCGGCAGGGCTTTGGTACGGGGAACCGGTTTTCCATCAGCGGGAAAGAGGGGAGGCGCAGGATCGACACGCCGTCGATTTTCTCATAGGAAGGCAGACCGCCAGGATTCGGCGTAATGACGAGTACCTGATGCCCGCCGGCTAAAAGCCCCTGGGCCATATGTTGGATATAGAGTTCCAGACCGCCCAGATATGGAAGATAATGGGCGGCGAAAATATAGTAGATTCGTTGAGAATTTCGCCGTGGGTTTTGGCGATTTGTAAAGTGTCGTTTGGTCATTGGTATACTCCTTGTCGGCTTTTGTATCACTGGTACATGTATCTGTAGTATATCGAATCCGCAGGCCAAATACAAGGGGATTGATTCTTTTGAATCCTTCATGTATAATACAAAAAAAGGTAAGGATGCGCCGTACAAATGAAAATATTGATTATCGTGCCCGCCTATAACGAGGGCGCGAATATTGAAAAAACTATAGAAAATATCCAGGCGTCGGCGCCGGAATATGATTATATCATTATCAACGACTGTTCCACCGACGACACCCGGGCGATTTGCGAAAAACATGGCTGGCACGCGCTGCACCTTCCGGTCAATTTAGGGATCGGCGGAGCCGTACAGACCGGATATCTCTATGCCTGGGAGCAGGGCTATGATCTGGCGGTGCAGGTGGACGGGGATGGGCAGCATGATCCCGCTTATCTGAAGGAAATGGTAGATTATATGCAGGTGCAGCAGGCGGATATGGTGATCGGCAGTCGTTTTTTGGAAAAGCAGGGGTTCCAGTCCAGTGAATTGCGCCGGGTGGGCATTCGCTTTTTCTCCGGGCTGATTTGGCTTTTGACCGGGCGGCGGATCACCGATCCGACTTCCGGGCTGCGGCTGGTCAACCGGAAGATTATCTGCCGGTTCGCCCTGGATTACCCGAAGGATTATCCGGAGCCGGAAACGGTGGTGGGCGTTATCCGGCAGGGCTGTAAAGTCGTGGAATATCCGGTGCGGATGCGCAAAAGAGAAGGCGGGGTTTCCTCCATTTCCCCGGCGAAGGCTGTGTATTATATGATCAAGGTCAGCCTGGCGATGCTGATCGAGCGGCTGCGGTAGGGAGAGAGTATGAACGTAAGAACACAGATACTTATTGCGATTTTGGTGCTTCTGGGATTGGCGGGCATCGTCCGGCTGGTGAAAAAGAACAAGATCCAGTTAAAATATGCGCTGCCCTGGTGCTTTCTGGCGGCCGCTATTTTGCTCCTCGCTCTTTTTCCCCAGGGCACCGTCTGGCTGGCAAAGGTCAGCGGCGTGGGCCAGCATATCAATATCATTTTCTTTCTGGGCTTTTGCTTTTTGCTGGTGCTGATCTTTGCGCTGACAATGGTCGTCTCCGGGCTGTCCCAGAAGGCGAAGCGCGCCATTCAGGAGCTGGGAATCCTGCGGGAACGCTTAGACGCCCTGGAAAAGCTTTTGGAAAATGAGGAGAAAAGGTGAGAAGATGGTCATAGAAACAAGAAGCGCGAAAGAGACGTTTGCTTTGGGCGAAAAGCTTGGGAAAAGAGCGGCGGCCGGACAGGTGTACACGCTGACGGGCGATTTAGGCACGGGGAAAACCGTTTTTACCCAAGGAGCGGCCAGGGGCCTTGGGATATCCGGGCCGGTGTGCAGCCCGACCTTTACCATTTTGCAGGTATACGATACCGGCCGGCTGCCCTTTTATCATTTCGACGTATACCGCATCGGGGATGTGGAAGAAATGGAAGAGATCGGCTACGAGGAATATTTCTATGGGAAGGGCGTCTGCCTGATCGAATGGGCGGAGAAAGTCAGGGAGCTTCTTCCCGGGGAAGCCGTCGCCGTCACCATCGAGAAGGATTTGGAAAAAGGTTTTGATTATCGGAAAATCACGATAGAAGGAATGGAGGAATTATGAAGGTTTTGGGGCTGGATAGTTCCGGCATGGTAGCTTCGGTGGCGGTGGTCGAGGACGATACCCTGCTGGCGGAGTATACGGTGAATTATCAGAAGACGCATTCGCAGACGCTGCTGCCCATGCTGGATACGATTACAAAAATGCTGGAGCTGGACGTGGCTTCTCTGGACGCCATCGCGGTAGCGGCGGGGCCCGGCTCCTTTACCGGACTGCGAATCGGCTCCGCGACGGCCAAGGGGCTGGGGCTTGCGCTGCAAAAGCCCCTGGTGCATGTGCCGACGACCGCGGCCCTGGCGTATAATCTTTTCGGCGCGTCGGAGCTTCTGTGTCCGATCATGGACGCCAGAAGGAACCAGGTGTATACGGGGCTGTACCGCTATGAGGGGGATCGGTTGACGACCATCCGGGAGCAGATGGCGGTGGATATCAGTGAGCTGGCCGGGCTGCTCAACAGTCTTGGGGAACCGGTGATCTTCACCGGAGATGGCGTGCCTGTTTTTCGGGAACAGCTTTTGACGCTTTTACAGGTTCCCTGCCGCTTTTCACCGGCCCATGTGAACCGGCAGCGGGCGGGCGCAGTGGCGGCTTTGGGGCTTTGCTACGTCCGGGAAGGACAGACGGAGACGGCCGCCGCGCATAAGCCGGACTACCTGCGTCTCTCCCAGGCTGAGCGAGAGCGAAAGGAGAGAGAGGCCCGTCGGGCGGCGGCCGCAAAGGATGGCGGGGAAAAGCCATGATTCTTCGGGAGATGCTGGTGGAGGATTTGGAGCAGGTCATGGCGATCGAGGAGGCTTTATTTTCTGTTCCCTGGACGAAGGAGGGCTTTTTTAGCTTTTTGCTCCGGGACGATACGCTGTTCGTCGTAGTAGAAGAAAAAGAGCAGGTGCTGGGCTATTGCGGCGTCCTAGTAGTGGCGGGCGAAGGGGAGATCACCAATGTGGCGGTGCGCCGGGATCGTCAGAGGGAAGGGATCGGCCGGTTTTTGCTGGAAGGTCTGTTTTTGCTTTTGCAGGATCTGGAAGCGCCGATCCTGCATCTGGAGGTGCGAAGGAGCAACGAAGCGGCGATCCGCCTGTACCGCCGGTTGGGCTTTGCGGTGGACGGAGTGCGTAAGGGGTACTACACGGCTCCGGCAGAGGACGCCATTTTGATGACCCGGAATGCTTCCGGCGTTAGCTAATCCCGGAAAGTGCTGGATTCCTGTGTTTTCCACTAGGATTTGCGGCCAGGATCTTTTATAATGCAGATGTGAAAAAAAGATACCTGGCAAAATTTTTTGTACACACAGGAGGCCGTTATGAAAAAAATACAGAAGATGCAGCAGGCGAAAATACAGGCGTTATTTTGTAATAAATGTGGAAAAGAGCTGGTGCTTGCGGATGGATCTCCCCGGGAAGGGGTTTGCTCCGTGGAGGTTTCCTGGGGATATTTTTCCAGAAAGGACGGGGAAACGCACAGCTTCGATCTCTGTGAAGATTGTTACGACGCGTGGGTGCGGCAGTTTGCCCTGCCAGTAGCGGTGGAGGAAAAGACGGAGCTGCTCTAAAGGAATTTCCAAAAGACTTTCCGTGGATCGTCCTGCGCCTGTACGCTTGAAAGCTCCTTGTACCCGGGATGCGCGTATATTCTGGTAGAAGAAGGAGGAGATGTGAAATGAAAAAGAAAAATCCCCGGTTTTGGCTGGGCTGTGTGGCGGCGGCGCTCTTTCTGGCGTTGTCCCTGACGGGCGTAAAGGAGGTGCAGGCGGCGAAGCTTCCCGCTTTAAAGGTGCAGGGCACGAAGCTGGTCAACGCGAAGGGAAAGACCGTGCAGCTCAAAGGGGTCAGCACCCACGGGCTGTCCTGGTATCCGGAATACGCCAATCAAAAGGCCTTCTCTTATATGAAGAAGGAATGGGGGATCAATACGGTGCGCCTGGCCATGTACACGGCGGATTACAACGGCTACTGCACCGGCGACGCCGCGAACCGCAAAAAGCTGGAGCAGGCGGTGACGAACGGTGTTTCCGCCGCTACGAAAGCCGGTCTTTATGTGGTGATCGACTGGCATATTTTAAGCGACGGCAGTCCCAAAACCTATCAAAAACAGGCTGTTTCCTTTTTCAAAAAAATGGCTTCCAAATATAAGAATTATACGAACGTGCTCTATGAGATCTGCAACGAACCGAACGGTTCGGCCGACTGGAAGACGATTCGCTCCTATGCGAACACAGTGGTCAAAACCATTCGTACGTACGATAAGAGCGGCGTGATTATCATCGGCACGCCCACCTGGTCCCAGGATGTGGACGTGGCGGCGAAAAATCCCGTCAAGGGATACAAAAATCTGATGTACGCCCTGCATTTTTATGCCGGCACCCACAAGGCCGAGCTGCGAAAGAAGGCGCAGACGGCGTTGAAGGCTGGTCTGCCGCTCTTTGTTTCAGAATTTGGGATCTCCGACGCTTCTGGAAACGGCAGTCTGAACAAAACGGAAGGAAACCGCTGGATCAGTTTTTTGAATAAGAATAAGATCAGCTACGTTGGCTGGAATCTGTCTAATAAAGGTGAAAGCTCGGCGCTTATCAAGTCTTCCTGCAAAAAGACTACCGGCTGGAAGACAAGCGAATTGTCCGCTTGGGGGCAGTGGCTGGTGAAAAAGTTTTAGCCTGCGCATTCGGGTGTCAAAAGGATATAGAAAAGTCCTTTGACATCCGGATGTTTTTTTCGCAGTACATCCAAAGTGCGTTCCAACGGCGGCGTTTCCCAGCGAAGATTTAGGATTCGTCGTCCAGGCACAGCGGTTCGCCCAGAATTTCCCGGGAAGCGCATAAGCTTAAATCCTCTCGGGAATCCAGCGTCCATTTGATAAGCGCCAGACGGCGATTGGAAATTTCTATACAGGTAATTCCCGCAGGATGTATGCAGCTTCCGGTATTAAAATAGGGAGAAGCCGCGGAGCCCATCATGGGGTGATGCGTATGTCCAGAAATTAAAAAGCACTGCCGCTCCTTCGCCCAGCTAAGCAGCCGCTTTTCGGAAGCTTTCTTTTTGCGGTTGTTTTTCGCGGCGCTGGTAGGATCCGGGATTCCCAGCCTTTCCAGAGGCTTCCAGAGATAGCGGACAAGGAAGCGGGACAGCGGCCATAAGGGGCCGTTTAGAAAATCTGCCTGGTGGCAGTGCGTGAGATAGAGATCCTTCTTTTGCCGGCAGTCCCGCAAAATAATGCCGGAATGGAAAGCCGCCCCGGAAAACAGCGGATAGGTGCAGCACATTTGGCTGCAGGAATAGGTGCGCAAATGCTTTTCGCAGAATCGGTCGCTCTTTTTGATGTGATCGTGATTTCCATAAACGCCGTAAAACCGCTGGTGAGAAGAAAATTTGGCCAGCAGCGCAAAGCTGGGGATATGGGCCTCCTTGATTTTTTGGATGGAACGGTTTTCCCACAGCTCATCCCCATCGCCCAGCTCAATATACGTAAAACCCTTCCGGTAATAATAGCGCAGCGCCGCCAGATACAGGTATTCGTTTTTTAAAAAATTATCGTTCGCATTGCCGACGCCTCTGTGACAGTCGCTGAACAAAACGTACTTGGAGGCGGGAAAAAGAGGCAGGGAAAAGTCTTCGGCAAAGGCTTTGGAGATCCTTGTTTGACTACTCATCTGCAGCGCCTGCCTTTCGGATATTTTTGCCCTTTGTTTTTTTGCAGCCGCAGCAGTCTTTGAACCCCGGAGGGTAGAAAAGAGGCTACATATAGCAGCCGGTCAGGCGTGCAAAGAAAAGGGCGGGTGGCAAAGCGGTACAGATGGCAGCACAGCCGGTTTTGCCAGAGCATCCATCGCGTCTGGCATTTATATAGATGGCCGGTGGGGGCGATATGGGGAACGTCAAAAAGGAAGGACGCGGTAAGAGCCCGTACGCGAAGCGTGCTTTCATAGCCCATGGAAAGCAGGCTGTCAATAAAGCTTTGCAGCATTTGTGTATCTGGAAAGGTGATGGCGATACGCATGGACAGATTTTCCTTTGGGCGGTAAAGGCCGACGGCAAATCCGGTGAGCCACCAGTGGACGCCTTCCACCGAAAACAGCGGCCGTCCCTGGTCCAATAGCTCCATAGAAATATGCAAAAGCTCCTGGTCCGGCACGCTTTGAAAGAGGGTTCGCGGGTATTGGCTGGGGGAAAGCAGCGTGTCGGCGCGGTATACGCCGATTTCTCCGCCAGTACAAATCCCGTACTGGCCTTTCCAGAATTCAATCAGCCAGGTACGTCCCCGATAATTGAAGTATACAGGTTCACAGTCAAGAACCATATGAAAGTGGATTGCCGTTTGATCATAAAGAGCTCTATAGCCGAATTCTCGCTGCCAGGCGTCCCGTGTGGAAGTCATAATATTTTGCGAGGGCAGCCAGACAAAGCCCAAAGGCTCGCTGAGCGCATGCAGCGCGCAGAGCTTCTGGCAGGTATTCATAGAACGGATCTTTTGGATATGTTTCTTTCTTTTCTCATACAGGAAAAGAAAAAAGAGAAAGCCTAAAAGGAAAACAGCCGCCGCCAAGGCAAGAGGCCGGTAGGAATCTATAAAATCTGATAACTGATACATGAGAATTACTCCTTTTAAAAAAATGCAGGAAATGATGGTATATACATATCTTATGGTATAGTATATGAACTGTCTGCAAAAAGGGTTGAAAAAGTCGGCGCATCCGTCGTGTGCTATTTCTAGTAGAAAACCCTTCTGAAAATTACGTTAAGGGGTTGATAAAAAAGCAGAGCGCAAGGCCTGGGGACGAGCCGTTATGAGAAATCTGCTTTTTCCAGAAATTAAGGTTGAAGAAAACAGAAAAACGTCATATAATGGATAAGATAAAAGAAGCGGAGCAATCCGGCTCGGAACGGATATCCGGCGAGATGATTTTGCGGGTATCCATGGAGGCATTATGAATTACGAAGAAGCAAGAGTATATTTGGCCCAGGTGTCCAAATACGGAAGTGTACTTGGCTTGGAGAATATGAAAGAGCTGCTGGGCAGGCTTGGCAATCCCCAGGATGAGCTGAAATTCATCCACATTTCCGGTACGAATGGCAAAGGCTCGCTGCTGGCATATCTTTCTGCGATACTGTCCGCGGCCGGCTATCAGACGGGGCGCTATCTTTCTCCTACGTTGTTTTCCTATCGCGAAAGGATCCAGATAAACGGAGAAAGTATTGAAAAGGAGGCCCTGGCCCGCCATACAACGGCCGTGGCGCAGGCGGCGGAGGCAATGAAAAAAGATGGGAAGGGCTGCCCGACTGTATTTGAAGTGGAGACGGCCGTTTCCTTCCTTTATTTTAAAGAAAAAAACTGTGACATCGTCGTACTGGAAACCGGCTTCGGCGGGCTTTTGGACGCAACGAATATTGTGCAAACTACGGTGCTGGAAGTGATTACGCCTATCAGTCTGGATCATCGGGCGATTTTAGGCGATACGATCCGGGAAATCGCCGAAAATAAGGCCGGGATCATCAAGCCGCATACGGCGGTGGTTTCCGCCGTCCAGGAAAGGGAAGCCGAAGAAGTTTTGACGGCGGCCTGCAAAGAAAGAGACTGTCGCCTATCGGTCGTCCGGCTGGAAGATATCCGGGAAGTCCGATACGGCTGCGAACGTCAGAGCTTTTCCTACGGTTCCTGGGAAAAAATAGAAATCTCTCTAGCGGGCGCCTATCAGATCGATAACGCCGCGCTGGCGGTGGAAGCGGTGGAAGCGCTGCGGCGCATGGGGTATCGTCTGCCTGAGGAAGTCGTCCGCCGGGGGTTTTTGGCGGCGTCCTGGAAAGGACGGTTTACTTTGATTCATAAGCGGCCGGCGGTCGTTTTAGACGGCGCGCACAATCCGGCGGGGGCGCAGGTCTTTGCAAAGTCGCTGCAGCTATATTTTGCGGGCCGGGATATTTATTACATATTCGGTGTATTTCAAGATAAAGATTATCAGAAAATTATTCAGATAACGGCTCCTTTGGCAAAACAGATCATTACCGTGCAGACCCCGGACGAACCTAGGGCAATGCCGGCGGGGAAGCTGGCGGAGGAGGTACGAAGGGTAAATGCAAGCGCAAGGGCCGCCGGCTCTGTAGCCGAGGCCGTCCGGGAGTGTTTCCGCCTTGCGAAAGCGGAGGATGTGATCGCTGTTTTCGGTTCCCTTTCTTTTCTAAAGGAAGCGGACCGGGCAGTACAGAGGATGGAGGAGGAAGTATGAATCAGGAGAAAATAAAAGAAGGTGTCCGGCTGATCCTGGAGGGCATCGGAGAAGATATCCATCGGGAAGGCCTTTTGGAGACACCGGATCGGATCGCCAGGATGTACGAGGAACTGGCCGGCGGCTACACAGAGGACGCGGCCGTCCACCTGCGCAAGCGGTTCCATGTGGACAATAACGACATGGTGATGGAAAAGGAAATACCGGTGTATTCCTTCTGCGAGCATCATATGCTGCCTTTTTATGGGCAGGTCGCGGTGGCGTATATTCCTAATGGGGAAGTGGTGGGTCTTAGCAAGATCGCCCGTACCGTGGAGGTCTACGCAAAGCGGTTCCAGCTTCAGGAGCGGCTAACCGGGCAGATCGCCGACGCGCTGATGAAAGAGCTAAAGCCCCAGGGCGTGATGGTCTTGGTGGAAGCGGAGCACATGTGCATGACGATGCGGGGGATCAAAAAGCCTGGGACAAAGACGGTTTCCGTAGTGACCCGGGGGATTTTTGACGGCGACGCGAATCTTCAGAATACTTTCTATCGGATGCTGGAGAGACGATAATGGAACGGGTGAATCAGATCTGGCGCCATCCCATGTACCAGGAATGTCTGAAGAAAATTGAAGAATTGGAAGAGAAGAGGCCTTTTTGCCGTCATGATCCGGCGCATTTTCTGGCCGTGGCCCGGCTGGCGCATATAGAAAATCTGGAACAGCGTCTGCAGATCCCTGTGGAATGGCTGTACGCCTGTGCGCTGCTACATGATATCGGCCGCCATGAGCAGTATTTGGCGGGAATCCCGCACCAGGAAGCCAGCGTGCGGCTGGCGGCGCCTATTTTGAAGGACTGCGGCTTTGAGGAAGAAGAACGGCAGGCGATCCTAGAAGCGATCGAATCTCACAGGAACGCCAAGCTTCGGACGAAGCCGGGATTTGCGGGCGCCATTTACCGAGCGGATAAAGCCTCCAGAGCCTGCTTTGCCTGCGGGATGCAAGAGCTTTGCGACTGGCCCGTGGAAAAGAAAAACCTGACGCTGCAAAGATAAAAGAGATCAGCGTCGCATGCCATGTTTTTACAAAACAAGGAAAGTACATATAATCATTTTCCTGTGCGGCACAGACAGGAAGATAAACGAGGATGAGACAGGATGAAAATAGGCGGACATACATTTGATATAGAAAACGAGTGCTATATTATGGGAATCCTGAATGTGACGCCGGATTCCTTTTCCGACGGCGGCCAGTGGACGGATCAAGAAAAAGCCCGGCGGCATGCGGCCGAAATGCTGGAAGAGGGGGCTGCGATCATCGACGTCGGCGGGGAATCTACCCGGCCGGGGCACCAGCAGATCACGATCCAGGAGGAGATCGAACGGGTCCTGCCGGTCATTGAGATGCTAAAGGCCGAATTTGACGCACCGGTATCCATCGACAGCTATAAAAGCGAGGTAGTAGAAGCGGCGCTGGCAGCCGGCGCGGACATGGTCAACGATATCTGGGGGCTGAAATACGACGAGCGCGTGGCTGATCTGATCGCCCGTTATCAGGCTCCCTGCTGCCTGATGCACAATCGGAGGGAGCCGGATTATCAGGATTTTATCGAGGATATGTGCCGGGATATGCAGGAGAGCGTGGCCATTGCGAAGAAGCATGGGATCAAGGACGAGCAGATTATTTTGGACCCGGGCGTGGGCTTTGGGAAGACCTATGAGAATAATCTCTGCGCGATCCATCGGCTAGAAAAACTAAAAGAGCTGGGCTATCCGGTGCTGTTGGCTACGTCTCGGAAATCCGTCGTCGGCCTAACGCTGGATCTGCCGGTTACCGAGCGGCTGGAAGGGACTTTGGCGACTACCGTGCTGGGCGTGGCAAAGGGCGCTTCCTTTATTCGCGTGCATGATGTTCGGGAAAATTACCGGGCCATTCGTATGACACAGGCAATTTTGCGGGAGAAGAAAGGATGAATTTGGAAGCTTTCGATAAAATTAAGATAGAAAATCTGGTGGTTTTTGCCAATCACGGCGTATATCCGGAGGAAAACGTTCTGGGGCAGAAATTTCTGCTGTCGGCGGTTTTGTATACGGATACGCGGCCGGCGGGCAAAAGCGACGAGCTTGCGGCCTCTATTGATTATGGAAGCGTCAGCCATGCCGCTGCAAAATATTTGCAGGATAATACGTTCCGCCTTTTGGAGGCGGCGGCCGAAGGGCTGGCTAAGGAGCTGCTTCTTACGATTCCTCATTTGGAAGCGGTGACGCTGGAGCTGAAAAAGCCTTGGGCGCCGGTGGGGCTGCCCTTAGAAACTGTGTCGGTGGAGATTACCAGAGGATACCATGAAGCGTATATTGCGTTAGGTTCCAATATGGGCGACAGAAAAGCATACCTGGACGGGGCGGTACAGGCGCTAAAAAGGAGTCAAGGATGCTTGGTAAAAAGGGTTTCTGATTATCTGGTGACCGCGCCGTACGGAGGGGTGGAGCAGGAAGATTTCTTAAACGGCGTGCTGTGCCTGCGGACGATATTGTCCCCTGATGAGCTGCTAAAGCTTCTTCATACGATTGAACAGGACGCCAAAAGGGAACGGCTGATCCATTGGGGGCCCCGGACGTTGGATTTGGATATTCTGCTTTATGACGACCAGGTGCTGGAAACGGAGGAGCTGACGATTCCTCATGTAGAAATGCATAAGCGGGATTTTGTGCTGCGGCCGCTGGCTCAGATTGCTCCGTATAAGCGGCATCCGGTGCTGGAAAAGACGGTGTTGCAGCTTTTGGAGGAAGTAGAGAAGACGGGATAAGAGAAGGCGGGCGGTGCAAAACGGAGAAGTTTCTCCATGGGTGTTCGAGGGCGCCGCCATGAATTTTACTAAAAGGAGAAAGAGGAAATGAGCATTTCCATGATAGGCATCGACCACAATCATGCGGCCCTAGACGTCCGCGCGCTGTTTTCCTTTACGAAGAAAAGCGCAGGCGAGGCGATGGAGGCCATTAAAAAGCAGCCGGGTATTGCAGGCTGTATTATTTTGTCTACCTGCAACCGCATGGAAATCTGGGTCAGCGTGAAGGAGGAATGGAACGGTTCTCTGTATGATTTGCTCTGTCAGAATAAAGGGGTCGAGGGAGAGGATTACCGGCAGTATTTTTCTTTCCGGCAGGACAAAGAAGCTGTGGAACATCTATTCTATCTGACCAGCGGTTTAAAATCTCAGATTCTGGGAGAAGACCAGATTCTGACCCAGGTGAAAGACGCCTTGAATTTGGGAAGGGAGCACTTTGCCACCGACGGGGTGCTGGAGGTGCTTTTCCGAATGGCCGTGACGGCGGGCAAGAAGATCAAGACGGAGGTGCCCTTTTCCCGTGGAAATCCGTCTGTGATCCATCAGGCTATCCGCTTTCTGAAAGAAAAAGGTTTCGACGTGGCGAAAAAGACCTGCATGGTCATCGGCAACGGAGAGATGGGGCGTATGGCCGCGCAGACGCTGCAGGAGGCGGGCGGCGACGTGACAGTTACCGTGCGTCAGTACCGTAGCGGCATCGTAAATATCCCCAGGAATTGCAAAAGGATCCATTACGGCGAGCGGATGGAGCTGCTGCCGTCCTGCGACCTGGTAGTCAGCGCGACGGCCAGTCCCAATTATACCTTGCGAGAGGAATTATTTGAGGGCCGGCCATTGCCAAAGCCGGTGATCCTGGTAGATTTGGCGGTGCCCAGGGATGTAGAACCATCCCTGGCGAAAAATCCGCAGCTGACGCTGTACGATATGGATACTTTCCAGATGGACGGTGCTAGCGAGGCTGTGGAGGAGGGCCTTAAGCAGGCGAGCGCCATTGTCCACGAGCAGATGGAGGAATTCTACGTTTGGCTGGACGGTCGGGATGTGATTCCCAGGATTCAGGAGATCCGCAAAGACGCGGTGCAGGATTTGAACCTGCGGATTGCGAAACTTATAAAAGCTGCGCCTATGGAAGAGGAGGCGCGAAGGCACTTATTAGAAGGAATCGATACCGCTGCAGGAAAGGTAGTCAATAAGATGATCTTTGGCCTGCGGGACGCGCTGGAGACGGACGTTTTCCTGGAATGTGTGGCGGGACTGGAGAAGCTCTATGAAGATTAAAAAATATTTTCCCCTTTTTGTGGATCTGGAGGATAAGCCGGTGGTAGTGATTGGCGGCGGTAAGATCGCCACCCGGAGAGTACGGACGCTTTTGCAGTTTACTCGAAATATCCATGTGGTGGCCCCGACCGTGACCCGGGAGCTTTTGGAATTGGGCGAGGCCGGCTTTATCCAGGTATCTGTCCGCTACGGAAAGCGGGCGGATTTGGAAAATGCCTATATGGTGCTGGCGGCTACCAGCGACCGGCGGGTAGACGACGACGTTTACCGCATCTGCAAGGAAGAAGGAATCTACGTCAACATTGCCAGCGATAAGGATAAATGCGATTTTCATTTCCCTGGCGTCGTTATGCACGACGAATTGACGATTGGCATCAACGCCAGCGGCGTAAATCACTACAAGGCTAAAGCCGTGCGTAAAGCCATCCAAGAATGCCTGGAGGAAGACTTTTAAAACCTAACGAGCCATGCACGTTTCTGCATAAAGAGACCGGAGCAAGCTAGCTTGCAGAGGGATTTTTATGCAGAAACGTATACGGCGAGTAGCCGAAGCGAGACGGAGCAAAGCGGAGTCGAGCTTGCATGGCGAGGGCAGGAGCAGCTGAAAGGGAAGGAAGCCAAAGCAAGCCAGCTTGCGAAGGCGTCCTTATGGAAAAACGTATACGGCGAGTAGCCGAAGCGAGACGGAGCGAAGCGGAGTTGAGCTTGCATGGCGAAGGCAGGAACGGATGAAATAGAAAAGGAAGCAGGAGGGCAGGATGGGACAAAAACAGATCATTATTGGCAGCCGGGAAAGCCGTCTGGCCATGATCCAGAGCGAGATGGTCCGGCAATGGATTCTGGAGCATGCGCCCGCATATACAGTGGAAATTTTGCCAATGAAGACGACGGGAGACAAAATCCTGGACAGGACGCTGGATCAGGTGGGCGG
Source organism: uncultured Blautia sp. (assembly GCA_948436455.1). Lineage (GTDB taxonomy): Bacteria > Bacillota > Clostridia > Lachnospirales > Lachnospiraceae > Blautia_A. The sequence continues at coordinate 24,263 of CAOJIB010000007.1, forward strand.
CAAGGGGCTTTTTGTAAAGGAGCTGGATCAGGCGCTGTACGACGGGCGCAGTCATCTGTCGGTGCACAGCTTAAAGGATATGCCCATGGAAATCCCTGGGGATCTTCCGCTTCTCGCCTTTTCGAAAAGGGAAGACCCCCGGGACGTGCTGGTGCTTCCCCGGGGTGTTGATACGCTGGATACCAAAAAGCCTCTGGGGTCTTCCAGCCTTCGGCGAATTTTGCAGCTAAAGGCGCTTTTTCCGGAAATGGAATGCAAAAGCGTCCGGGGCAACGTGCTGACCAGGCTGCAAAAGTTGGACGAGGGGGAATATGCCGGATTGGTGCTGGCGGCTGCCGGATTAAAAAGGCTGGGCCTTGCCGATCGGATCACCCGGTATTTTTCCGAAGAAGAGATCCTTCCTGCTGCAGGGCAGGGGATCCTAGCTATCCAGGGAAGAGCTGATGGAGACTATTCCTTTTTAGAAGGATACAATGATAGAGAGAGCGCCTGCTGCGCCGTGGCGGAGCGCGCCTTCGTCCGATACCTGGACGGAGGCTGTTCATCGCCGGTGGCGGCTCATGGAAAGCTTTTGCCGGATGGGAGGCTGCGGCTCTTAGGTTTATATTATAATGAAGAAAACGGCCTTTACCAGAAAGGCGAGATTGTCGGCGAAGCCTTACATGCCAAAATGCTGGGGATTTCCCTGGCGAAAGAACTGCAGGAGAAGGGCAAATAGATAAAGGAGAATGTATATGGCACAGGGAAAAGTATATCTGGTGGGCGCAGGTCCGGGCGACGTGGGCCTGTTCACTTTAAAGGGGGCCGCGCTGCTGGCGCAGGCGGACGTAGTGGTATATGACAGCCTGGTAGGTTCGGGCGTATTGGCCATGGTGCCGGCGGACGTCCGGCGTATCTATGTGGGCAAGCGGGCCGGCCATCATACCCTTCCCCAAGAGGAAATCAATCAGGTACTTTTAGCGGAGGCGAAAAAGGGCTACCAGGTGGTGCGCTTAAAAGGCGGCGATCCGTTTCTTTTTGGGCGGGGCGGCGAAGAGCTGGAGCTTTTGGAAAAGGAGGGAATTCCCTATGAGGTGGTGCCAGGGGTGACTTCGCCGCTGGCCGTGCCTGCTTATAACGGTATTCCGGTGACGCACCGGGACTACTGTTCCTCTCTGCATATCATTACCGGCCATAAGAAGGCGGGGGAAACCTATACGATTGATTTCGAGGCGTTGGTGCGCACAAAAGGAACGCTTGTCTTTTTGATGGGGGTGACCGCGCTGGGAGATATTTGCCAGGGCCTTTTACAGGGCGGAATCGATCCGGCGATGCCGGCGGCTATTCTGCAGCAGGGGACGACGGCCAGGCAGAAGCGGATCGTCGCCACGGTTTCCACGCTGGAAGAAGAAGTACGGCGACAGGGAATCGTGCCGCCGGCGATCATTGTCGTAGGAAAGGTCTGCGCGCTGGCGGAGAAATTTGGCTGGTATGAAAAGCTTCCCCTGGCCGGCTGGCGGGTGCTTCTGACCAGGCCGAGGGAGCTGCTCTCCGAGACGGCAAAAAAGCTGCGTCAAAAAGGCGCGGAGGTGCTGGAATTCCCGGCGATCTGTCCGACGCCGCTGGAAAATCAGGAAAAGCTCCATCGGGCGCTCGAGGAAATTTCCACGTATCAGTGGTTGGTATTTACCAGTCCTACAGGCGTCAAGGTCTTTTTGGAGGAAATGAAGCGCATCCGGCAGGATCTGCGCAGCCTTTGGGGCGTAAAGCTGGCGGCGATCGGCAAGGGGACGCTACGAGAGCTTGAAAAGGCGGGTCTGTTCGTAGATCTGGTACCGGAAATCTACGATGGCGAGCACCTGGGAAAAGCGCTGGCTGCGGTTTGTAAAAAGGGCGACCGGGTGTTGATTCCCCGGGCCAAAGAAGGGAATCAGGATCTGCCGCGCCTTTTGCAGGAGGCGGGCGCGCAGGTCGCAGACGTTTCCACCTATGAAACCTTGTACACGTCCGGCGGTATTGTGGATGAAATGGCGGAATTCGCCGCCGGCAATATCGACTGCGCGGTATTTACCAGCGCTTCCACCGTCCGGGGCTTCATCAAAGGGACGCCGGGGCTGGATTATACGAAGGTCAGGGCGGCCTGTATCGGCCGGCAGACAAAGGCGGCTGCGGACGCGGCGGGCATGGAAACCTATATGGCCAAAGAGGCTACGATGGACAGCCTGGTGGAATTGATCATGGAAATGAAAGGAAGTAATGAGTCATGGAGCTGATACAAAGAGGAAGACGGCTGCGGGGCCATGAAACGCTCCGACGGATGGTCAGGGAAACGCGGATGGATTCATCCTCCCTGATCTATCCCATGTTCGTCATAGACGGAGAAAATATCAAAGAGGAAATCCCTTCGATGGAGGGACAGTACCGGTACAGCATTGACCAGCTCCCCTATGCGCTGGAAGAGGTGGCAAAGGCAGGCGTATCCAATATTATGCTCTTTGGAATTCCGGCGCACAAGGATCCTTTGGGCAGCCAGGCCTATGCGACGGATGGAATCGTGCAGCGGGCGCTGCGGGAGGGGAAAAAGCGTTTCCCGGAGCTCTATTATATTACCGACGTGTGCATGTGCGAATATACCTCTCACGGCCACTGCGGCGTACTGCAGGGAGAAAAGGTGGAAAACGACGCGACGCTGGAGCTTCTGGCGCAGACTGCGCTGTCTCATGTGGAGGCCGGTGCGGATATGGTCGCCCCTTCCGATATGATGGACGGGCGCATTTTGGCTATTCGCCAGAGGCTGGATCTCCACGGCCATAAGGAAACGCCGATTATGTCCTATGCAGTGAAATATGCCTCGGCCTTTTATGGACCGTTCCGGGAAGCGGCGGGCTCGGCGCCGGCCTTCGGAGACCGGAAGACCTACCAGATGGATTACCATAATCGTCGGGAAGGGCTCAAGGAAGCCCTGCAGGATGTGGCCGAAGGCGCGGATATCCTGATGGTAAAGCCGGCCATGTCTTATCTAGACGTTTTATCCGATGTGGCGCAGGCGACGCATCTGCCCATGGCGGCGTATAGTGTCAGCGGAGAATATGCGATGGTAAAGGCCGGCGCGCGCCTGGGGTATATCGAGGAGGAAAAGATCGTCTGTGAAATGGCGGTGAGCGCCTATCGGGCCGGCGCGGATATTTATCTTACTTATTATGCCAAGGAGTTGGCGGGCTGGATGCGGGAAGGGAGGATCGGCTGATGACAAAATCAGAGCAGTTATTTGCCCGGGCGAAAAAACGGATTCCCGGCGGCGTAAACAGCCCGGTGCGCGCCTTTGGCTCCATTGGCGGCACGCCCCGGTTTATCGCCCGAGCCGACGGCAGCCATATGACGGATGTAGATGGGAATACGTACCTGGATTACATTTGCTCCTGGGGACCGATGATCCTGGGTCACAATAGCGAGCTTGTCCGGGAGCAGGTGCGAAGGGCCTGTGAAAGGGGCTTAAGCTACGGCTGCGCCACGGAGATCGAAGTGGAAATGGCGGAGCTGATCTGCGAGAGCATTCCTTTTGTGGAGATGATCCGGATGGTCAATTCCGGTACGGAGGCCGTCATGAGCGCCATCCGTGCCGCCCGGGGCTTTACGGGAAGGGATAAGATTATAAAATTTGCCGGGTGTTACCACGGCCATACGGATTCCGTGCTGGTTTCCGCCGGCTCCGGCGTCATGACCAGCGGTTCCCCGGACAGCGCCGGCGTGACGAAGGGCTGCGTGCAGGATACGATGACGGCGGTATATAACGATTTGGAAAGCGTGGAAAGTCTGCTGGCGCAGGCAGGGGACCAGGTGGCGGCGGTCATCGTGGAACCGGTGGCCGCCAATATGGGCGTCGTGCCTCCCAAGGAAGGCTTTCTTGCGGGACTTAGGCGTCTGTGCGACGCTTATGGCGCGCTGTTGATTTTCGACGAGGTGATTACCGGATTTCGTCTTTCCTTTGGAGGGGCGGCGGAATATTTTGGCGTTACGCCGGATCTGGTGACGTATGGAAAGATCATTGGAGCCGGTATGCCGGTGGGCGCCTACGGCGGCCGCCGGGAGATTATGGAAATGGTGGCGCCGTCGGGGCCTGTGTACCAGGCCGGGACCTTAAGCGGCAATCCGGTGGCCATGGCGGCGGGGCTGGCGCAGCTTTCCTATCTGAAAGAGCATCCGGAATTTTACCAGGCGCTAGAGGAAAAGGGAAAGGATCTGTACGGCTCTATGCAGGCGCTGCTTGAAAAAGCGAATCTTCCTTGGCAGGTGAATTATATCGCCTCCCTGGGTAGCTTATTCTTTGCCAAAGAGGCGGTGCAGGATTATACCTCTGCCAAAGCCTCCGATACGGAACGCTTTGCCGGATATTTTCATTTCATGCTCCAGGAGGGGATTCATCTGGCGCCTTCGCAGTTTGAGGCCATGTTCCTCTCTGGCGCCCATACCCGAGAGGATCTGGATGTGACGCTGGCGGCTCTGGAAAAATATCTGGCCGGCGAGGGCCAAAGAAGCGTCTGAAAAGCGCGGTATCTTTCAGTTGTGGGATTTTCTATTTTATGATACAATACCAGAAAAGAAACACAAAGAAATGGTAGGTGGTTTGGATGGGAAAGAAGAAATATGTGGCGTATGTGGGAACGTATACCCATGGCAACAGCAAAGGCATACATGTGTATGATGTGGACGTACAGGAAGGCATTCTGAAGGAACGATGCGAGGTAAAGGTCCGGAATTCCTCCCATGTGACCATATCCAAGAGCCAGAAATATCTGTATTCCATAGAAGACGAGGGCGTCGCCGTATTTTCCAGAGATGCGAAGGGAAATCTGGAACGCATCAATAGTGTGAATATCGAAGGGATGCGGGGCTGCTTTTTGTCCACGGATACCGAAGGACGGTATCTCTTTGTGGGTGGTTATCACGACGGAAAGGTGACGGTTGTGCATACCCACAAGGACGGCCGTTTGGGAAGCCTGATGGACGGCGTGTTCCACAAGGGTCTGGGCAGCGTGGCAGAGCGGAATTTCCGTCCCCATGTGAATTGCGTGCGGCCTACGCCGGATAATAAATATCTCTGCGCCGTAGACAACGGCATTGACCAGGTAAAGATCTATAAGATCAATACCCAGAGAAATAAGCTGGAATTGGTGGACATTCTCCGGTGCGAGCGGGAGAGCGGTCCCAGGATTATTCGTTTTAGCGCGGATGGACGGTTCGCCTATCTACTGTTTGAGTTAAGCAATGAAATCCAGGTATTTTCCTACAACGGAGAGGGGAAAAATCCGCAGTTTACTTATTTGCAAAGCGTTTCCACCATTTCCGACGACGGGGCGCAGGATTCGACGCACGACGCTGCTTCCGGACTGGCTCTGGCGCCGGACGGCAAGCATCTGTTTTGTACGACTGCCGGAGACGACACGGCGGCCATGTATGAAATTGACGAAAAGACCGGGCTTCTGGAGAGAAAATTCGTCCTTCCGATCAGCGGCAGCTATCCAAAGGATTTGGCTATTTTTCCGGACAACCGCCACATTGCGGTGGTAAATCATGAGAGTAATTCCATTACGACCTTTACGGTAGATTATGAAAAAAATCTTCTGATTATGAAGGGAAAACCGTTGAAGGTGGAGACGCCCAACTGCATCCAGATCTGTGCGGTGGAAGAGGAAGAAGAGGAATAAAAGAAAAGAGTCAAAAGGGGAATACTTCGCAAAAGAAGCTGTTTCCCTTTTTCAATAGTTTTATACGATGATGGAGGAGATGCGAATGCGATTACATACGGTATATTTTAGTGCAAAAGGAACGACGAAGATCTGCGCGGATTTTATCAGTGAAGCGTTGCAGATGGAAACGAGGACGTACGATTGGCTGAAACAGCCCTGCGCACAGTCCATAGAAATTTCCAGCGACGAGGCGTTGCTGTTCGCGATGCCTGTATACGGAGGCTTTATTCCCGAACGGTGCGTACAGATGGCTAAAAATCTAAAGGGCAGTCATACGCCGGCGATTCTGGCGGCCGTCTATGGAAACCGGCATTATGATAACGCGCTGCTGCAGATGAAGGATCTTCTAACGGCCCAGGGCTTTTGCGTGATCGCGGCGGGTGCCTTTTTAGCGGAGCATTCCATCTTTCCGGCGGTAGCCGCGGGCAGGCCGGATGCGAAGGATAAAGAGGCGATGGCGGAATTTGCGGCGAAGTGCCGTGGGCTGTTGGCCGAAAGAGGAATTTTCCAGGGAATGGAAATCCAACTGCCAGGCGATCCGGCGTACGATCCAGCCGCTTATAAAGGCGTGGCGTTAAAGCCGGATGGAGATGAAACCTGCGTCAGCTGTAAAGCCTGTGTGGAAATATGTCCGCAGGGAGCGATTTCTGCGGACGCTCCCCGCAAGACGGACGATAGCGCCTGTATTTCCTGCGGCGCTTGTATAAAAGTCTGTCCCACGGGCGCGAGAAATTACCACGGAGAAGCTTATCAGGGAGCAGGAGTACAGTTTGCCAAGAAATGCGCGGCATATAGAGAGCCGGAAATGTATTATATTTCAAAAAGTATGTAAAAAAGACCAAACAACAGCGGCAGGGTTTCAAAATCCTGCCGCTTGGACTGTAGATAAAGTGAATATCTGAATATTGGTAATCGAAGAGTTGTCTGGAAAATGAATTCAGCAACATCTATTCTCTTAATGCCTTCTTTGTCACTTCCAGAACTTTTAGCAGTAGATTTTTCTCTTTTACAGTGCAATCAGATAGTAGTGTTTCAAAATCTTTATTTATATAAAAATCCTTTACGGGAGGAAGGCTATCACAAACCAACGCGTCCAGGCCAATATTAAGAGCTGTGGCAATTTTTATAAGCAGCATCAAAGAACAGCTGTTTGCGTTTGTTTCAATTCTAGAAATCGATGAGGGAACTACATCAACTGCATCTGCAAGCTGCTCTTGTGTCATATGCGCAGATATACGATGTTTCCGTATTCTTTGGCCTAATTTATCGTAATCAAGCTCCATGATTCAGCTTCCTTTCTGATTTTGACAATATTCCTACTATTATTCTACGTTATGTTATGGTATAATTTTAATGTTTTATAAGGAAGAACATTCCATATACGAATATTTTGGCTTTTTTGAAAAAAATAAAACCTACCGTTCTCTTTTTACGTCTAAGAGACAGAAAGCGGGGGATAGGTATTGAGAGATGAGGATATAAGAAAGCTTATATGCAGTTTTGTGGAGGAAGGAGAACTCTCTGAAGAAGTGGCAAAAAGATTATTGCAAAAAATACTACATCTATTATTTGATGAAAAAACTGGCGCAGATGATGGATAAGATGAAAAGGATTTTGAAAAATACGATGAAAAAATTTCAAATTTTTAAAACCAACGCCCGAAACTTTACGTCTAAGTAGTAAAAATAAAACACAAAGGAGATCAAAAATGGAACAAGTAAAACATTGGATTGGCGTTTGGGCCATAACAGCAAAGTCGTTTTTCAGACATCCGATTCTTACAACCAAACAATTTTTTAAAGATTTCATGGAGGCGGATGTAACGGGCAAGATAAAGAAAATAATTTTGGTAGTACTTTTTCTCTTTATCTGTTATCAGGTTTTTGTTGCTGTGTGCTGCTTGCTATGCGTACTGGCATTACTAGGAGGCGCTTTATCCCAAGAAGATATTTATCAAGAAAAGAAAGAACATTGGGATCAGTATTACGATCCATCCAGTCCGAATTATCACAAGAGACATCAATGGGATAAACAATAAATCGAAAGGAGAAAGTAATTATGAGAAAAATATTCATGATGCTTTTAGCAGGAGCTATGAGTGTAAGTATGCTGGCAGGATGTGGAAAGTCTGAGGAAGAAAAAGCTGCTGAGGAAATCGCAGATCATGTAAGAGAAGAAGCCGCTGAGGGTGGAGTCGATATTGATAAAATGCTAGAGGAAGATCAAACCAAATATGAAGAGCAGTACGAATCTGAGATGGATGAGGTAGAACGTCGCAATCAAGCGAAAATAGAGCTAGGAGACTTTGCAGAAGAAAAAATGGCTGAATTAGTTCCTCTATACCAAGAATATAAAGCTGCAAAAGATGCAGATGATCAAGCAAAAATGCAAGAGCTCGCAAATAGCATCAAGTCAGAATATGAATCTTATAGAAATGAATACAAGGAAATGAGCGACGAATTACTGGAAAAGTATAATCTTGATACGTTGCCAACGGCCGAAAATCAATCGACAACAAGGTTTGAAAGACTAACAGGCGGCGGAAATATACATGATTTCATGGACTATTAAGATAAAAAATAATAGAATCGCTCTGAAATCGTCCTGAAAATGCAATTTGGCAGCGCCTTGCTGCAAGAGTTTGGGGGATTCTAGGAAGAGCAGTCTCGTTTAAGCAGATTCATGATAAACCCATAAACAGCGTTCTACATAACAAAACAGATTTATTCTGTCAGACAAGAAAAACTACAATCCCCAATTTCTTACAAAGATGTCCGGGATTGTAGTTTTTCTTAAGTTCGTGACATTGCGATTTGTAGGGACTTTAGCCCTTGCACAAACAAATCAGCTTTTTGCTATTCATGTTTAAAATTTATGGCGTCGCTATGAATTTTATCGTTTGCCGTTACGGGAAATTTATTTATTGTAAAAGGCGGCGACGGAATCCATTGTGGCGGACATATTGGAAAAGAGCGCGTCCGTCAGAGCCAGGGCGCACATGGATTCTACGACGACGACGGCCCTGGGCACGATCACCGGGTCGTGGCGGCCGTTGATGGTCAGCGCTGTTTCTTCGCCTGTTTGTGTAACTGTTTCCTGGGGCCGGCTGATGGAGGGCGTAGGCTTTATGGAAGCGCGTAGGCAGATGGGAGAACCGTCGCTGATGCCGCCCAGGATGCCGCCTGCGTGATTGGTCATTTTGGTGATTCGGCCGTTGATATTCCGAAAGCGGTCGTTATTGGCGGAGCCGTTGGAGGCGGCGGCCCGGATTCCGTCGCCGATTTCCACGGCCTTGACCGCGCCGATGGACATGACGGCCTTGGCCAGATTGGCGTCCAGCTTTTCAAAGACCGGATCGCCAAGGCCCGCGGGAACGCCGGTGATCTCGCAAACGATGGTCCCGCCGGAGGAATCTTGTTTTTTGATGCAGTCCTCCAGATATGCGGCGGCCTTTGCGGCGGCGGCGTTATCCGGCATAAAGACAGGGTTTTGCGGGATATCCTCCGGATGGAATTCCTGGATGTGCACAGGGCCGATAGAAGCCGTATACGTGCAGAACCGGATGCCCACGGCGGACAAAATCTTTGCGGCGATGGCGCCGGCGGCTACTCGTCCGAGAGTCTCCCGGCCGGAGGAACGTCCGCCGCCCCGGTAATCCCGGAAGCCGTATTTCTGGTCAAACGTATAGTCGGCATGGCCGGGCCGGTAGCAGACGGCGAGATTGCCATAGTCCCGGGAGCGCTGGTCTTCGTTGCGCACCAGGATGGAGATGGGGGCGCCGGTGGTCTTGCCTTCGAAAACGCCGGAGAGAATTTCTGCCTGGTCGCCCTCCTTGCGGCTGGTGGTATACCGGCTCTGGCCGGGCCGCCGTCGGTTTAAGAATGATTGAATATCCTGCTCTTCTAAATGAAGCCCCGCGGGGCAGCCGTCTATGACAACGCCCAGCGCTTTTCCATGGGATTCGCCCCAGGTGGTAATTCGAAAATAATTTCCATATGTGGAACCGCTCATTTTTCTATCCTCGTATATTTTGTAGTACTACGTCGGTGTCGTGGTTTATTATAAGTGATGGAGAAACATTTGTAAACTGCGAAAGGCTGTCAGGCGCGTCCTCTTCCAGAAAAGGAATTTTGGCTCCCCAGATTGTACGGGCAGATGTCTCGGCACGCATGACAGGCAATCCGCCAGGTCTGTGTCCCCGGATCGTCTCCAAAGGCGAAGCCGTAGCAGGTTTGCTGCTTGATTTCTAAGTTTTCCAGCGCGTTTACAGGGCAGGCGTCAACGCAGCGGCCGCAGTGATCGCAAAGCGGCGGTTTCATTTCGTCCGGTGGGAATTCCTGCGCGCATAGAACCATACCCAGCCAGAGCATACTGCCGAATTCCGGCGTGATCAATAGCGAGTGGCGTCCAATGCTTCCCAGCCCGGCTGCCTGCGCCGCATGCTTTTGTGAAACGAGTCCGCGCCATCGGCCGGTATTTGTATCCCATTGGCTCTCGTTCGTTGGTACAGGGACGCAGAGAATCTGATGCTTTTCCATTTCTATACAAAAGTCGAGGGCTAGGGCGTCCATTTTCGGCGTAATGGAATTTCGCGCCCGCGTATATGGAATCGGAGAGCTGCAATGCAAGGTGCCGACGGGAAATCTGCATCCAAAGGATATGACGGATTTACAAAAGGGGAAGACGTCTAACGGATGGTAACCCTTCGGCGCGTCGGTAAATCGGTCCATGCTGGCTATGCCGCATAGATCCGCGCCTAGCGCAAACAGGATTTCTTTTACTTTTTTCTGATCGATCATGGGGGATCTCCTGTGAAAATTCGACTCGTGGTATTTTAGAAGGTATCCCTTAAGGGCTGTAGATAAAGTATAGTTGAAAATGGCAAAATGATCAACTCGAAAAAACCATCCTCCAGATAGCGCCTTTTTCCAAAAAAATCCAGGCGGCGCAAAATTTCATACCGTCGGAAAACTGCGGAACGGAGAGAATTCTTATGATTGACAATATAGGTCAAATTGCGCATAATAGGCGTAGAATCCGTGGGAATTTCCCAACGCTTTACGAAAGAGCAGAGGAAATTTTCCCTTGGAAAATACACAATGGAATTTTGTAAGGAGAGACTCCAAGATGAAATACGATTTTACGACGATTATGAATCGAAGCGGAAGGGACGCGGTGGCCGTGGACGGTCCCGGCCATTTTCCAACGGCTCCGACGCCGCCTAAAAACGGTTTTGACTTTATCCCCATGTGGGTGGCCGACATGAATTTTCCCACAGTGCCCACCGTACCGGAAGCGATTATCGAACGGGCCAAGCATCCGGCCTATGGATATTTTGAAATCCGCGACGAATATTTTGACTCCATTATTCGATGGCAAAAAACGCGCAATCAGGTAGAGGGGCTGAAACGAGCGCATATCGGCTATGAAAACGGCGTTCTTGGCGGCGTCATTTCCGCGCTGACCAGCTATGCGTCGCCGGGAGACGCCGTCCTGCTCCACAGTCCCACCTATATCGGATTTACAAGCTGTATCGCTGAAAACGGCTATCGGATGGTCTTAAGCGAATTAAAAAAGGACGAACGCGGCATATACCGTATGGACTATGAGGATATGGATGCGAAAATCAAAGCGAATCATATCCATGTCGCGGTCATGTGCGCGCCTCACAATCCAACCGGGCGTGTCTGGGAACGCTGGGAGCTGGAAGAGGCCGTGAAGATTTTTGAAGAAAACGACGTGGTGGTTATTTCTGATGAAATCTGGTCTGACATTCTTTTAAACGGATACAGGCATATTCCCGTACAGTCCGTAAATGAATATGCCCGCGAGCATACGGCGGCCTTCTATGCGCCAAGCAAGACCTTCAATCTGGCTGGGCTAATCGGCAGCTACCATATTATTTACAATCAGGCCTTGCGGGATCGGATACAGTCGAAGGGCGCCAAGCCGCATTATAACAGCATGAACGTCCTCTCTATGCATGCGCTGATGGGCGCGTACCGTCCGGAGGGCTACGAATGGGTAGACGAGCTCTGCGAAACGCTCAGCGGGAATATCAATTATGCATGCGAGTATATCGCCGAACGTATAAACGGCGTTTCGGTGACAAAGCCGGAAGGAACGTATATGCTGTATCTGGACTGTACGAAATGGTGCGCGGACCATGGGAAAACGTTGGATGAACTACTTGGGGCCGGCTGGGATGTGGGCGTCGGCTGGCAGGACGGCAGGGCTTTCCATGGGCCGTGCCATATCCGTATGAATCTGGCGATGCCACTTGTAAGAGTGCAGGAGGCTTTCGATCGCCTGACGAGGTATGTGTTTTGAAAAAATCTGTACCGTATTTATGGAAGCAACAAAAGAAGCATAAAAACCGTCGTGGATTGAAAAGCGGCGGTTTTTATGTTTACCGTCATCTTTACTTTCCGGTGCAGGCGTTTGAAATAGATACAGCAGTTTTTTTGAATTTTGGAATAGAAGCTTCTTCATGCGCTTGCCCTGCTACAAAGCCCGGAAAGAATTGACAAATTCCCAGGGAATCCGTATAATGAGAATACTAAAATATGTTTGAAAATGATTGTCTTGAAAAGAGTCCTTTTCCTGTACATTTCCTGTGCAAAAAGGGAACGGGGCTTTTCGTTTTGGCCTTTTTGGCGGAAAGGGACAGAAAATATAAAAAGAAGGGAAGGTGCGGGAAATGATCAGGGTTTTCAGGACCATAGACGGAACTATTCATCAGTGCGAGGAGCCGCAGGACGGCTGCTGGGTGGCGCTGACGAATCCGACGGCTACGGAGCTTTTCGAGCTTGCGGAAAAATATCAAATAGAAGTGGATGATCTTCGGGCCCCTTTGGATGAGGAGGAACGTTCCCGTATCGAAGTGGAAGATAATTATACGCTGATCCTGGTGGACGTCCCGATGATCGAAGAGCGCAATGAAAAGGACTGGTATGGAACGATTCCCCTAGGTATTCTGGTAACGGAGACGATGATCTTCACCGTTTGTCTGGAGGATACGCAGGTATTGACCCGTTTTATGGAAGGGCGGGTACGGAACTTTTATACGTATATGAAGACCCGCTTTATTTTGCAGATTTTGTATCGGAACGCCAGTATGTATCTGCGGTATCTGCGGATCATCGATAAAAAAAGCGAGCAGGTGGAGGAAAAGCTGCATCTGTCTACCAGGAATCAGGAGCTGATCGAGCTTTTGGAGCTGGAAAAGTCTCTGGTATATTTTACGACCTCGCTGCGTTCCAACGAGATCGTGCTGGAAAAGCTCTTGAAGGTGGAAACGATTAAGCAGTATCCGGAGGATAAGGAGCTTTTGGAAGACGTTATCATAGAAAATAAGCAGGCGATTGAAATGGCCAATATTTACAGCGGGATTTTAAGCGGGATGATGGATGCTTTCGCTTCCGTCATTTCCAATAACTTAAATATCGTCATGAAGGTTCTGGCGATTATTAC
>CAOJIB010000008.1 GCA_948436455.1 uncultured Blautia sp.
CCAATCAATTTATTTAAAATTCCAGAAAATGCCAATCCGAGGCCGCCCAAACGGACGGCCCTTTTTCATACCTTAGTATGCAGAAAAGCTGCCGGCAGCAGGTTTTCTGTATTTCTTCTCTATTACTGGCGAGACGCCATTTTCTTATACACATCCAACAGGGCAAAATAGCAGTCGTCGAACAGCTCCCGCACCGGCGCATAGGCAGCCACAGAGGCCGGATCCGGCTCATGCACGGAATTCACCTGAATAAACCGGTCTACCGCGGTAAAGTCTTTAAATAAGCCCGCGCCCACGCCGCCGGTCACGGCCGCGCCCATAGAGCCCGCTTCCTCTAAAAGCACCGGAACCGTAATCTTCGCGTCGTATACGTCCGCCATAATCTGTCGCCATACGGCGCCTCTGGCGCCGCCGCCCAGAACCATAATCTCCTTGATATCCAGCTGTGTACGCAATACATCCAGGATAATCCCCAGATTCATCGTCACACCCTCGAGCACGCTCCGGAAAAGATCTCCTCTTGTATTTTCCGGCTTTAAGCCGATCCAGGCGCCTTTTGCGTCGGCGTTCCAGCGGGGCGCCCGCTCGCCCAGCATATAGGGCAGGAAGATCAGACCATTGGAGCCGATTGGGCTTTGGGCGATCTGCTCGTTCATATAATCATACGGAGACTTTCCATGTACCTTCGCATCGTAGCATTCCATTTTCGCCACGGTAGATTTTAGCCAGCTATACGCGCCGCCGGCATACTGCATCGTTCCATTGGGCGCATATAGGCCGGGAATGATGTGGCACCAGTTTGTCGTACGCATCTGCGGGTCAAAAATCGGCTTTTCCGCCGTCGTGGTGATCCATGCGGAGGTTCCCATACAGCTGTAGGTCTTTCCAGGAGCGATGGAGCCGGAACCGATATTGGCCGTTACGCCGTCGCCGCCGCCGAGAACCACCGGCGTTCCCACGGCCAGCCCGGTGGCCTTCGCCGCTTCTTCCGTTACGCCGCCGGCCACAAAGGTGGAGGGCTTCAGCTCCGGAAGCTTCTCCGGATCAATCGCCGCATACTGCAAAATCTCCTCCGACCACTGGAATTTATTGATATCCAGACAGCCGTTGCTGTTGCCATCCGAATATTCCGTATAGAATTTCCCCGTCAACCGGAAAACGATAAAGTCCTTGGCATTTAAAGTCTTATACGTCTGCTCGTAAATTTCCGGCTCATTATCCCGCACCCACATCAGCTTCTGAATGCCGTAGGACGCCGTATTTTTAATGCCTACCGTCGTATAGTAATCCCAGGCGGACATCTGCGCCTCGATCTGCTGCGACTGCTTCTGCGCCCGCTGGTCGGCCCAGATCATTGACGGACGTAAGGGCTTTCCCTCCCTATCTACGCAAAGGCATCCCATCATCTGCCCGGAAAAGCTCACCGCCGCAATATCCTTCGCGTCAATACCGGTGGAGACGATCAGGTTTTTACTGGTATTGCAGACTGCCCGCCACCAGTCCTCCGCGTCCTGCTCCACCCAGGTATCGTTGAAATAATGGGTATCATAGGCGTATACCTGGCTGCCTACCAGCGCGCCGTCCTCGGAAAACAGTGTGGCTTTATTTCCGGATGTTCCTAAATCGTGTGCTAAAATATACTTACTCATGCAATCCTCCCGCTTGTTTGCAATTATATCGCTCCTGGCAGGCGCTCTTAAAACGCCGCGCAGGAAACAGCATCGACCGGTACGCCTATTCCGGCACTACCGTAATCTCGAAGGAACTGCTGTCCCCCCGGTATCTGGCTCTGGAAAACTCAATGGGCTGGTCATACTGGTTATAGCCGATCGACGTAAAAAACTGGATGGGCTTTCCCCGCCGGATATTCAAATGCAAAATATCCTCGCCGTTGGCCTCCACCGCTTCGATCCGGCGCTCAATCCGGGTAATTCTCGTCTCGTCGCTTCTGCCCAGCAGCTCGTAGAGAGAAGCCTTCGTAAAGTCCTGATCCAGAATAAAACTGCATCTGTGTTGCGGCAAAAAGGTCTTGACCGTCACGATTGGCTCGCCGTCGGCAAAACGTTTTCTATGCAGGAAAATCACCTTTTCCTTCTCATGAAGCCACAGATGCTTGGACACGTAGTCCGGCGCTTTCATCAGCTTGAAATCCAGAACCTCCGTGCTGGCGGCGATTCCCAGACGAGCCATCTGATTGTTATAGGATTCCAAACGGTTGACAAAGTCCTGCTTGATCTTCGGCTGCGATACATACGTACCCTTGCTCTTTACCCGGTAAAGCCACCCTTCCTGCACCAGCTCCGTAATCGCCTGGCGTACCGTAGTGCGGCTAATCTGAAAAGCTTCGCTTAGCTCGTTCTCTGTAGGAATCAAGCTTCCGCTGGGGTAAGCCCCACTCTTGATTTCTGAAAGGATCCTTTCCTTAAGCTGGAAATACAAGGGAATGGGTACAGATTTGTTCAGTTGACTATTCTCAAGTAACATAAGAACCTCCCAAAATCCCGCGCAGAAAAGCCGGGATTAGTCGCTGTAATGTTTAATGTAGATACATTGTATCAAAAAAAACTACAAAAAGCAACTACAAAGTAAAAATACCGCGGCATTTTTGTAATAGTCCAGCCCAAAGCTTTGCACTAACTGCAAAGTCCGTAAGAATGTATATCGGCCACGAAAATCTGGCTCCTTTGCCGAAGGCAAACTTCAAATGGGCCAGATTTCGTAACAGTTTGGCCGAAAGCTGAACTATTATGCATTTTTATAACGATCCTCGTTACTGAATCCGGCTTATGGAAAGTTTGCCTCATACAAAGAGGCTGGATAATAAAATTTAACAAAAACTACACGAGATTTTTATGCAATTCTACGGTTCCATGAAATCCAAAGAAAAAAGAACAAAATTAATTGACAAATAGTAAAAGAAAACGTTACTATAAGACAATAGAAATTCTTTCTACATTTCAAAATACGGAGGGTAAAGCTATGATTAAAAACAGAAAACATGGACATATCGGATTGGCAACTACAGATATCGAAGCAGATGCGAAATGGTATGTGGAGGAGCTGGGCTTTGAGCTGATCGGCGACTTTGTACATCCCAATGGAAATCCGATCAAGTTTTTAAAGAACTGCGACGTTGTATACGAAATGTTCCCGGCAGATGCGGGCAGCGCCCCTGGAAAAATTGACCATTATGCCTTTGAATCCAACGATATCGAAGCGGATTATAAGTACTGCGTGGAAAAGGGCTACAAGATCACTACCGACGGCATCGAAGGCATTCCCACCCTCTGGGAAAACGGCGTGAAATATTTCAAGATCGCCAGCGCTACAGGCGAAGAGCTGGAATTCTGCCAGGTATTATAAGCTCAGGGAGAATATACCCATGATCATCGAGGGAAATCCCAAAGAAATCGCGGCCATGGAGCAATTTCGGCAGGGAAACCGCCAGGAAGGCTTCCGGCTGCAGGAGGAATTCGCCTCCGAATTCCGGCAGGAATACGCCAACAAGGATCATTGTCCCTGCCAGAAAGCCTGTCGCTACCATGGAAACTGCAAAGAATGTGTAGCGATCCACCGAGCGCACCAGGAGCATGTGCCCAACTGCCTGCGGCCGATGCTCAACGAAAAGATCAGGCTTCTCTCTTCTCTGACGGAACACACCGTCGCCGGGGAGATCGAGGCGCCAAAAGAATCACGCCGGAGGGAATGTCAATAACTTCATATACAGAAAGCTTGCCACCGGCAACCTTTCTCCATACGAAGGTACACCAAAGGCCGCTTCCGCCGATTTCCAAAAGAACGGCGGAAGCGGCCTTTTTCTTTTTAAGGCAATGAAATTTCCCCGTCGAAAACGACCGTCGCCGGCCCAGTCATGTAGACGGTATTCGCCTCCCGATCCCAGAAAATCTGCAGATCTCCGCCCAAAAGCCGGACCGTCGTCGTATCTTCTGTATAGCCGTTCAGCGCCGAGGCCACGGCCGCCGCACAGGCGCCGGTGCCGCAGGCCAGCGTCTCCCCCGAGCCTCGCTCCCAAACCCGCATTTCAAGCGTATGCCGGTCCCGCACCTTTATAAATTCCGTATTGATCCGGTCCGGGAAAAGAGGATGCCCTTCAAAAGCCGGGCCGATCGTTTCTATAGCCAGATCCGCCAGCTCCTCTCCCGCCTCCAGATACGTGACCACATGGGGATTTCCCATGGAAACGCCGGTAATCTGCCAGCGCCGGCCGCAGACCTCCAAGGGCTCGCCGATCACCTGTGCCTTCTCCAGCAAAATAGGGATTTCTTTCGCCGTCAGAATGGGCGCGCCCATATTCACCCGCACCTGGGAAACCTTTCCGTTTTCCACCGTCAGATCCAAAGCCTTCACCC
This sequence comes from uncultured Blautia sp., assembly GCA_948436455.1. GTDB lineage: Bacteria > Bacillota > Clostridia > Lachnospirales > Lachnospiraceae > Blautia_A. Next base: position 4,371 of record CAOJIB010000008.1, read on the forward strand.
CGCTTTGGGTAGCGACCGTCATATGCTCCCGGCGCACCAATCCATAATCATAGACATATTTCGCCACACAGCGGATACCGTTGCCGCACATAGCCCCCCGGGAACCGTCCGCATTGTACATCTCCATCTCACAGTCGGCGACATCCGACGGCTTTATGAGAATCAGGCCGTCCGATCCAATGCCAAAATGACGGCTGCTGACAAATTTTGCAACCTCCGAAGGATTTTCCACCCTTTCCCAAAAGCAGTTCACATAGACGTAATCGTTGCCGATTCCATGCATTTTCGTAAATTTCATAAGTCTCTCCTTAAATTGAATATCCGTCACGCCAAAAGCGCGTGGATCTTGGGAAACAGCCGGACGCTTCTTTTTAAAATCCCTTGGGTATGGGCGATCAAAATACCATAATTCGTCATGGGTACCCCTTGGTCCCGAGCGCACTGCATCCGATATTTCATCTCCCGCTCGTTAAGCATACAACCGCCGCAGTGCACAATCAACTGATACGAAGACAAATCGTCCGGAAATTCCGTGCCGGAGGTGAAAGAAAATTCCAATTCTTTTCCGGTAAACGCCGAAATCCAGCCAGGCATCTTCACGGTACCGATGTCGTTGCACTGCCGATGGTGGGTGCAGCCTTCACAGATCAGCACATGGTCGTGATCCTGTAAGAAGGAAAGAGCCGCCGCTCCCGCCACCGCATCGCCCAGATTCCCCTTGTATCGGGCAAACAAAATAGAAAACGAGGTCAAAAGCACTTCGTCGGGCACGATCCCCGCCACTTGAGCAAAGACCTGGCTGTCGGTGATTACAAGCGCAGGAGGCGCCGACAGCTTTTCCAGGGTTTCCTTTAATTCCGTATCCCTGGCAACTAGGCAATTCGCGCCGGCCTCCAGAATATCCCGGATCGTCTGCTGCTGGGGCAGGATCAGACGGCCCTTTGGCGCCGCTTTATCGATGGGAATCACTAAAACGACCGTATCCAAGGGCCGCAGGAATTCTCCCACGATTTTCTTTGACGCATCCCCAGGACGGTGCAATCCGGCAATTTTTTCCTTTAATGCATAAATATTCGTACGATCCCTGGCGCTGACCCAGATTTCCTTTTCCTCTTCCGTGGGAATTTCCGGCAGCAGATCCGCCTTATTATAGATTAACAGGTAGGGGATCCCCTTTTTTTGGAACCTTTCAATCAGCGCTTCCTCCTCGGCGGTCTTTCCCACCGCCGCGTCCACCACCAAAAGGGCGATATCCGTCTTATTGAGCACCTGATAACTCTTCTTCACCCGGAGCGCTCCCAGCTCTCCTTCGTCGTCGATGCCCGGTGTGTCGATCAGCATCACCGGCCCCAACGGAAGAAGCTCCATCGTCTTATAGACGGGGTCGGTGGTCGTTCCCTTCACCTCGGAGACAATCGCCAAATTCTGATCGGTAACCGCGTTAATGACGCTAGATTTCCCCACGTTCCGTCTGCCGAAAAAACTGATATGTACCCGCTCCGCCGCGGGCGTCTGATTCATTCCCATAGGCGCCTCCTTTTTATGTAAACGCTTCTATAAATATGCCGCCAGAGCGCCGCGAAAGCCGCCACTCCGGTGAAATTCACTTTGTCTTCGATCTGTTTTTCTTGTATTAATTATAAAAAAGAAATTTATATTATGCAAGAAGAACTCTTGCATTTCCTGAAAAAGATGATACAATAATTGAAGTAAAAATTGAAGCATTTTGTAAAACTATAGGAGGATTAGAAAATGAAAAAGAGATTTTTCCATATTATGCTAGCAATGGCCTGCGTAGCGTCCTTAACAGCCTGCGGCGGCTCCAAGGACAGCGGCGATACCGCGGCGGTAATCGAAAGCAAGGAAGATCTAAAAGACAAGATCATCGGCGTACAATTGGGAACTACCGGCGACGAAGCGGCTTCCGAGGACGAAATCGGCGCCAAGGAAGTAAAGCGCTACAATAAGGGCAGTGAAGCCGTACAGGCTTTAAAGGCCGGGCAGATCGACTGCGTTATCATCGACTCTCAGCCGGCGCAGAAATTCATTGAAAAGAACGACGACTTAAAGATTCTGGACGAAACCTTCGTAGAGGAAGAATACGCCATCTGCCTGAAGAAGGACAATACGGAGCTTCTAGACGCTATGAACGGCGCGCTGGCCGAGCTGAAAGAAGAAGGCGTGATCGACGACATCATGAGCAATTACATCGGCGACGAGATCGGACAGACTCCTTACGAATCTCCGGCGGATGCCGACCGTTCCAACGGGACGCTGGTCATGGCCACCAACGCGGAATTCGAGCCTTATGAATATCACGAAGGCGGCGAGATCGTCGGAATCGACGCAGATATCGCCCAGGCGATCTGCGATAAACTAGGATATGAATTGGAAATCAGCGACATGGAATTCGATTCCATCTTAGCTGCCGTACAGTCTGGAAAAGCCGATTTCGGCGCAGCCGGTATGACTGTTACAGAGGACCGTCTGGAAAACGCGGATTTCACCGATACATACGCCAATGCCAGCCAAGTGATTATCGTAAAAAAATAACCGGCTGTCTTTAACTTCTTACAATAACTAACGCCCGCTCTAAAAGCCGCCAGGAGTCTTCTGCGGCTTTGATGCGGGCGCCCGCACAGAAAGGCGAAAGAGAACCGTGGGATTTTTACAAAATTTATACGATGGATTCTATCTGAATTTCATCAAGGACGACCGGTATCTATGGCTGGTGTCCGGTCTGAAAAACACGCTTTTGATCACGATCTTTGCAGTCATCCTGGGCACGATCATTGGTTTTATCGTAGCTATTATCCGCTCGACCTATGAAAAGTCCGGCTCCTTCAAGATCCTCAACGGCGTCTGCACCGTCTACCTGACGGTAATCCGGGGTACCCCCACCATGATCCAGCTTCTGATCATGAATTTCGTGATCCTAGCTTCTTTCAATATGAATCCGATCATTGTCGGCGGCCTCTCCTTCGGTATTAATTCCGGGGCTTACGTGGCGGAGATCGTCCGCTCCGGCATTATGTCCATCGATCCCGGACAAACAGAAGCTGGCCGGAGCCTGGGCCTGAATTTTACTCAGACCATGCAGCTGATCATTATTCCCCAGGCATTCAAAAACGTATTGCCCGCCCTTGTAAACGAGTTCATCGTATTAATCAAGGAAACCTCTATCATCGGCTATATCGGAATGATGGATCTGACAAAAGGCGCCATGACCATCCAAAGCCGGACCTTTGATCCCACCTGGCCGCTTCTGGCCGCCGCGGTGATCTATCTGGTCATCGTCATGATCCTGACCTTTTTCATGAAGAAGCTGGAAAGGAGGCTGCGCGTCAGTGAGCGATAAGAAAATTTTATTAGAAGTAAAAGGATTGCAAAAAAGCTTCGGGGACAACCTGGTACTCGCAGGCATCAATACAGAAATTTCCCAGGGAGAAGTCGTGGCGGTCATCGGGCCTTCCGGCTCCGGGAAATCTACCTTTTTGCGTTCTCTGAACCTTCTGGAAGTGCCCACCGGCGGCCAGATCCTTTTCGAGGGCGTGGATATTACCGACCCGAAAGTGGATATTAACCGACACCGTCAGAAGATCGGCATGGTCTTCCAGCAGTTCAACCTGTTTCCCCATAAGACTGTGAAAGAAAATATCCTGCTGGCTCCGGTCACGCTAAAGCTGCTCTCGGAAGCCGACGCCAATAAACGGGCGCTAGAGCTTTTAGAACGCGTCGGTCTGCCGGACAAGGCGGATACCTACCCGGAGATGCTCTCCGGCGGCCAAAAGCAGCGAATCGCTATCGCCCGGGCATTGGCCATGAATCCGGATGTGATGCTCTTTGACGAGCCCACCTCCGCGCTGGACCCTGAAATGGTCGGGGAGGTTTTAGAAATCATGCGGGAGCTGGCCAAAGACGGCATGACCATGGTCGTAGTCACCCATGAGATGGGATTTGCCAGGGAAGTCGCCACCCGGGTGGTTTTCATAGATGAAGGCGTCATCAAAGAGGAAAACCCGCCGGAAGAATTCTTTGGAAATCCCCAGGATATTCGTCTAAAAGAATTTTTATCCAAGGTGCTGTAAACATTGCTGCCGCTCCGTCCGGGGCGGCTTTTTTCAAACAGGAGGAAAACTATGTATTGCCCGAATTGCAAAAAGGCGCTGGAGGAAGGCGCCGTATTCTGTCCGGACTGCGGCACGAAAGCCCTGCCCAACAGGCGCTGTCCCCTATGCGGCCAGACGTTAGAGGAGGATATGCTGTATTGTCCGGAGTGCGGCTCCTTTGTCGGCGCCCAGGCCGACGGGGCTTCTGCGCCCTCCCCCGCCCCAAACGCACCGCAGCAGACGCCGTCCCCATCACCCGGGGGCTGGACGCCCTATGAACCGCCAAGTCCCCCTGCCGCCCAAAAGAGCGCCTCTCCCGTTCCCTGGCTGGCAGCAGCCGGCATCTGTCTCGGCGTGATCGCTCTGGTCATCTGCTTCTTCGTTATTCGAAAAAAGGACGACTCCTCCCCCGCGCCCTACGATACGAAAGAGCAGCAGCTCGCCGACGCCACAGAAGATACGGACCAGGAAACGCTTCCTACGGAAACTCCGACAGAACTCCCGACCGAAATGCCGACCGAAACCCCGACGCCCACGCCCGAGGTAACGGAAGCGCCGAAAACCCTGGAGGGAATGCGTACCAAGGAGGAGCAGCAAAGCGTTCTAAATCCCGGCGCGCAGCTTGATCTGCAGCATATGAACAATCTGCTCGCCAATACAAACGCCACGTATAGCTGCTATCTGCTGGATATAACCAATATGCAGGAATATGACGTAGCCAGCGCCGACTATCCCATGCCTGCTTCGGCGCTGATCGGCGTCCCGATTCTCTTTACCGTCGCCGACGGTGTAGACAACGGGTCCCTGGATCTTGGCACGCCGGTTCTGTTTACGTATACGTTCGATAACGGACGGGGAAGCTTAAAAAGCGGCGATAATGGAAAAACCTTCCCTCTATCGGAGCTTTTAACCGAGGCTCTTTTGTACAGCGACAACAACGCCTTAAATTCTCTGATGGATCATTTGTCTCTGGATCGTATCAATACCACCTGCCATAGCTATGGCTTTACCAGCGTGGATCTGCAGCGGAAGCTTACCACCGCCAGCACTTCTCTGGAAAACTATATCAGCGCCAGAGACGCCGCAATGATGCTACAGGCCATTTACCAAAATAATTTCCAGGGGATCGGCCGAGAATTTTTGCAGGCCAATTTCAAAATCTCCGTCCTGGATACCGCCAATACGGGCATGTATCCGGCCAGCGGCCGATGCCAGACCTTTCTGAATTTAAACGGCATCACCGATACCCGCTATAATGAGATCGGCCTGTTCCAGAACGGCGACGAAACCTTTATCTTATCCATTTTCACCTGCAACGGCGTAGGCATTTCCTCCGCCGGCCAGCTGACTACGATTACCACGTACGTACTGGATACTCTCCAGGCGCATTAAATGTCTGGTTTCCTCCATTTCTGACGCTTTTTTCCAAAAGCGCATATGATAAAGAGAAACAAATTTTTACCCAGAAAGGGAACTTTATTATGGAATGGAGAGGAATTGATGTCAGCGCATATAACCGGGTGACCAGCTATGCCCAGGTGGCCGGCTCCGGCATCCGGGTAGCCATTATGCGCGTCACGGAACGGAACAACCAGCCCGATCCCACCTTTGCGGGCAATTACAACGGCTTTGGCGAGGTGGGCGTCCAGCGAGGCGTTTATAAATTCAGCTACGCGTTAACCGTTGATCAGGCCAGGACCGAAGCTAGGCAGGTGCTAAATACCCTGGGAAGGCGGCCTCTGGAATTCCCTGTCTTTTACGATATGGAATGGTCCGAACAACGGAAACTTCAAAAGTCCCGGATTACAGAAATCATCAAAGCGTTCCGGGAGATCATCATCGACGCCGGTTACCATTTCGGCATCTACTGCAACAAAGACTGGTATCAGAACGTCCTAGAGGTAAACCGCCTTCCCTATGATTACTGGATCGCCGCCTATCCCTATAATGACAATGGGATCATTGTGGAAAGCCTGCGGCCCTCCTACGGAATCGGCTGGCAATACAGCTCCAAGGGACGGGTGCCCGGTATCAGCGGAAATGTGGACCTAGACGTCTTCTACAAAGACTATTCCACATCGGAACCTCAGCCGGAATTCCACGCCACCGGCACAGCGATCTGCACCGGCAATAATGTAAACGTCCGCGCTACTCCCGACGGCAGAATCCTGCGCCAGGTAAATAAAGGAAACCGCTTCCAGATCGACGGCACACAGGTAAACGGCTGGTACCATGTCAATGTGGCCGGAACGATCGGCTACATCTACGGCGCTTACGTGCAGCCGGATACCGGCTCCTCTGCGGGCGACGACTGGATACGTCGGTTACAGCGAGCCGTCGGCGCCCGCGTGGATGGAATCCCCGGACCAGAAACGCTTTCCAAATGCCCGCTGCTTCAAGAAGGCAGCCGAGGAGAGGTTGTCAAGCTGCTCCAGGAACGACTGGGCCAGACCTTCCACATCGGCGTGACCGGCGGCTACGACGGGATTTTTGGAAACGGAACGAAACGGGCCGTCATTGAATTCCAGAAACAGAAAAAACTGGCTATGGACGGCATTGTCGGCCAGAATACCTGGCGAGCGCTGCTGGGATTATAAAAAAATGACGCAAAAGAAAAAAGAACGGAGGCATATATGAAGATCGGTTTTATTGGATGCGGCAATATGGGCACTGCTATGGTTCAGGGAATGCTGCAAAAAGGAATCTTTTCAAGGGAAGAGATCATCGTATCCCACCTTACGGAAGAAGGCTGTGAAAAAAGCCGCCGAACCTTAGGCGTAACAGCTACCCGGGATAATCGGGAGGTCGTACAAAAGGCCCGGATCCTGGTGCTGGCCGTCAAGCCGCAATATTATCAGGAAACGATTCAGGAGATTCAAAAGGATATCTGCTGGGAACATCTGGTAATCACTATCGCCCCAGGCAAAACTCTGGCTTGGCTGGCCGAACAATTCGGAAACGACGTAAAACTCGTCCGCACGATGCCAAACACGCCCGCACTGATTGGCGAAGGAATGACAGGCATGTGCGCCAACGCACTGGTAACCCCCGAGGAAATCGCACAGGTTGTGCAAATCCTGGAAAGCTTCGGAAAGGTAGAACAGGTACCGGAAAAGCTTCTAGATGTGGTCGTCTCTGTCAGCGGCAGCGCCCCCGCGTATGTATTCCTTCTGCTGGAAGCCATGGCGGACGGCGCAGTCGCGGACGGAATGCCCCGGCGGCAAGCTTATCAGTTCGCCGCGCAGGCCGTCCTAGGCAGCGCAAAAATGCTGTTGGAAACCGGAAAGCACCCCGGCGAGCTCAAAGACATGGTCTGCTCGCCAGGCGGTACTACGATAGAAGCCGTCCGGTATCTTGAGAAATACGGCTTTCGAAGCAGTATCATCGAAGCGATGAAATCCTGCGCCGCAAAAAGCCGTTCCATGTAAAATAAAACTTGAAAAAAGCGGGTCGATCCTGCGCCGGCCAGGTCTGTTTGCCGATTGTTTTCGCAGGTGCAAAGCGGCCAAAACTGGCGGCGGGATCCGCCCGATCTGCCGTCAGTCAGCATAAGTTTTAGCCAAAGTATCAATGTAATTCCGAACCTCATTTTGCGCAGCCTCGGGAAGCTTCTGATACTCTAAAAAAGTGCGTACAGCATCCTCTGTCATGATATTGGAGGAGAGACTGCCGCGTATCAGAGCATCAAGGCTGATATTTAAAATAGAAGCGATTTCAGCCATCATGTCCCAGGAAGGGATCCTGCGGCCGTTTTCATAGTTGCAGTAAGTCTGGCGCTGAATATGGAGCAATTCGCTCATTTCAACCTGCGTATAACCGTTGGCCCGTCGAAAAGCCCGAAGATTATTTGCAAAAACTAAAATATCCATGTGCCACCTCCCCTTAGAAACTCCGAAAATAACTTTGCAAAATGGCAAAAGATTATCCGTATAAGCCAGGCAGAGGAAGGAGGGATACTGGGCATACGCTGACTGACAACAACGCATATACGGACTCTACTAAACCAGATCATGAAGTTATTTCCTTGCTGTTTCTTCATGCTCTCATTATAACAAGCAGTGCGGGAAATATCTCCTCTCAGCAACAAAACGAATACTTTCCCCCTGTATTTACCAGCGATTTTCCGGCCGAAGAACACCGCCAAAAAGGACTGTAAAATCCGGAAAATTCTGTTAAAAGGCCTCAATGGGCTGGACAAATATCGCCTTTCTTGTTATTATCAGAGTATACCATATTTTGCACCTTTCGGAGATTCTTTACTATCATTAAATATTTTCTATGCTTTTAGATAAAAGGAGCTGTTTGTTTATGAAACATAGTCGATGGATCGCAGGTATACTGATGGCCTGCACATTCATAATGGGCATAACAATTCCTGCAGCCGCGGCTGCGCCTATGGAGTTTGAAGCTGTTCCGGGCTTTGGCGCCGACCATTCCACGGAGCCGGATCTCTATCTTCCCGGCATTGACGGCTTTCAGTGTCCGGAGCTTACATACTACAACCATATCATTTTCGTGGGAGATTCCCGTACATACCAGCTTTCTCTCCATGTAGACGACCCGCGGATTTCCTTTGTATCCAAGAGCGGCATGGGCCTTACGTGGTTCAAAAGCACCGGCTATAAAGAGCTGCAGACCCTCCTAAAGGGAAGCGCCTTCGCTACTCCGCTACGCTCCGCCATCGTACTGAATCTAGGCGTCAACGACCTATATAACCAGGATCAGTATCTAGAATATATGAATTCCATCGTCCCAGAACTGATCAATCAGAACTGCGACCTATATTATATGTCCTTAAATCCGGTAGATACAGACGTAGCGCCGGGCATCCGTCCAGTGAGGGATATTAAAGCCTTTAATACAGCCCTTCGCTCGGAGCTAGATCGCCGGTATACCTATCTAGACTGTTATAATTATCTGGAAAAAAGCGGATTTGACACAAAGGACGGACTGCATTATACCTCGCCGACTTACAGCAAAATTTTCCGCTTTGCCGTCGACAATCTCAACGCAAAAAGGCCGGTCACTTCCAACGTCCAATGGAAGAAATCCGGCGCCTACTGGTACGCTGTCGCTCCTTCCTCCGGAAAGAAATATACAAACCGCTGGATCAATTATGAAAACGCCAAATTCCACGTAAATTCATCCGGAAAAATGGATAAAAACCGCTGGATCACCACCAATAAAAAGAAATACTACGTAGGCGCCAGCGGCCGACTCTGCGTATCCCAATGGATTAAAACGAACGGCAAATACTATTACGTCCAGGCCGACGGCGCGATGGCGGTAAATACCGTCGTCGACGGCTACACAGTCGACGCCAACGGCGTACGGCAATAGTCCGTACAACGATCCGCCTCTTAAAGGGAGACCCTTATGAAAATCAGAATCTTTCATCTGCTGATGCTGCTGCTTTTTCCCGCGCTCTTTGGCGCTGCGATTCCTGTAAAGGCCGCGGCAGATACGGCGATTGTTGAAGAAGCTCCCATTGCTTTATCGGACAGCATCGAAGGCTGGCCCCAGGCTCCCGCCATCAACGCCGAATCCGCTGTTGTCATGGATATCCGCACAGGAAATCTACTCTACGAAAAGAATAAAGACGACCGCCACTATCCCGCCAGCACCACAAAAATCTTTACCACCTGGCTGGCCCTGCGAAGCTGCCGTCTGGAGGATACCTTTGCCCTTTCTCATCAGGCGGCCACCGTATACGACGCGGACAGCTCCACGATCTACGCCGCGGAAACCGAACAGTTCACCATGGAGCAATGCGTTTACGCCATGATGCTGCCCTCCGCCAATGAAATGGCCTTCGCCGCGGCGGAACAAACCTCCGGCAATCTAAAAAAATTCGTAGAGCTGATGAACCAGACCGCCAAAAATCTAGGCTGTACACATACGCATTTCAATAACGCCAGCGGACTGCCCGACGAGCGGCACTATACCACCGCCTACGATCTGGCATTGATCTCCAGAGCCGCTTGGCAAAACGATACCTTCCGAAAAGTCTGCGGTACCTGGGAATACACCATTCCCGCTACGAATCTATATGAAGAACCCCGCGTCCTGGTCAACCATCACAAGATGCTCCCCGAAGGCCCGAACGCTTACGAAGGCTGCCTGGGTGGAAAAACTGGATACACTTCCCAAGCTGGAAATACTCTGGTCACCTACGCCCAAAGAGGTGATCTGCAGCTCTTATGCGTTATACTAAAAAGCGCCTCCACCTACGAAGACACCGCTGCTTTACTAGACTATGGATTTACAAATTTTGAGATGCTGCCTATTGCGGCAGAAGATCTGAAAGTTTCCCTAGGAAGTTCTTCCCTGCAGCTCTCTTTCCTTAAAGAAGGCCCGCTTCCGATTTTTGTCGGCCGTCAGGACGGCTATTGTCTGGTTCCAAAAGGCGTCGTACTGGAGGATCTGACCGAACGGCTTTCTTTTCTTCCCTGCGCTCCTGGAACCGCCCGCCTGCAGAAAGAATATTATTATCATGAACAAAAAGTCGGCGCCGTCGGCCTTTACGGAACCGGACGGCTCAAAACGCTGTTTTCCAGCTCTGTATAACGACTGCTACGGCTGGCTTTTTTCCCATAACCGACTTTGCCTTAGTACTTCTTTTGCTTCCTCCTCCATCGTCAAACGCAGCGTTTTTATTCCAAAATATTTCCGGTTGGCCGCCCTTTTGATCTGGATCCTCCCATGGATCCAGCCGTGCTCCAAGCAAGTACCGATGCAATAATAATTCTTGGAATTTCCCGGAAACCAGCGGATTTTCTTCACCGCCGGCCGATGGCAGACCGGACACAAAATCCCGCTGATTTCCCAGTCTTTTAAGAGTTTTGCCTTCTCCCAGAATTCCCTGGTCACATATTTCTCCAGGTCGAGCCCCGTAATCCGTACCTCGTCTTTTTTTCCTTGCGGATGCTGGAACGTATCCACAGAAAAACTTCTGCAAATAGAACGTTCCTCCATTTGCTGGAAAATCAGCGCCGTATAACTGGCGTCTGTCAGCGCCTGATGAAATTCCATATCTTTTTCAATGCCAAGAGCTTCCACAGCATATTCCAGAGATCTCCTGGAACGCCCGTCTTCCCTGCAAATACTGAAGATTTTCTGCACATTGTAATAAAATACCGGACCTGTGATCCACGACAACACCTGATAATACTGCATATTTCTCTGCAGCTCCATCAGGTCCTGATTGCCCCAAGTGCAAAAAACATATTCCTGACCGCACCAGTCGAGAAATTCCCGCACCGCTTCTATAAAAGGCCTACCAATCCTTTGCAGAACCTCCGGCCGCATCTTTACCAATTCCATCGTCTTGGCATGCATCCAGTGATACACCTGCGGCCGAATATATTCCTGGTAAATATCGATGATCTCTCTTTTTCCATTCAGCTTCACCGCGCCAATTTCAATGATCTCAAAAGGGAACTCTTCTACCCGATTCTCCTTCCCGACGGGACACTGATTCCATTCCAGATCAAATACGATATAATTCATAGCCCGCACTTTCCCTACAAAAGAATTTCATCTAACGCAAAGATCCCCTCGATCAAATGCTCCTGAAAAGCCGTCGCCTGCGCCTTCCAAAGGACTTTTACATGAAGAGTCTCCTCATCTAACAGATATCTTCTGTCCAAAAGGCTGCGCCCCCGGCAGATTCCCCGGGAGCAGTCCACATACGCCGCCAGCTTCTCCCCGGAAAAAATCTCCGGATGCACCAGATACATCACAGGCATCGCTCCCAGAACCGGTATTCTGGGCTGTACTTGATATACTGGATATTCCATCATCCGCACCAGCAAATCGCTCAGCCTTTGGGCCGCAGGGCCGCCCATCTGTCCCAGCTTGCAGATCTGGCTCCGGGTCAGCCCCGCATAAAGCCCCGCATCCAGCGTACACAGCACAGTGGGAATCTTCGCCTCCAGCACCTTCTTTGCGGCGTCCGGATCCAGATAAAAATTGTATTCCGCCGCCATTGTCACATCGGATTCGCAGCCGGCGCCCCCTACCAAAAGGATTTCCTGGATTTTTTCTTTTGATTCTGGATATCGCTCCAAAAGCTGGGCCAGGTTCGTTAGCGGCCCCATAGCCACCAGCGACACGCCTTCCTCTCTCTCCAAAAGCTCATGCAGCAGCTCCCAGGCAGGCTTCCCCACGTCTTTCGCGCTTCCCTTTGGAAAATCCTCCGGTAAGATGGAAATGCGCTGCAGAGGGAGCTCCTCCCTCTCTCGCCCGGCTTCTCCTGACGCTATCGGTACAGACAGGCCGAAAAATTCCGCCATATCCAGCGTATATCCAACCGCATCCGCCAACAGCGCGTTTCCTTCGCTGACCGTGATGCCTATAATCTCCAACTCTTCTCGGCAGGCGGCGGCATACGCCAGCCCTAACGCCTGATCCGCTCCGCCGCTACAGTCTACAATAACTTTCTTGATCCCCTCGTCCACTTTTTCTGACCTCTTCTTTCTCCGGCGCGCCGGATCTTTGCTTATATTTTAGCATACCTTATAGGAATATGCACCTACTATTTGTCCACGACGCATCTTACGCACGCAACGCCAAAACGACCGAAATATACATATGCGTCAAAGAAAGCAGCCTGCCGTTCTGAAAATTTTCAAGAAAAGCTTGCCTAATCGAGAAATACGAGGTATAATACAAAAAGTAAGAAGAGGTGTATTTTTTATATTTTCCGCAGATATAGTTCATCGGTAGAACGCCAGCTTCCCAAGCTGGAGAGGCGGGTTCGATTCCCGTTATCTGCTTGAAACCTTGACTTATAAGAAAAATGGGCTGTCTTTCTTTTTGGGAAGGATAGCCCTGATTTTATATTTAACGCCATTTCTATTTTATTCCAATACGCTTTCCAGCTTTTCCATTTTCTCGGCCCTGATTTCCGAAAAAGACACCCCTCTTTTATAATCGCATTACAAGCAACGTGTGCATTGTTCTCGTGCCCCGCAGCTAGATATACCATCTTACAGATCGAAAAAAGAACAGCCATAAAAGCAAGCCGCCTCTTCGGTAGACTACAGAACAATAGTCTCCAGCTCTATGGCTCCCTCTTTTTGTTATAAATTTCAAAAGAAAAAGAGACGGGAAACAGCTGGCGAAAATGCCGCCATGTCTCCCACCTCTAAAAATTACACGTAAAGCCTGCTGCTCGGGGCTTCCCCGCCCACTATAGCATGCAAAGCTTTTGATTTTTCAGCAAGTCTTACCTGTTAAAAAGCTTATACTACAATCATTCCCAACGCTTCCATAACGGCGAATACCAGAATCGCAACCAGGAAAACCGGGGCGATAAATTTTACCATCACCGTATAAAAATTCTGCAGCTTGAACGGCCGGTTCACTTCTACCTCTTCAATAATCGTACGCGGCTTGATGAAATAGCCTACAAAGATACAGGTCAAGAAGGCTACGATCGGCATTAGCACGCTGTTGCTGAGGAAGTCGAAGAAATCCAACAAACTCATGCCCAGCGGCGCGATAAAGCTCCAGATGCCAAAGCCCAGGGATACGGGAATGCCTACGGCTAAAAGGTAAACAAAAACGACCAACGACGACTTCCGGCGCTCCCAGCCAAATTTATCGCTGACGATAGAAACCAGCGTTTCCGTCAGAGAAATGGCCGAAGTCAGCGCGGCGAACAGAACCAGCAGGAAAAAGGCGATCCCTACGATCGTGCCCAGCCCCATGCTGTTAAAAACCTTCGGAAGCGTGATAAACATCAAAGACGGTCCTTTGCCCAGCGCCTCCTCGCTGCCGCCGGAGAAAGCAAATACCGCCGGAATGATCATTAGACCGGCCAGAAAAGCAATCGCTGTATCGAAAGCCTCCACCTGACGGACAGACGCCTCCAGATCGTTTTCTTTCTTCATATAAGAACCATAGGTGATCATAATACCCATGGCCAGGGACATGGAATAAAAAAGCTGTCCCAAAGCCGCCAGCACCGTCGTCGCGCTAAAATGGCTGAAATCCGGCTTCAGATAATAAATCACACCTTCCATAGCGCCCGGCTGCATAATCGAAAAGATCGCCAGGAACAGCGTTAAAACGATCAGAAACGGCATCATAATCCGGCTGGCTTTCTCAATACCACCCTGTACGCCCAGAACGACGACGCCCACCGTCATCACAACAAAAATAATAAAGAAAATAACTGGCGCCAATGGCTGGGTAATAAAACCTGTAAAGAAATCATCATTCGTAGCCGCCTGCATCTGCCCGGTTACAAATACGGTCAGATATTTAATCACCCAACCGCCAATTACACTGTAATACGGCGTAATCACAAAGGGCACCAGACAGGCCAGTATTCCCAAAAAACCGAAACGCTTATCCAGCTTCTGATACGCGCCGATTACGCTCAGCCTCGTTTTTCTTCCCAGGGAAATTTCTGTGATCATCAGTACAAAACCAAAGGTAACCGCCAAGATCAGGTATACCAAAAGAAAAATACCGCCGCCGTACTTGGCAGCCAGATAAGGGAACCTCCACAGATTTCCCAAGCCTACCGCAGAGCCTGCCGCTGCGAGCACAAACCCCAACTTATCCGAAAATTTACTACGTTTCTTTTCCATAGCATCTCCTTCCTATGCTTTTGTTTTTTGCCGCCGTCCAACGCAGGGACGACGCAGTTTTGTATTTTATTTGTATCAGCGCCGGACGCAGTTCCCATGACGATCCGGCATATACTTTCTCTATTATGCCATTATTTTTTCAGAAAAACAATACATATTTCTCGAACTTTTACGCATACTATAAACAGTTCGTTAGCATTCGTCGTAATTACATGTAATTTTCATATAATATTGCGGCAATCACGCAAAACGAATGGAAAAATTTCAGGAAAAAGGAGGACATGACTATGCCAATGTTACGATGTTCCGCAACGACCTGCGTATATAACGAGGAACAGCTCTGCTCCAAAGGCGACATCAAGGTAAATGGAAGCGACGCCAAGTACGCCGATGAAACAAGCTGCGCCAGCTTCCGGGAAAGAAGCGGAGATTCGGCCAAGAATAGCTGCGGCTGCGGCTGCAAGACCATTGACGTAGACTGCAAGGCCTGCGAGTGCGTACACAATGCCAATGAAAAATGCGCCGCCGACTCCATCGATATTGCCGGCGTAAACGCCTGTGAATGTCAGGATACAAAATGCGGCACCTTTAGCTGCAAATAAAAGTGTCCCAATGCGCTGCCATTTTATTGGGCGGAACTTTCCAAAAGCTTCCTACCCGATAAAATGGCGTATGAAAAACCTACTTTTGCATACTGCGGCAAGACAGAAAAAAGTGCCCGCAGATATGAGGCACTTTTTTTGATGATTAAAAATCTTTTTTGAAAATGGAAATATCATTATTGCTGTTTTTTACTCCTTTGGGCTTTAATTGCTTCCATCTCATCAAAAAGCACTTCATTCAGTACCTTGATGTAGGTTCCCTTCATACCGGAAGAACGGGACTCGATAACTCCTGCGCTCTCGAATTTCCGAAGCGCGTTGACAATGACAGAGCGGGTAATTCCCACCCGGTCCGCAATCTTGCTGGCTACCAGAATGCCTTCCTCGCCGTCCATTTCATCGAAAATATGGATAATAGCCTCCAGCTCGGAAAACGATAAAGTATTAAAGGCGGATTTTACCACCTGCTGCTTTCTGTCCTCTTCTGCATTTTCCTCATGGACAGAGCGCATCATCTCCAGTCCTACCACCGTTGTGGCGTATTCGCTGACAATAATATCCTCGATCGCGTAAGCGTTATGATCCCGATACATAAATACCGTTCCCAACCGTTCACCGGCAATATTGATCGGTGTGACGATACCCTGATAATGGGAAATATTTTCGCCTTCAAAACCGAGGGTTTCCAGGTTTACATTTTCCTTCGTGGACAAAATGCCCAGAAAGCGTTCGTTCAAAAGGGGATCGATGTGGCCGCCCACCTCGTCTTCCACTAATTCGGTAATTTCTTCCACACCAAGACATAAGCTGACCCCCAGGACCTTTCCCTTTTTACTCAGCACGAGAATGTTTGACTCCAAAGTTTCCATCATTACCTGACAAATGTCGTTAAAGACTACTTTACTGGAATTACTATTATGCAGAAGATTATTGATCTTTCTTGTCTTATCCAGTAATTGAACGCTCATGATTTCCTCCTTTCATCTTCTTTTGAAATAATGCATAATAATGTAACATTATTTTATATGATACCACAGTATGAATTGCAAAAGCAACACATTTTTAAATTTTTATTCGTAATTCACATTTTTTTCAGAAAATATTTCTGCCTCTACGCAATTGACTCGAAATGTTTTTCTGTATACAGATAATAACACTGCCTATGTATCTTTTTATACCTTTTGCGGGAAGCTTTCTTTCCGTCTAAAGTTTTCTATTTCTATATCGCAACGCCCTGTGGCGAAATCGCTGTATTTTCTATCGACATTTTTTCGAAAATATATTATAATTAAAAATCGGTAACTGTTCCGTACCTTTCACAATTATAAAGGTATAAAGACCGGCGGCGTATACCGCGCGGATCGTACACTACAGCAAAAGGAGATGGACATCATGGGATTTGAATTTTTTACAAAGCTTCCTACCCCTGCCGAGATTAAAAGCCGTTATCCCCTCTCCCAGAAAGTACAGGAGATTAAAAATACCCGGGACGCCGAAATCCGCCAGGTATTTACCGGAGAATCGGATAAGTTTCTGGCGATCATCGGCCCCTGCTCCGCAGATAATGAAGACGCTGTCTGCGATTACCTGCTGCGTCTGAAGAAAATCCAGGAAAAAATCCAGGAAAAAGTGCTTGTTATTCCCCGCGTATACACCAATAAACCCCGCACCACCGGCGAGGGCTACAAGGGTATGCTGCACCAGCCGGATCCGGAAAAGCAGCCGGATATGCTGGCAGGGATCATCGCCATTCGGAAAATGCATCTGAAAGCCATCGAGGTCAGCGAAATGACCTGCGCCGACGAAATGCTCTACCCGGAGAATTATCGTTATTTATCCGACCTGCTCTCCTACGTGGCCGTGGGCGCGCGCTCCGTCGAAGACCAGCAGCACCGCCTGACCGTCAGCGGAATGGACGTACCGGCCGGCATGAAGAATCCCACCAGCGGCGATTTTGGCGTCATGCTCAATTCCATATACGCCGCGCAGGAAGGCCATCGCTTTATCTACCGGGGCTGGGAAGTACAGACGACTGGTAATCCCCTGGCGCACGCCATCTTACGGGGCGCGGTCAATAAGCATGGCGAAGCCATTCCCAATTACCACTACGAGGATCTGCAGCTCCTTTTGGAAAAGTACGCCCAGCGAGATCTGAAAAACCCCCTGTGCATCGTAGATACGAACCATTCCAATTCCAATAAACAGTATCTGCAGCAGATCCGTATTGCCAAAGAAGTGCTGCACAGCCGAAATTTAAATCCGGACATCCGCCAGTTAGTCCGGGGACTGATGATCGAAAGCTATCTGGTAAGCGGCAGCCAGAGCATTGGCAAAGAGCATATTTATGGAAAATCCATCACGGACCCCTGTCTTGGCTGGGAAGAAACGGAAGAACTATTGTATACAATCGCCGAAATGTGCTAAAGATGTGCGCGGTATCGTTTCCTTATTATATAAGTAGAAAACGATACCGCCTTTTTTATCAATGGGCAAATTGGCTCTGGTATAGATCCGCGTAAAAGCCCTTCCTTTGCAAAAGCTCTTCGTGATTTCCCTGTTCGATAATATGTCCGTCCCGCATAACCAAAATGATATCTGCTTCTCGGATCGTAGACAGACGATGAGCGACAATAAAGCTGGTACGTCCCTTCATTAGTTGAGCGAAGGCATTTTGAATCTTCAGCTCTGTACGCGTGTCAATGGAAGACGTGGCTTCGTCCAGGATCAGCATTGGCGGATGGCAAAGCATCACCCGAGTAATGCACAAAAGCTGCTTCTGTCCCTGAGAGAGACTACCTCCGTCCTCCGTAATTACCGTATCATAACCTTCCGGCAGCCGCCGGATAAAACTATGAGCGTGACAGGCACGGGCCGCCGCCTCCACCTCCGCGTCGGTGGCATCCGGTTTTCCCATAACAATATTCTCCCGGATCGTCCCGCTCTTTAACCAAGTTTCCTGCAGAACCATGCCAAAGCTCTCCCGCAGGCTTCTCCTGGTAACCTGTCGGATATCTTTTCCATCGATGGAAATACTTCCGCCGGCCACGTCATAAAAGCGCATCAGCAGATTGATCACCGTCGTCTTTCCACATCCGGTTGGCCCAACGATCGCCACGCGCCAGCCCGGCCGCACAGATAGATCCACATCCTCCAGAAGCTTCTGTCCTGGATCGTAGGAGAAATTTACATGCGAAATTTCCACCTGCCCTTCGACGTCCTTTAAAACCGCCGCATCTTCCGGCTCCGGCGTTTGAGGTTCCTCCTCAATCAATTCAAACAGCCGTCCGGCGCAGGCAATGGCGTTTTGCAATTCTGTCACAACACCGGAAATCTCGTTGAAAGGCTTCGTATACTGATTGGCGTAGCTTAAAAACGCCGAAAGCTGCCCGACGCTTAAGCGGCCGCCAATCGCCGCCAACGCCCCGGTAACACCCACGCCCGTATACACCAGACTGTTGACAAAACGAGTGGAAGGATTCGTAAGCGACGAGAAAAATACGGCCTTTAAGGAGCAGTCCTTCAATCGCTCATTGATTTCGTCAAATTTCTCCTGAGCCTGCCGCTCGTGGCAAAAGGCCTGTACCACCTTCTGACCGCCGACCATTTCCTCGATCAACGCCGTCTGCTCTCCCCGCGTCTCCGACTGGAGCTTGAACATATGGAAGGTCTTTCGGGCAATAAAGGCCGCCACAATCAAAGATACCGGCGTCACCAGAAGCACCACCAGCGTGATTCCTGCATTGACCGAGAGCATAAAGCCCAAAGTCCCTAGAATCGTAATCACCCCAATGAAAAACTGGGTAAACCCCATCAAAAGCCCGTCCGCAAACTGATCCGCGTCGGCAATGACGCGGCTGACGATCTCGCCGCTGGGATGGCTATCCATATATTTCAAGGGAAGCTTCTGGATATGGGCAAAGGCCTCGTCCCGTATATCCCGGACGATCTGAAAGGTCATCTTATTGTTGCAGGTATTCATCACCCACTGGGCCAGCGCCGTAAGGGCGATCACCACCGCCATTTTCTTTAGAATCCCAAAGACGCCGACAAAATTCACCGCATCCTTTCCTATGATAAAGTCTATGGCCTGTCCGGTCAGCAGCGGAATGTATAAGGTCGCCGCCACAGTTACCGCCGCCAGAACAATGGAAAGACTAAGATACAGCCAATATCGTCGGATATAACGAAGCACTTTTCGTAACGTCGCCTTTTGCCTGCTATCTGCTTTTTTCACCACCTTACGCCTCCTCCTTTCGGAACTGGGATTGATAGATTTCCTGATATACCTGACAATTTTCCAATAATTCTTCATGAGAACCCATCCCCGCCGTCTGGCCGTCTTCCAGCACAAGGATCGTATCCGCATGCATAATGGAGGACGTTCGCTGGGATACAATGAAAACGATCGGCTTATCCGGAAGCTTTCGCAGGGCCTGCCGCAGCCTGGCGTCCGTTGCAAAATCCAGCGCGGAAGCGCTGTCGTCCAAAATAAGGATTTCCGGATTCCCCACCAGGGCCCGGGCGATTGTCAGACGCTGCCGCTGCCCGCCGGAAAAATTCCTGCCTCCCTGGGCCACCGAACTGTCCAGCCCCTTTTCCTTTTGCCGGACGAAATCCTCCGCCTGGGCGACGGCGAGCGCCTGCCACAGCTCTTCTTCCCTGGCGTCCTCTTTTCCCCAGCGGAGATTGTCCGCAATCGTTCCTGCAAATAAGACGGCCTTCTGGGGTACGATCCCGATTTTTTTACGCAGCGTTTGCAGGGAATATTCCTTTACATCCACGCCGTCCACAAGGATTTTTCCCCGTGTCGCCTCGTAAAACCGGGGAATCAGATTGACCAGCGTCGTCTTTCCCGAACCAGTGCCGCCGATGATCCCAATCGTATCGCCCGGCTTCGCCGTAAAGGTAATATCCGACAGGGCTTCGGATGCCCCGTCTTCATAGGTCATGCCTACCTGAGAAAATTCCACGCCCGCGCTGGAACCTTTTCTAATATCAGGACCGTTCGCCAGGGTAGTCTGTATTTCGAAAATGCTCTGTACCCGATTCCCGCAGGCAACGGCCTTCGTCACGGTAATAATCAAATTCGCCAGTTTTACCAATTCTACCAAAATCTGCGACATATAATTCACCAGCGCCACTACCTCGCCCTGGGTCAGAATGCCGGCGCTCACCTGCAGCGCGCCGGTATAAATCAGTGCGGTGACCGCTCCGTTGACAATGACGTACGTCACGGGATTCATCAGGCCGGAAATCCGCCCAACAAATTTCTGCAGGATCGTCAACGCTTCGTTGCTTTCCCGAAAGGCGGCCTCCTCCTCTTCTTCCTTATGGAAAGCCCGCAGCACCCGCACACCGTTCAAATTCTCTCGGGTAATGCTAAGGATCTTATCCAGCGCGCCCTGCACCCGCCGATATAAGGGCATCGTATACAGCATCAGGCCAAAGACAACTATGGAAAGCAGCGGAATTGTCACCACAAAGATCAGCGCCGCCTTTACATCTACGGTAAAAGCCATCACCATCGCGCCAAAAACGATAAACGGCGAACGCAAAAAGAGCCGCAACACCAGATTAACGCCGGACTGAATCTGATTCACGTCGCTAGTCATCCGCGTAATCAACGTCGAAGCGCCGACGGCGTCCATTTCCCGATAAGACAGGCTCTGAATATGAGCGAACAGCTCCCGACGCAGCTTCGCCGAAAATCCAGTGGCCGCCTTCGCCGCATAAAACTGGGCGGTAATTGAACAGACCAGCCCGATCACGCCCAAAGCCACCAACACCAGACACATCCGAACAACATAGCTTCTGTCGCCCCGCCCGATGCCCGTATCGATCACCGCCGCCATCACCAACGGTACAAACAACTCAAAAATCGCTTCTAGCATCTTAAAAAGCGGCGCCAGCACAGTTTCCTTTTCATAGCCTTTCAAATAGATCAACAGCTTTTTCATAAACGCCCTCCTCGTTGCATTACAACTTCCAGATAGTATAGCATATTTGGAAAAATCCTCCTAGCCCCTTGGGGGGATGTTTTTTTGAGGAGTGCAAAACAGATTTGTAATTATTCCCATCTACACTTATTACAGATCATTTTAGTTCGTTACACAAAAGCGCCTTGCCAGACCAATTACTCCCTTATTATAAAAAATAAGTGCAAAGGGTAAGGCCTAACGATATAATTTATCTCTTACACTTATATGGTACTAAAAACGGCGTTCCTGTTCTCCTTATTATGAGATAGAGAAACGCCCCGTCCGCGTTGTATTCAGTTTTCATTTATTCTCTCTCAACCACTTTCCACATGAATACTGCAAAATCTGTCAACATACTTGCCAACAATTCTTATTCCCATTAATTAAATATTTCACTTCTAAGAAAATCCCCGAAGCTTATATCTTATCGGCTTTAGGTTCCTCTTTCTTTAGTGGTCAGATAAACTTTTTACGAAGGTTACATATTTACCGTCAAAATTATGGTCACAAAGGAGGAAGTGTCAATGCCCAGAAGGGGAGAAAACATTTATAAACGGAAGGACGGACGTTGGGAAGGTCGCTATATTAAAGAATATGTGGAGGGAAAAGCGCATTACCGGGCGGTCTATGCGAAAAGCTACCGGGAAGCAAAAAACAAACTGGATGCCGTGAAAAAAAGCCAGAAGCTGGCACAGGCAAAAGCAGGGAGTGTAATGACTATAGGAAATCGCTGGTTAGCCGATTCGGCCGGCACATTAAAAATATCTTCTATAAATAAATATGAGGATATTCTTCGCTGTTATATTCTTCCAAAATTCGGCAACAGAGAATTCTCAGAGATTACCAATCGGGATTTGATGAGTTTTGTCCATGAATTACGCACCAGTGGCGGAACAAAGAAACAGGGATTGGCGCCGGCGACAGTAGCGGAAATCTTGTCTGCGATGAACGGTCTGCGTGTTTACGCCCTAAAGCATGACTACAATGTGGCATTTTCTCCAGAATGCGTGAATGTGAAGCGTGAGCAGAAAAATATCCGGGTTTTTAGTCTGGAGGAAGAAAAGAAGCTTTTTACCTATCTTCAAGAAAACATGAATCTGACGTCTCTGGGAATTTTGCTGTGCTTTTTCACTGGAATCCGCCTGGGCGAATTATGCGCGCTGCAATGGGAGGATTTTAATATGCAGGAAAGGCAATTGTGCGTACACAGGACAATGCAAAGAGTCCGGGTAGACAACGACCAGAAACACAAAACGGAGGTACGTATTTTTGAACCGAAAAGTAGTTGCTCTATTCGAATCATTCCATTGCCGGATATCATTGTCGACTCTCTGGAGGATTTTTATACGCCGGATGCATTTTTGCTGACAGGCCAGCGGGAACGCTTTATAGAGCCTCGGACGATGCAGAATCGTTTTAAATCTATACTTGCCGCTTGCGGCATCGCGA
This sequence comes from uncultured Blautia sp., assembly GCA_948436455.1. Classification (GTDB taxonomy): domain Bacteria; phylum Bacillota; class Clostridia; order Lachnospirales; family Lachnospiraceae; genus Blautia_A. The sequence goes on from CAOJIB010000008.1 coordinate 27,110, forward strand.
ACGCAAATTTTCATGCAACCCGCCATACTTTTGCGACAAGATGCATAGAGCTTGGCTTCGATGTAAAAAGCCTTAGCGAGATTCTCGGCCATGCCAGCGTAGCCATTACTATGAATCGCTACGTGCATCCAACCATGGCCCTCAAGAGCGAAAATATGAATCGTCTTTCTGAGTTATTTACCGTCAAATAATTGGTCAAGTCACAGAAACCTGTGATAAACACCGTCGAACAGAAGAATTTTCTCAGAATTTGTTATTCTGCGAAAATAATTTACTAGAATAGGATTTTCTATATGCTTTAATTCTTTAAAGCGCTGTATTCCAACTGATTACTGTCAGTTCAAATACAGCGCTTGTTCTTTTATGAAAAAGTTTTCACTGGCGGCTCTCCCATATTTATAGCGTACAAAACAACCGCCCGTTGCCGGGCGGCTGCCAAAATACTCCCCTTTATTTAAATTGTCTAATTCAAGCGATATACGTCTGCGTATTGCAAACCAAAGCTCAAAGCTTCCGCATGACTATTAAAATAGATATCTACATGGCCGTAGGGGGTTCCCAAGTCCTCTACCGTGTATACGTTTCCGTTAATCAAAAGCTGTGTGCCGAAAGGTACTCCAGCCATCGCCACCGTACGACCGGCCGCCGGCCAAGTGCCGCTGGCCGTCTGATTCCCCGCGCTGCCGCAGCATTGGGCGCAATTACAGTACGCAGTGAGCTTGAAATTGCCCAAGTATGTACCGCTTCCTTCATTCGCACCAGCAGTATCTCCGGAATCAACGTCCGTATCGGTATCTTCGGATGCGCTATCCGGCCAGTCCTCGGATTCTTCCTCCGAGAGATCATCTACTTCCCCGGATGTATCGTCGTTTTCCTCTCCGGATTGAGCCTCCTGTCCAGCCATGTCATTTTCCCCATCGCCGGCCGGTACGGCCTGATCCTGAGACTGCTGTGCTTCCTGCGCCTGCGCTTCTTCCCTGGCCCTTCTGGCCGCCTCGTTTTCTGCAGCCTGGGCCTGTAACAATTCATTCAGGTGTTGTTCCTGACTTGTAAGCTCTTCTACCAGTGCAGCCGCTTCCTGCTGGCTGCTGCTGATCTCGTTCGCATAGGCGGTAATATTCTCACTGGTCGTGTCCACCAGCTCCTGTACCTCCTGCTGCTTCCCCTGATTTTCCTTTTGCAGGGCTTCTAACTCCTTCTCTTCATTCTGGAGCTTTTCCTCCTGCTTCTCTATTTTCTGTCTGGCCGCCTCGTAGGCGTCCAGCATCTCCTGATCATATGCAGATAACTGACGGATATTTTCCGCCCGGCTCAGCATTTCTCCAAAACTGACGGAAGAAAGCAATGCATCCAGATACGAGGAGTTACCATTCTCATACATATAAGAGATTCGCAGCTTCATATCCTTATACTGCTTCTGCGCCTTTTTTTCCGCCGCCTGCAGCTCGTCTTTCGTCTGCTTTAGTTCAGCGTTCTTCTGCGCTTCCTGTACATCCAGCTCCTCAATCTGACGAGTCAGATCCACATATTTAGCATTCAGCTCATTTAAGTATGCCTCCATAGACCGTTTCTGCTCCTGGAGGGTATTGATCTTTTCTTCCGTCTGCGACAGGCTCGACTGTGTCTCCTGCCTCTGGGACTGTACATCGGTGATCTTCTCCTCTGTTGTGTCGGCCGCTACCGGAATGGAAAGGCTTATGGCCAACGCGCCGGTCAGAAAATAAGACAACCATTTTCTTTTATTCATCTCTCACACCTCACTTGCCGTCAAAACTGCCACCGGCAGTTTTCGGCATTTCGTAATGTATGATCCTATTATAACACTCACGCGGAAAAAATCAATAGGATTTCATTATTTTTGTAATAATTACGTAATATTTGTAGCTATTCCATCATATTTTGTGCGGAATTACGTATGTTTTTTGTAATATCTGGAGAATTACTAAACGCTGCCAAAAAATATGGAAACTGCTTTCCAATAGAAAAGCAGAAAAAAGGAAGGCCTTCCTATGGCCTTCCCAGCAATTCTTATTTCGATTTATCCCTCTGTCTGCGATGCTCCCTCTGGAATCTCCTGAGTCGCGGCAGCTTCGGCTTCCGGCGTTTCTGCCTCTTCCTGCACGCCAATCACATTTTCCCAGATCTCGTTGACCTCTTCTACGCATTCCATATAGATCTGCGCCATCACATTCGTCTGGATTCCCAATTCACCGGCATATTTCTTGATTTCCGCCCAGTCCGCCTTCTCATAACTTAAGATCATCTCATAGAGCTTACCGGCGTCCCCTTCCTGAGAAATCAAGGCGTTTTTGATTTTATCGGAAATCGGCAATTCCTCTAAAATCTCTTCCAGCGTGGCGTCGATCATATATTCTAACGTGGAAAACATTCCCAGCAAATACGCCTCCGCAGGCGTAATCTCGAATTTTTTCAGTTTCTTTACGATTGCAGAAGCAAAGTTCGCCCGCATGAAAGATATTTTCAGCGTTTCTTCCGAAGCAGAAGCATTTTCCCCTTCTTTAAAACTCAACAAGTAGATCCACTGCTTTAACTGATTAATACCTACCCGCACAATCGCCTGATGAATCGAAGCCGTTTCGTTATAGGCGGCAAAGAATGCGGAATTCGCCATTTTTAGAAGCGCATATGTTAAAGAAGCATCCCGGCTGACGATCTCCTCCAAGACCTCTACATCCGGCTCGTCTTTCGTGATCTCCATAATCAGCTGATACAAGTTTCCCTGCAGATATTCCATCTTGCTGGTCTTCGTAATCATGTCGTCGGCGATATAGCTGCCTTCCACATAATCTGCGCCGGCAATCTTGGCAACCTCATAAGTATTACCGGAATTCACGCCCGTGGCGATCACTTTCTTTTGGAAGCCGTGCGCCATTTCCACCAGATTCATCAGGGAAGCAAGAGCCGTTCGCTCCATTTTTTCCTGAATGGTCACTCGTATGTAATCCACATATTCCATCACACTGAAATGCTTCGGCGTAAACTGAAAATCATTGATCGCAAAGCGATATCCCTCGTCGCGATATTTCCCAATGATAATCGCCGCCAACGGATGGACGATGATACTGTCTTCTATCTGAATGACCACCTTATCTTTATCAAAGATCTTCGGCGTATTCCGAAAAAGCAAAGAAGGTGTAAATGTCATAAAGGTCTGCTTGTCATTAAAAATGCGGTTGGAATTCTCTGTCAAAAAAGCAACCATGGCGTTAGCGGCGGCGCTGTCCGTACTGGAATTATATAAACTTTCTACGTCTCCTTGGATCATCAGCTCATAGCCGATAATCGCGTTCGTATGCAGATCTTTAATCGCCTGTCTTACTACGAATTTATCCATTTATACGCCTCCGTTCAATCAAATGATCCATAACTTCTACCAGATGGCCAATTTCCGGCTTGGAAAGCTGCTCATCGGCTCCCAACTGTTTTCCCTTGATCCGCATTTCCGGCCCGATCAGAGAGGAAAAGATAATCAGCGGCGTATCCTTCATTTTTTCATCGGATTTGACCAACTTTGTCAGACGGTGCCCGTCCATTTCCGGCATTTCAATATCTGTAATAATCAGGCCCACCTTCTGATGAAAATCTGGGTCGTCTCGTAAACCGCGCAGGTATTCCCACGCCTCTTTACCATTATTGAAGTTTGTAATATTCGTATAGCCGGCTTTTGTCAAAGAAGCGCGGATCATATTTGTAAGGAGGATGGAATCCTCCGCAAGGACAATCGGCTCCGTCCTCTCGGAGCGCTCGCCCAGCTTGTCGATCTCATCCATCTGGATACCTGTTTCCGGTGCAATTTCCGTTACGATCTTCTCAAAATCCAGAATCGTGATCAAATTCTTCCCACACTGGGCAATGCCAGTTGCCACGCCCTCTTCTCCACGGCTGATGGTATTGTCCGGTTTTTGAATGTCTGCCCAAGAGATCCGGCTGATACCTACCACGCTATGTACGCGGAAAGCAATATACATTTGATTGAAATTCGTAATGATAAACAGATCTCTGGGGCCCTTTTCACCGACCTGCCCCGTCAAATACTTCGGCAGATCCACAACGGTCAGCAAAATATCTCTGGGCTTAAAAATGCCTTCAACCGCCTCATGGGAATGGGGAACGGACTTGACCTTATCTGCCATAATAATTTCCCGTACCTTCGCTACATTTATGCCGTACATCTCGCCGAAGATTGTAAACTGCATAATCTCAATCTCATTTGTTCCAGATTCCAATAAAATTTCTGTATCAGCCATGTGTCCTTCTCCTTTTCCTTTCTGCCGTTCACATCTGCTATATTTTATATCGGCCTACTTGCCAATCTCTATAACTCCCTTACGACAACCGGTTTTCCATATGTATCAAAGGATCTTCTCCGGCTTACCCACCGAACGAATCCGCACCTGTCCCGTCTGCACGTCCAACAGCATGGTCCTGGCATAATTTGCGCCCGTATCCGCGGAAGATACCCGCAGGCCGTTAGCCATCAGCACCTTCTTCACCGTCATCGCATTTCTGTCCCCGATATTCCCCAGGCCGCCTCCGCCTTTCATTTCGAACATCTTTGCGCCGCCGGCAATCTTGCATACTAAGCGCCCTTTCATTGCGCCAAAGGCATAGAGCTTGCGAAGAGTTTCCGCGATGCCCGAGTCAGCAAATTTAAACACATTGGTATCTCCTCCTGCTGGCTTTTCCGGAAGCATAATGTGAAGCAGGGCCCCCAGCTTAATCATCGGATCATAAAAAGAAATTCCAATGCAGGATCCCAGCGCATAAGTAATTAATACGCCCTCCTGCCTTGTGATTTTCATATCTGCTATCCCAACCGATATAGGTTTTGCCTTTGTCATTGATCAACTCACTCCCAATTTTTTCATTAGAACATTTAAAGAATTTACATCCGGCATTAAGAGCATATCGCTGTTCATCTCTTTTCCGTCGATTCGAAATTCTCCGGTAATCAGCATAATCCTGTCCGAATGATATCCCATCATCGCCATAGGCATACTCATAATGCCGCCTAACATATTTACGGCGATCTGCGGCACGGAAAGCTGAATCTCCACATTTGCCAGCGCCGTCATGGCGTTGACGAAAGAAGAAATCATAATATTGCCGCATTCAATCAGTGCAGAGGTCTGCATTTCATCCAACTGCATGATATCCACATTGCTCTGATTCAGCAGATGCTGGGCCACCTCATCCATGAACTCCTGCTTTAAAAGCAGCAGCATAATTCCTTCAATCTCTCCTACCAGTTCTACCAATACGGCCGCCACCAATTCCTCCGGGTCTCCCAAGCTAGCCTGCGCCGCGTTAAAATCCATCACCCGGACATTGGGAAGACTCATACGTACCTTCGCATTTAGCATACTGGACAAAGCTGTCGCCGCAGTGCCGTTTCCGATACTACCGATCTCCCGGATCAGATCCAGACCGTTTACGCTTATATCTTCATATCGTTTAATCATACATTCCTCCTGCACCGCACCTCGGCGGCTGATACAAAGGACCTGCCGCCGGCAGTTCCTTTTGCATACTTTGGTATTCAGAAAGCTTGCCGCTTAGCAGTCTTTTCTGCATACTATAACATTCAAAAAGCAGTACGCCTGTCACCCTGTCTTTTATTTTCTATTATTGTCTGAGGCTATTGATAGTGCTTACCACCTCGTCGGAAGTCTGCAGCATTTTCAGGGAAAAGGAATAGGCCCTCTGCGTAATAATCATTCTGGAAATCTCATCGGCTGTGCTTACATTGGACATTTCCAGCATTTTGTTGCGTACGTCGGCGCCGGGAATCAAATAGGGATTTCCATTTTTCGCCGTCGGCTGGAATTCATTGTCGCCTACACTTTGCATTCCATCCAGGATATTGAAATTATAAACGCCAATGGTACCGCTCAATGTATTCTCCGCGCCTACCGTAATGGGATTCTGATTCTGATCCAGCACCAAATGCCCGTTATCGTTGACCAAAAACATCACGTTCCCAAACTGAGAAAGACTAAAGCGTCCATTCCTGGTATAGGTAATTTCCCCATTCTCCGGATTCCGCAGCATGAAAAAGCCATCTCCCACAATCGCATAGTCGTTCGCTAGATCTGTAGTCACGTAGCCCGACGCAGAAAAATCCGTATCCGTCTTCTCCACTACAACACCCGTGCCAGCCTTTAATTCCGTATCCTCACCGGTGTAATTATTCAAATTATAATACATCAGATCCAAGAAGCCGGCCGTCTTCGCTTTATAGCCGTAGTTGTTTACGTTCGCCAGGTTATTTCCCACAACGTTCAACTTTTCCTGCTGTTCAATGACGCCCCTGGCCGCCGTATAAAATGATGTGTACACTTTTTCTATGCCTCCTTTACATCCTTTTGCTGTTCTCCCGCCGTCTCTATCGCTTATTCCCAGGCAGATGATCAGCTCATAGAGCCAAGCTGTACTGCTCGGCCGATCAGCTGGTCGTACAGCCGAAGCAACTGCGCAGAACCCTGCAGCGAACGCTGGCTGCTCATCATACTAGTCATTTCCTCTACCATCGACACATTGGAATCCTCCAGCATCTGATTCTGAACAACGGCGTTGGCAGGAATCTGCGCTCCGCCTCCTGTAAAGACGCCTCCGTCAATCTTCTGAAGCTGCGAATAATCCGCAAAATCCACGATACCTAACTGGCCGAAATAGGTCTGGCCATCCGAGCTGAAAATAAACCCATCCCGGCTTACATAAACGTCGTCGGTTGTCAGGCGGATGGGATTGCCATCGTAGCCCAGCACACGGCCCACGCCCTGCAGGGTCAAACATCCTTGATTATCCAAATTGAAGGAACCGTTGCGGCTGTATACCACGCCGTTTTCCCCCTGAATAGTGAAAAAACCGTCGCCGGTTAACGCGCAGTCCAGCTTCCTGGTTGTTTCCAGAACGCCTCCTTCTTCGTAATTTGTCACCCGCTCATCTGCCGTATTCACCCGGGAAACCACGCCCACCGGCGTTTTTCCATCCCGGTCGTAGCGGTAAATCAATTCATCCCGGAAGGTTCCCTGTATCAGCTTATCACTTTTGAAACCCGGCGTCGAAACATTCGTCATATTATTACTAATGATATTCAGATTCCGGTTCTGTGTGATCATATTTGACGTCAAATCATAAAATCCCTGAAACATTTTTTTTCCTCCCGTTCACTTCATTAAATTCCTGCATATGCTGCTTTAATTTGCGGATTGCATTGGTGTGTATCTGCGAGATTCTCGGTTCGCTGACATCCAGCACTTTCGCAATCTGCCGCATATTCAGCTCTTCCATATAATAAAGAGAGATCACAAGCTGTTCATTCTCTTTGAGATTTTTGATTCCTTCCGCCAGAAATTCCGTCATTTCCTTTTTTAAGTAACGGTTTTCAGGCTGCTCCTGCTCCTCGCCGGAGGGAATCTGGGCGTTCATCTTATTTTCCTGAGATTCTGCCAGAACCATATCCAGAGACAATACGTGGAAAAGCGCCGCCTTCCGTAAGGTATCCTGGTATTTCTCATGAGTAATATTCAGGTGACTGACCACCTCGTCGGTGGAAGGATACCGCCCATTCTTATTATATAACGTTGTGACCGCTTCATCAATATCTCTTGCATTCTTTCTTGTACTTCTTGGCACCCAGTCCTGCTTTCTGGCCAGGTCGATGATCATTCCCTTAATTCTCTTGGAAATATACGTTTCAAACTTTACATTTTTATCCGGCTCAAACTTATCGATCGCATTCATAATCACGATCACGCCTTCGTTAATAATATCGTCCACCTGGGAAAAGCTCATATAAATATCCCGCATCTGCAGAGCGATACTCCGCACCAGATATACATAGCGCATCACCAGTTCCTGCTTCACCGCGAGGTCGTTCGTTTCTTTGTAAAGCTTCAGAAGCGTTTCATTACTCTGTCCCTTATAGCCCTCCTGGCTGCTCATATCTGCTACTCACTTCCTTTCCCTATTAAGCGGCGGTAATATTTCCTACGGCCTGGATCTGTATATTATTGCTAATCTCATTAAAAGACAGCACATATACATTCGGATAAAATTGCTCGATCAAATGATAAAAATGCACCCGGACTACCTGGCTGGTCAAGATTACCGGACTTTGTGCAAAATTGTTGAATTTCTTGATTTCCTCGCCCACTTGGGTAATGACATTTTGCATAACGTCGGGATTCAACGCCAGATACGGTCCTCGGTCCCCAGCGGTTAAGCTGGTAATGATGCTTTTTTCCAGATTTGCATCCAGCGTCACCACCCGCATACTTCCACCCTCGCAGAATCTCCGGGTGATCGTCCGCTTTAAGGCTACGCGGATATTTTCCGTAATCGTATCCAAATCCTTGATACTCATCGAGGAATCGATGATCACCTCCATGATCGTCTCCATATCCTTGATGGGAATCCCCTCTTTGAGGAGATTCGTCAAAATCCTCTGGAAATTGCCGTAGCTTAACGTCCCCGGAATCAATTCCTCCACCAGCTCCGGAGACTGCTTCTTCATATTTTCCACCAGCCGCACGACCTCCTGTCGGTTTAAAAGCTCGTGGGCATGGGTTTTTACAGTCTCTGACAAATGCGTCAGCATAACGGACAGCGGATCGATTACCGTATAGCCATAGATCTCCGCCATCTCTTTTTTATCTACGGTAATCCATTTACTGGGAATTCCATAAGCAGGCTCGATCGTATCGATGCCATCGATTTCTTTTTCCGGATTGGGCGGCTCCAGCGCCAGATAATAATCCACCAGGATCTCGCCCTTGGCAACCTCTTCGCCCTTAATTTTGATGACGTATTGGTTCGTATTCAGGCCCGAGCTGTCGCGCAGACGGATCGAAGGAATGACAAGGCCCATCTCCTGAGCATACTGCCGTCGAAAAATGACGATTCGATCAATCATCTTGCCGCCGCTGCTTTCATCCACTAGCGGAATCAGGCTATAGCCAAATTCCATCTCGATAGGTTCTACGGTAATCAGAGAATATACGTTATTGATATCCTTGAAATTCGCTTCCTCCGCCTGGGCCTGCTCCTGTAGGAGGGCGTCTTCCTGCACAGCCGCCGCATGGGAATCCAGCACGGCCATCGCTTCCATCCGGCGAAGCATCTGATAGCCTCCCAGCACCAATACCGCACCGATCACCGCGAACTGCGGCTTTGGCATTCCCGGCACCAGCATCAGCACCAGCAATACGCAACCGGTAATCAAGATCGCCCGGGGCTGACCGGCAAACTGCTTGGAAGCGTCCTCATTTAAGCTTCCCTCCGCCGCCGCCCGGGTGACGATCATACCTGTCGCCGTAGAGATCATCAGGGACGGAATCTGGGAAACAAGGCCGTCGCCTACGGTAGCAATCGAATACACACTTAACACCTGGGAAAGCTCCATGCCGCCCTGCACCATACCGATCACCACACCGCCAAGAAAATTGACTGCTGTGATGATCAGGGACATGATCGCGTCTCCCTTGACGATCTTTGTCGCACCGTCCATAGAACCGTAGAAATCCGCTTCTTTTTGGATTTTTTCACGCCGTTCCCTGGCGGCCGTTTCATCGATTAGGCCAGAGCTCAAGTCCGCGTCGATGGCCATCTGCTTACCGGGCATCGCATCCAGAGTAAATCTGGCCGCTACCTCGGATACACGTTCGGCGCCTTTTGTAATAACGATAAATTGTACTAAAACGATGATCAGGAAGATGATCGCACCTACTACGACATTGCCGCGAAGCACGAAATCACCCATTGCCTGGATCACCGCGCCGGATACGCCCTGATTTCCCAAAATATTTCTGGTAGAGGAAACGTTGATGGCGATACGGAACAGAGTCGTTACCAAAAGCATGGAGGGGAAAATCGAGAACTCCAACGGACTCTTGATATTCATACTGATCATCAAGATGATCAGGGATATCGATATATTTAAAATGATCATCACATCCACAAGGAATGGACTTAATGGAATGATCAGAAGCAGGACAATCAGTACCACAACGACTGTCGCCGCATTATCTAGTATTCGTCTCATACTTTACTCCAATTTCACGTTGTTCATTCGGAATACCTGCACAAGGATCTCCGCCACAATTCCATAATACTCCGCCGGAATCTCACAGTCCAACGGCGTGGATGCATAAATTCCTCTGGCCAGAACCTTGTTTTCAATGACGGCGACATGATTCTGCTCACCGATCTCTACAATCTTTAATGCAATAAAATCCTGGCCCTTTGCGATCAGAATGG
>CAOJIB010000009.1 GCA_948436455.1 uncultured Blautia sp.
ATATAAAAGGAAGAAACTTCTCCAAGAAGCGCTTCTACCTGTTGGCAGGCTTCCTCCTCATCCAGCACCCATACTTTCTGACCTACGCCTTCCTGAGTGACAAAGTCATAAGCCGCCGCCTTTTTTTCGCACCAATCGGCCAGAAGCTCCGTCAATTCCCTGGGATAGGGACAGGTCAGAAAGATCGGGCCGGTATGGGCACGGCAGGTCTTCACGTGACGAATCCGGTCTTCCTCCTTCTCCCGCCGGGTCAGCTCGTGCTTTTTGATTGTTCCATCCAAATATTCCTGTACGGAAGCGCAGCCTACGACGCCCCGCTGGGATTTCCCGCCCTTTTCCTCTTGATAAATATAGTAACAGGGCTTCGAATCCCGGATATAAACGCCCTGCTCCTCCATCTTTCGCAAATTTTCCGCCGCTTTCTGGTACACCGGTTCTTCATAAGGATCCGTACCTTTTTCAAAATTGATTTCCGGCCGATCTACATACAAGAAAGACCAGGGATTTCCCTTAGCCATCTCTCTGGCCTGCGTCTCATCCATGACGTCATAGGGCAACGCGGCCACCTGTTCCGCTAAATCTGCGCGAGGCCGCAATGCGCAAAAAGGTTTTAATACTGCCATTTTCTCTCCTCCATTGGTCTGATTCTCTGCCGCTCTGGCAGCAACGTCTTTTCCAATTTTTACTCTCTGACTGTTTACAGGGGAAGCGTACTCCGTACGCAGATTTTTTCCCGGCCTACTCGCCAGTTGTCCACGTCGATTTCCACCAGATAGCCGCAGGCGTTTTCCACATGCCACTGGTAAAAGGAACGCTTTTGCCCTGCAAAGGCTTCCATAATATTCATGATCGTACCGCCGTGCGCCACGAGCGCCGCCGCATGCAGCCGGCGATCGATGCACGTCGCCATCACCTTTTGAAAGCCTTGAATGCTCCGCCTTTGGAATTCCTCGCGGCTCTCTCCACCGGGAAAGGGCAGGACGCCGCCGCTGTCCACCCAGGCCTGGTAACGAGGATTTTCCGAAAGCTCCTGATAATTTTTATTCTCAAACTCTCCGAAATCGCATTCCGCCAGCTCTTCAACGACATACCGCGGACTATGGGGATAGAGAATCCCGGCCGTCTGGACGCAACGGCACAGCGGACTGACAAATACTGCCTCTGCCTTTGGATAGCGCCGTCCCTGCAGCAGGGCAACGCCTTCCTGACACAGCGGTTCGTCGGTCGTGCCTATATACCGTTTCTTCTGGTTCCCCTCCGTCATCGAATGACGAAGCAGGCTCAGCCGCAGCACGGCTCCTCCTTAAGGACGGTTCCGATCCCACAAATCACCCGGTGCACCCGACGGCTGCCCGCCGCCAGTTCCGTACAGATCCGTCCCACCTTTTCCCGGTATTCCCGATCGAAGGCGTCCACCGGCACCACACCGCAGCCCACCTCGCAGCTGACGACCACCAGCTTTGGATTTTCCAGAAGCAGCCTCTTCGCCAAATCCTCCGGCAAAGTCCCTTCCTGCATCTCCCTGCGAATAAACGCCTGAAAATCATATACGCCCGCACCCAGAAGCAGTTCTTCCCAGGTACAGACCTTGCCGTCCAGCCATGTAACTTCCGGATGCAACGCTTTTGCATAGGATAATTTCCCCTGATACGCGCCGCCTACAATCAATTCCATATACTTCCTCCCAGCGCCAAAGTCACCGCCGCCGCCAGCAGCATTTCCACCAACTCCCCCATCTGCAAAAACCAGCCAGCCAAATCGCCGTTGATCCCGCCGAAATTTTTCCGAGCCATATACCAGTAGTACCAAAACAATAACAACAACCCGCCGGTGCAGGCCAAGCCCAGCAGGGGGTGCAGCCACACCATGCCCGCCGTGCACACAACCGCATACAAAAGCAGCCAGACGCTTACCACATTTTTTTTCGCATTCCCGGAAAAGGTCGCCGCCAGCCCGTCTTTTTTCGCCTTGGAAAACGTAACCACGGAAAGGCCGCTAAGCGCCCGAATCTGTACAAAAGCAATCCCCAGCACCAGATAGGACTTCCATTCTAGAACGCTGGCCGCTCCCAGATACAGCACCGTATATACTAAGCCGCAGATAATGGCGAACGCACCCGCGTGAGAATCCTTTAGGATCTCCAGCCGCCGCTCCTTTTCCTGCCAGGAGCTTAAAGCGTCGGACGTATCCAAAAAGCCGTCCATATGGATGCCGCCGCTGATCAAAAGGGGAATAACAAAAAGCAACGCCGTCCGGAAAAGATGATCGTTTGGCAAGCCCAGCCGGGCCGCCAGATACGCCCAGCCCAGAACTATCGCACCCACCGCCGCACCCACCAGCGGAAAGAATGCCATGGCATAGCGCATATTTTCTTTATCCCAATCGCTTGCGGGCATGGGGATCTTCGAATACATAGAAAAAGCGATTTTAAAGCTGTTCCACAAGGATTTCATCCGCCGCCCTCTCTCCTTTCCTTCAAAATAACGGGAATGCCGTAGACGACCTCCACGACCTCGTCCGCCCGCCGGGCAAGCGTCTGGTTCACGGCGCCTAAAGATTCCTGATAACGGACCGTCTCCCCTTCATAGCCTAGGCATTCGGAAAAAATGTCGTTCGTTACGATACATACCTGCGCCGCCTGAGCGCACAATTTTTCCACGCCCAGGAGAATCTCTTCCAGAAGCCCTTCCCCGGCGCCATCCGGCCGAAACATTTCATTGGCCACCAGATTCGACATACATTCCAGCAGCACATAGCTGCCCGCCGGCACTGCCAGCCCCGCCAGATCTGTATACCGCTCCACTGTGGAAAAGCCCTTGCCAGCTCGAAGCTTTCTATGTCTCTGAATCCGTTTGGCTCCTTCTTCTCCAAAAGGCTCCATGGTAGCAATATAAACGCGATTTCCTTCCCCGTAGGCGAGTATTCGATCTTCTGCATAAGCCGACTTTCCGCTGCCGCTGCCTCCTGTAATCATTGTCAGCATATTCTCCTCCCATCAACTTCTCCAGACACCCTACAGACTATAGACAAAATAAATTTTCGTCATGGGTGCTCGAGGGCCCGGCCCTCGAATTGGAATCGAACAGGCGGAATTCATTTCTGCCTGTTCGTAAAAAGCCCAATTTATAGGGGCTTTAGCCCTTGCACGAGCAAATTTGGCTTTTATCAGCCAGTATATAACATTTATGGCACAGCCATAAATGTTGCACTCCTCCGGGCACCCCGTATCGCCATTCGGCGAAAAATTAGGTATACCCTCCGGGCATCCCGTATCGCCATCCGGCGAAAAATTAGGTATACCCTCCGGGCATCCCGTATCGCCATTCGGCGAAAAATTAGGTATACCCTTCGGGTACCCCGCATCGCCATTCGGCGAGGAATTAGGTATACCCTCCGGGCATCCCGCATCGCCATTCGGCGAAAAATTAGGTATATTGTTGGTAGGCTTCCAGGTCGATTTCCTGGAAGGTGCTCATGGTATTGTAAAGAGTCGCCGCCATATCTAAAAGCGGGAAAAGCGTCACTGCGCCAGTCCCCTCGCCCCAGTGCATTTCCGCATGAAGGAAAGCCTTTTTGCCCAACGCGTCCAGAATCAGCTGGGAGGCCGGCTCCGAGGATACATGAGAAGCGATCATATAATCCGCGCAGGTTGGACAAATCCTAGCAGCCACCAACGCGGCTACACCGGAAATCACGCCGTCGATCACCACCGGCGTATGCAACGCCGCCGCTCCCAGACATACGCCCGCCATACCTGCGATATCAAAGCCGCCGACCTTTGCCAGCACGTCGATCGCGTCGTTCTTATCTGGCTGATGCAAAGCGATTGCCTTTTCGATCACAGTGATTTTCTTTTGCAGGCCTTCGCCGGACAAGCCCGCACCCCGGCCAGTCATCAGCTCCACCGATTTTTCCAAAAGTACAGAAGCCACCGCGCTGCTTGTGGTGGTATTGCCGATCCCCATTTCCCCGGTGGCCAGCATCCTGTAGCCCTTTTTGGAGAGTTTTTCGGCCATTAGAATCCCCACCTCCAGAGCGTGAATGGCTTCTTCTCTGGTCATGGCGGGCTCTTTCGCTATATTCTTTGTTCCATAGGAGGTCTTATAACGGGGCACAGGCGTATCCACCACCATACCGATATCTACCGGATAGATATCCGCGCCGCACTCCCTGCACAAGATACTGGCGGCCGCCTCGGTCTTTAAGAAATTTTCCGCCACGAGAGCCGTCACTTCCTGACCGGTCTGCGTCACCCCTTCTTCCACGACGCCATTATCCGCGCACATGGCCACCAGAGCCTTTTTCTGGAAGTCCATCTCCTGCCGGCCCGTCATACCTGCAATCTCCACTAGCACGTCCTCAAAAAGTCCCAGGCTGTGCAGCGGATGGGCAATACTGCTCCAGCGTTTTTTGGCAATCTCGATCATTTTCGCATCTAACGGTTGTATGTTTTCCAAAGTCTCCTGTAAATTCATGATTTCCTCCCGTTATCTCTTGTATTTCATACCGCTCTCGCTTATTTTAGCATACCGGCAGGCACAAGTCCATATGAACAAAAAGACGGGATAAACCAATCCGCAAAGGAAATCTGGTTTATCCCATCTGCTCTGGACGCGTCTATGCCACCGGCAACTTTTCTGCATACTAAGGCATACAAAAAACACATAGGCTACGCGCTTTCTTAAATCACGCGCCGTACCGATAAAATCGTCCGATACGCAGCGTTGTCACTGATCTTAATTCCGCCCGCCGGGTAAGGAGCGCTATTCGAGGCATGGACGATCTGCCCATTGCCCATATAAATAGCGATGTGGTCGCCGTAGCAGATCAGATCCCCCGGCTGCGCTTCCGCATAGGAAACCTCCTGGCCGGCGTACATCTGATCCTGGGATACCCGGGGCAAGCTTACGCCGAAATGGGCATAGACAGACTGAACAAAGCCGGAACAGTCCGCGCCGTTTGTCAAACTGGTGCCCCCCCATACGTAAGGATTTCCCACAAACTGCAGGGCATAATTCACGACGTCTACGCCCCGACCGCTGCCGGAAACTGTACGCGGCACCGAAGCGGAAGTATTGCCGTCAATCACATTTCCATACTGATCCCTTTGCTGCGTCCCGGAAGCCCTATTTCCATAGAGATTATTGCCATACATATTGGCCTGCGCCGCAGCAGCGGCTGCCGCCTGCTTGGCCTCCACCCGGGCCGCCTCGATAGCCGCCTGTCTTTGAGCGCTCTGCTCCACCGCCAGACGTTCCTCCTCCAGCCGGGCAATTTCCGCCGTCTGCTCCTCCAGAAGCGCCGCGTAAGCATCGGCCTGGGACTGAGCGGTAGCAATCTCCGTCTCATAGTCGCCGGATTCCTGTTCCTTTTGGGTAATGGACGCTTCCAGGCTGGCCTGCTGCTTTTCCTGCTCGGCCTTCATGCCTTCCAGCTCCGCCTTCTCCGCCTCCAATTGATTTTCCAAGGCGGATACCTCTTCGATGACCGCTTCGTATTTCTCCAGCAACTCTTGGTCGTATTCATACATCTGCTGATTATACTCAGGCTTGCTGAGCATATTGGAAAGGCCGCCATCTTCCAGCGCCTGCACCAGCGCGTTGTCGGAGGACTTCTCGTAGGAATACTGGATTCGCTCCTTCATATTCTTATAGTGCTCGTCCCGGGATTCCTCGGCAGTCTTTAGAGCCGCCTGGGTTTCAGCGATCTTTTCTTCTTTTACAGTAATGTCGTTTTGCAGGACGTTTAAGGTCACCATCACATTGACCAGATCTTTATCAAGCTGGCTAATCTGAGCGTCCAATTCTTCCTTTTGGGCCTGCAGGTCGTCTATTTTCCCATAGGTATCATCCAGCTGTGTGCTGGTCGTCTCTTTTTCTTTTTGCAGTTCTGTCTCTTTCGACGCGCTGACGCTGACGATCTGCATACTGCCGATCAGGACCGCCAAGCCAACGCATACTGCTCTTTTTTTCATGATGTCACGCTCCATTGGTATGTATATGAAAACACTTTCTCAATTTCCCATTCTTTTATACTACCATAGGATTTTCAAAGAAACAACACAAAAATCTCTGCAAATTCTTCCTTATTTTGGTGATTTTGTAAGCAGCAGCTCTGCCAACTGCAAATCCTCGGGCGTCGTGATTTTCATATTTTTGTAGGAGCCCTCCACGAATTTCACCAAAACGCCTCCCATACGCTCCACCAGCATGGCGTCGTCGGTCACCTGGCTCATATCCTTTCCCCGCATACACGCATAGGCTTCAAGAAGCAGCGGATACGAAAAGGCCTGGGGCGTCTGGACATTCCATACTCGGCTCCTTGGCGGCGTGCTCTTCACGCAGCCCCTATCGTCGGCAATCTTTACAGTGTCCTTCGAGGGCATTCCGGTCGTACAGGCGCCGTATTCCCAGACTGCCTCCATCGTCCGCCGCACCATGTCTCCGGTCACAAAGGGCCTGGCTCCGTCGTGGATCAGCACGTACGCCGTATCCCGGCGGCAGGCCGAAAGGCCATTGAAAACAGAATCGTATCGCTGCGCCCCGCCAGAGACGATCTTTCGTACCTTGGTCAGATGATAGGCTTCCAGAATTTCCCGGCGGCAGTATTCCTGCATTTCCTCCCCCGTCACCAGGAGAATTTCATCCACCAGCGGACTTTCCTGGAAACATTGCAGGGAATAGGCCAGCACCGGCTTTCCCCCGAGGGAAAGAAACTGCTTGGGCGTCTTTGTGCCCATCCGCCGCCCCTGCCCGGCCGCCAGAACGATCGCCGTACATATTCCATGATTCATACTATCGTTCCCCCAGGCCCAAATTGGGCTTTGCATTCAAGTCCCAGCCATGGCGGACGCCCTTTTTGTATTCGTAATAGGCCGCTACGCCGATCATCGCCGCGTTATCCGTGCAAAAAATAGGCGACGGGCGATAAAACTGCAGCCGGCGTTTTGCGCAGGCGTTTTCCATGGCCTCCCGCAGCGCGCCGTTGGAGGCCACGCCGCCGGCGATCGCCACCTTATCCATCTGGAAATCCGCCGCCGCCGCCATCGTATGTTCCACCAGAACGTCCACCACCGCCGCCTGAAAGGACGCGGCCAGATCTGCCTGAGGCACCGGCAGACTCTGCATTTTATGCTGATTTAGATAATTCAATACCGCGGACTTCACGCCGCTGAAGCTGAAATCATAGGGCGCACCGGCGATCTTTGCCCTGGGGAAGGCGATCGACCTGGCGTACCCTTCCCTGGCCAGCCGGTCGATCTTGGGGCCGCCGGGATACCCCAGGCCGATGGCTCTGGCCACTTTATCAAAAGCCTCCCCCGCCGCATCGTCTCTTGTTCGTCCCAGAATCTCAAATTCCCCATAATCCTTTACAACGACGAGGTGGGTGTGGCCGCCGGAAACCACCAGGCACAGAAAAGGCGGCTCCATATCCGGATGCTCGATATAATTCGCCGCTACATGGCCCTCAATATGATGGACGCCCACCAAAGGCTTCTTCTTCGCCCAGGCAATGGCCTTTGCCTCCGCCACGCCCACCAGCAGCGCGCCCACCAGCCCCGGCCCGTAAGTGACGCCGATGACGTCGATCTCCTCCAACGTCCGGCCGGCATCCTCTAGCGCCTGCTCGATCACCTGATTGATCTTTTCTATGTGCTTACGGGAAGCGATCTCCGGCACCACGCCCCCATACAGCTTATGCAATTCGATCTGCGAGGAGATCACATTGGATAAGACCGTCCGGCCGTTTTGCACCACGGCAGCCGCCGTCTCGTCGCAGGAGCTTTCAATCGCAAGAATACATACGTCCTTCATCGCATCACTTTCGCCTTTCTTTGAAATCTATGACCGCGCCATAATGGATCCCTAAAGGAAAATCCGCCTGGGCTACGATTCGTCGTTTTCAAATAATAACTCTATGGATTTTCCATCCTTTCCCGGGTATGTGGCAGGAAAAATCTTCCGGGCATCGTCCAGAAATTCCTCCGGACGCACCAGAGACGGGCTGTAATGAGTCAGCCACAGCTGGCGCACTTTTGCGTCCCTGGCCAGACGGGCCGCCTCCCGGAACGTCATATGCTTATATTCCTTGGCCTTCGCCTCCTTATCCGGCTCTCCATACATGCCCTCGCAGATAAAAAGATCCGAATCCATCCCATGGCGGACAATGTACTCCGTCGGCCGGGTATCTGTCGTATACGTCACCTTGATCCCCTTTCTCGGAGGGCCAAGCACCATGTCCGGCGTCAGAAGCCGTCCTTCATATTCCAGCGTTTCCCCCTTCTGCAAAGGATTCCAAAACCGCTGGGGGATTTCCATCGCCCTGGCCCGCTCCACGGAAAATTTCCCCTGTCTGGGGATTTCCAGCGTATAGCCATAGCAGAGCACATTGTGATTCACCCGAAACGCCCGGATGTGATACCCGTGCAATTCCAGCTCCTCCTCCGCCCCGGCGATCTCTCTATATTCTATCGGAAAGGGCAGCTCCGGCGCGATTACCCGCAGGGCGCCCACCACACGCTCCAGCCCTTTGGGCCCCACCAGCGTCAGCGGTTCTCTCCGATCCGCATTTCCCATCGTCAGAAGAAAGCCCGGCAGACCGCTGATATGATCCCCATGGTAATGGGTAAAGCAGATCACATCCACCGGCTTAAAGCTCCAGCCCTTTTCCTTTACGGCCACCTGCGTGCCCTCTCCGCAGTCGATCAGCAGACTGCTGCCATTATAACGGGCCATCAACGCCGTCAGCCACCGGCGGGGCAGGGGCATCATACCGCCGCAGCCCAGTAAACACACATCTAACATACCGCAACCTCATTTTCTCTAAAAATTCCCGAAGGGACACGCATTCTCCTCTCCGGGAAGTCCCAAACTTGCCGTACAAGTGTACCATAAAAGCGGCGGCTCGTCCACCGAGGATTTCCAGCTATTCCAGCGCCTGATACAGATCCATAAACTCCCCGGATGTCAACAAAGGATCATTCATAAAGGCAACTGCCAGAATGAAAAGGCCCAGCACCAGGCCGCCGATGGACAGTCCTAAGCCCACCCGGCCGGTCGTATCCATCCGCCGCGTCTCCCGGGAGAGAATCGCAAAGGTAATACCCAAGCCGCCAAAAACCATCCCGCCCAAACCTCCGATACTGCTGATGAGGGAAAGCACGCCCAGGATCAAAGAAGCAGTAGCCATGCTGTTTGGCCGCCGCCGGATAGGAGGCGAATACATACCCGGAAACGGCGCGCCCTGGGGAATACGCTCGGAGCCGCCCATCTCCTTGGGCCAACACTTCTCCTGCGGCCTCTCAGCCGGATGGGGCCCCTCGTCCCGCAGCTCCTGGGAGGAAGCGTCTCTGGACGGCGAGGCTTCCTCCCTTTCTTCTAGCAACTGTTTTTCCTGTTCGTCCATAATGACCTCCTATGCCGTTTTTTCCTATTTTATCATGACAAAATCTGAATGACAAGCAGTTGACAAACCGCGGCTCCACTGCTACTCTGGATAGCAGAACCAAGATGATTTTCAAACGACGGAAAGGATAGAAGCAGTAGAGCAATGGATATTTTGCAGAAGATCACAGAAGAATTGCAGGTGAAAAAATGGCAGGTAGACGCGGCGGTGGAGCTCATCGACGAGGGCAATACGATTCCCTTTATTTCCAGATACCGCAAAGAGGCCACCGGCTCTTTAAACGACGAGCAGCTCCGCACGCTTCATGAACGGCTGGGCTATCTTCGGAATCTGGAAGAAAAAAAAGCCCAGGTTCTGGCCAGTATCGAAGAGCAGGGAAAACTGACCGACACCTTAAAGGCCCAGATCCTTGGCGCGCCAACCTTGGTCCTGGTAGACGACCTCTACCGTCCTTACCGTCCCAAGCGGCGGACCCGCGCCACCATTGCCAAGGAACGGGGCCTGGAACCTCTGGCCAATATCATCATGCTTCAACAGACAAAACGCCCGCTGGAAGAAGAAGCCCAGGCGTACATAGACGAAGAAAAGGAAGTATGCACTCCCCAGGACGCCATCGACGGCGCCAGAGATATCCTGGCGGAGCATATCGCAGACGAGGCCAAATACCGTACCCGCATCCGGGAGATGAGCGCCAAGCAGGGAAAGATCCTCGCCGCGGCCAAGGACGCAACGGCGGAATCCGTCTACGAAATGTATTACGACTACGAAGAACCGGTGAAAAAGCTGGCCGGCCATCGAATCCTGGCGCTGAACCGGGGGGAAAAGGAAAAGCTTTTGACCGTCAAGCTGGCGCCGCCGGAGGAAGAAATCATCGGCTACCTTCGCCGTCAGGTAATCACCCGGGAAAATCCCTACACCGCTCCGATCTTACAGGAAGCTGCTGAGGACAGCTACAAGCGGCTGATCGCGCCGGCCATCGAGCGAGAAATCCGCAACGAGCTCACCGAAAAGGCAGAGGATGGGGCCATCAAGGTCTTTGGGAAAAATCTGGAGCAGCTTCTCATGCAGCCGCCTATCGTCGACCAGGTCGTCCTTGGCTGGGACCCGGCCTTTCGCACCGGCTGCAAGCTGGCCGTTGTGGACGGGACCGGAAAAGTGCTGGACACCGCCGTGGTGTATCCCACCGCTCCCACCAACGAACGAAAAATCCGGGACGCGAAGGAAACGGTGAAAAAGCTGATCCACACCTACGGCGTTACTCTGATTTCCGTAGGAAACGGCACGGCCTCCCGAGAGTCGGAGCAGATCATCGTGGAAATCCTAAAGGAAATCCCCGAACCGGTGAAATACGTCATTACCAACGAGGCGGGCGCCTCAGTGTATTCCGCCAGTAAACTGGCCACCGAGGAATTCCCCCAGTTCGACGTGGGGCAAAGAAGCGCCGCTTCCATCGCCCGGCGCGTCCAGGATCCGCTGGCAGAGCTGGTAAAGATCGACCCCAAATCCATCGGCGTGGGACAGTATCAGCACGACATGAACCAGAAAAAACTAGGCGACACCTTAAGCGGCGTGGTGGAGGACTGCGTAAATAAAGTCGGCGTGGACTTAAATACCGCCTCCGCCTCTCTGCTGGAATACATTTCCGGCGTTTCCAAGGCCATCGCCAAGAATATCGTCGCCTACCGGGAAGAACACGGCCGCTTTACAAGCCGTCGGGAGCTTTTGAAAGTGGGAAAGCTTGGTCCCAAAGCTTTCGAGCAATGCGCGGGCTTCCTTCGGATCACCGGTGGGAAAAATCCCCTGGACGGCACTAGCGTTCACCCGGAAAGCTACGCGGCAGCCGAAAAGTTCCTGGCCTCTATGGGCTATTCTCTCCAGGATATTGCCGGCGGCAGCCTTTCTGGCATTTCCCGTAAGATCCGAAATTATGAAAAGCTGGCGAAAGAGCTGGAAATCGGCGAAATTACACTACAGGATATCGTCAAGGAGCTGGAAAAACCCGCCCGGGATCCCAGGGACGAAATGCCCCGTCCCATTTTGCGCACCGACGTGCTGGAGCTGACCGACCTCTCCGAGGGAATGATTCTAAAGGGCACGGTACGCAATGTGATCGACTTCGGCGCCTTTGTGGATATCGGCGTACACCAGGACGGCCTGGTGCACATTTCCCAGATGAGCCGCAAATTCATCAAGCATCCGCTGGAGGCAGTCAGCGTAGGCGATATTATCGATGTAAAGGTCATTTCCCTGGACATCAAGAAAAAGAGGATCGGCCTTAGTATGCTGTTAGAATAGGAGGAAAATCTATGAATTACCGTGATTTGGGAAACACCGGCCTTCGCGTGAGCGAAATCGGCATGGGCTGCGAGGGCTTTGGTGAAAACCACTGCAAAAACGTACCGCGCTACTTTGATATCGCTGAAGAAAACGGCGTCAATTATTTCGACCTTTTTACCTCGGATCCTGAAATTCGCGCCAGCGTAGGACGCGCGCTTCTGGGAAGAAGAGAAAAATTCATCATCCAGTCCCATCTGTGCTCCGTCTGGAAAAACGGCCAGTACCTGCGTTCCAGGAACATTGACGAAGTGAAAAAGGGCTTCGAGGAAATGCTTTCCCTTTTACAGACGGACTTTATCGACGTAGGTCTGATCCACTATGTGGATTCTATGGAGGACTGGAAGCAGATTGTGGAAGGCCCCGTCCTTTCTTACGCCCTGGAATTAAAAAAAGCCGGCGCTATCCGCCATCTAGGCCTTAGCAGCCACAATCCCCAGGTAGCCCTGGCCGCGGCCAAAAGCGGTTCGATCGAAGTACTGATGTTCAGCGTCAATCCCTGCTACGATCTGCAGCCGGCGAACGAGGATGTTACGGAGCTGTGGAAGGAAGAAAACTATCAGTCCACGCTGGTCAATATGGATCCAAAACGCCAGGAATTATACGAAACCTGCCAGCGGCTGGGCGTGGGCATTACCGTTATGAAAGCCTTTGGCGGCGGCGATCTGCTGGATCAAAGCCTCTCTCCCGCCCGGATGGCCTTAAGTGTCAACCAATGCCTGCACTACGCCTTGACGCGTCCCGCCGTGGCCACCGTCCTTGTGGGCGCCCGCAGCGAGGAACAGCTCCTTGAAAGCATCGCCTACGAAACCGCTTCCCAGGCGGAAAAGGATTACGCGCCGGCTTTCGCCGCATTCCCGAAAATTAGTTGGAAGGGCCACTGCATGTACTGCAGCCACTGCGCTCCCTGTCCGCAAAAGATCGACGTGGCTTCCGTGACGAAATTCCTGCATCTGGCCAAAGCACAAAAGGAACTGCCGGAAACTGTCCGGGAACATTATGCCGTACTCCCCCACCACGCCGGAGAATGCCTGCAATGCGGCGCCTGCGAAACCCGCTGTCCCTTCGAGGTGCCTATTATAGAAAATATGAAACAGGCGAAGGAAATTTTCGGGAAGTAGAAATTATTGTTTTGCTTTTCTTTTTCAATATATATGGACAGTATCCGAGGAAACGCCCGAAATACTGTCCATATTTTTTAGCCCTCTTCTTTTTTCACGCCTGTCAGATGCACGTCCATCTGGGGATAGGGGATTACAATGCCGGCCCCGTCAAAGGCCTCCTTGATCCGTTCGTTCATCCGCCACTTGACCGGCCAGTAGCTCTCTGTCAGAACCCAGGCCCGAAAGCCCAAAATCACGGCGCTATTTGCTAACTCGTCTACAAAAACCACCATTTCTTCTTCCGACAGAATATCTTCGTCCTCGATCAACAGCTTTTCCAGGATCCCCTTGGCTTTTTTCATATCGGACTCATAGGAAATCCCCACTTTCATTTCCAGACGGCGTCTGTCCATCGCCGTCACATTAACGATGCTATTATTGGAAAGTACGCCGTTTGGCACGACGATCCATTTATTGTCCACTGTGGAAAGCGTCGTATAGAACATCTCGATTTTCACCACGGTGCCCTCGCAGTCTGTGCCGGGCTCCAAGATGTAGTCTCCAACCAAAAAAGG
Organism: uncultured Blautia sp.; assembly: GCA_948436455.1. Lineage (GTDB taxonomy): Bacteria > Bacillota > Clostridia > Lachnospirales > Lachnospiraceae > Blautia_A. The sequence goes on from CAOJIB010000009.1 coordinate 13,418, forward strand.
CTTAAAAAGCAGGATCATCACACCGCCCGCTAAATTTGCCAGTCCCCCCTGCAGACCAAGGCCGATGGTAATGCCCGCGGAACTGATCAGAGCGGCGGCGGATGCTTCTGTCACGCCAAAATTCGTAGCGATCCCAAAGAGCAAAAGGGCGTATAGAAGTATTCGAAGCAAAGAGCTTAAAAACTGCACCACGCCTTTGTCCACTTTGGAGCGTTCCATAGAGCGATATACCAGCTTTACCAGCCAACGGATCGCTTTCATCCCCAGATAAAAAACCAGAATCGATATAAGGATCTTTCCGCAAAAGGAAACTACAAGGGGCACTTCTCCCTCCAGCGCTTTCCAAAAACGCTCAATCATTCTTTTGCTCCTTTATCGGCGGCGGTCTTTTTTGCCGGAGTCTTTTTCACTGGCGCTTTCCTAGCGGCCTTCTTCTTTGGCGCCTTTTCGGCGACGACCTTTTTCTCAGATGCTTTTTCGGCGACGGTTTTCTTCTCGGGCGCTTTTTCGACGACAGCTTTCTTCTCGGACGCCTTTTTGGCGACAACCTTTTCCACGGCGGCCGCCTTTGGAACAGCTGCCTCCAAGGCGGCTGCTTCCCCTCCCGCGGCCTTTTCCATCTTATCTTGTATTTCCTGCTTCAAATCGGCTTTCTTCGCAGGCGCTTTTTTCTTCCGTGCCTCCTGATTGCCAGTTACCTTCTCCAATGCCTCGCTATAGGAATAGATACTGATACCAAGAGGCGGCACTTTCACAGAAATGGAATCGGCCCGTTCGTCGCATTCTGCCTTCTTGGACATTTTCACCTTCGGATTCACATGGCCGCTTCCCCCGAACGCTTCTTTATCGCTGTTGAGGATTTCTTTATATTTCCCCGGATAAGGCACGCCGATATTGTAGCCCGTATAGGCGTTGGGCGAAAAATTGCAGACAATCAGTAAGGTATCTTCCCGACGTTTCGTCTTGCGCAGAAAAACCAGGATATTTTCTTCGTAGCGCATCGCCTGAATCCATTCGAAGCCCTCTTCCTTTTCATCCAGCTCATACAAGGCAGGTCTTGCAAGGTACAAGGCAGCCAGCTCCCTTGCATACGCCGCAAATTCCTCGCTTACGCCTGCGGCGGGAAGGCTCATCTTCTTCCCCGGATGGCAGAATAGATAGCCCAGCGCCACCCGCAGGCCGCTCTCCTTTTCTTTGCGATCGCCGGGCAGATTCTCCAGCCAGGAAGCGTAGTCCCCGATGTCCCGGCGGCCCAGCGTCAGCAGATATCTCTCAGAATAGCCGTAGACCATACTAAACGTAAGCTGGTCGTAATGGGCCGTTCGCTGAGAAAAATCTTTTTGCAGATAGTCCAGAAGATCCTGGGTAAAGCCCCGATTCCACTTATAGTCGAAGCCAACGGCATCATCTTCCACCGCGCCGGTCAGCGCCGGCCATAACCCTTCTTCCTGGGCGATAAACAAAAAGCCGGGACGCTCCTTTCGAAGCATGGAATGCAGGTGCTTTAAAAAGTCCACCGCATCCAGATTTTCATTGGAGCCGTATAGATTCGGCGCCCACTCCCCGTCCTGACGGCCATAGTCCAAATAGAGCATCGCGTCCACGTCGTCCAGACGCAGCCCGTCGATATGGTATTTCCGCATCCAGAAAAAAGCGTTGGCAATCAGGAAATTCCGTACCAGCGGACTCTGGTAATTAAAAAGCAGCGTCCCCCAGAAGGGATGGTATTTCCTGCGCATATCTTCGTTTTCATAGAGACAGGTGCCGTCGAAGCACACCAGCCCCTCCGGCAGCTCTGGGAAATGAGCCGCCGCCCAATCCAGGATCACGCCAATGCCGTTCTGGTGCAGCACGTCCACAAAATACATAAAGTCTTCGCAAACGCCCAGTCGTCTGGTGGGCGCATAATACCAGGCTGTATTATAGCCGGCGGAAGCCTCGTCAAAATATTCCATCACCGGCAGCAATTCTACGTGAGTATAGCCCATCTTCCCGGCGTACGCGGCGATCTCGCCCGCCAGGCTTTTGTAATCTCCTGCTTCCTTCCAGTGGACAAGATCCAGCTCCAGAATATGCAGCGGTTCCTTATGGGAAGGCAGCTCCTTTTTCTGCCATTTCTCATCCTGCCAGCGATAGGCGTCCAGATCGGCGACGCAGGAAGCGCCCGCTGGGGGCAGCTCCGTCTGAAAGCCATAGGGATCGCCCTTTAAGTACACTCTGCCACCCTTGGCCTGCATTTCATATTTGTAAAGCGCGCCCGGACGGACGCCCGGAATAAACAATTCATAAATGCCGCTGGCAGGCATCCGGTGCATCAAATGCCGACGGCCGTCCCACTGATTAAAATCACCTACCACGCTTACGCGAAAAGCATTGGGCGCCCATACGGCGAACAACACGCCCTCGACGCCGTCCAGCGTCATAGGATGCGCGCCTAATTTTTCATAGACCTCGTAATGGATACCGGCCAGAAAGCGTTTTTCATCCACTTCTTCCAGCTGACAGGGAAAGCGGTAGGGATCCGCCGGGATTTCCTCCGTTCGTTCCTCTCCATCCTTTTCCACCGTGACCTCAAAAGAATAGGCGGGGATCTTTTTCCCCGGCAGAAGCGCCGCGAAATATCCCGCCTCGTCTGCCATTTCCATCGGATACGCCTTCTTTTGCGATACCTTCACCAAAGCCTTCGACGCCTGCGGATACCAGCACTGGATCAGTACGCCGTCCTTCGTCATGCGCGGCCCCATTACGTCCCTGGGCGCGTTTTCCTCGCCGTATACCACGGCCTCGATCCGCGGCCAGTCCATGTATTTATATAAGATTTCATCCATCGTCGTTTCCCAAGCCTTTCTGTTTTTCCCGGTAACCGGGCGTATAGAATTAGTATTTACGGTTTTCTTTTTAGTATAGCATTTCCCGAAAGAAATGTAAAAGAAAAGATGGAAAAGACCTCCAAACAGTAACTATTTCGCCTACGGCTTCATAGTTACTAAATCTGTCCATTCCAAGTCGCCTACAGCGAGGAACAGATTCTCTCTTGGCTACCTATATGTGTGTGTTCTTGCGGACTTTGCAGCAAGTGCAAAGTCCCGGGCCAAATAAGTACCCAACACACACAAATAGGGGAGATTGCTCTCCCCTACTTCGCTATGGAAATCGTTCTTTTTTCTTATGGCTGCTCTGGCGTTTTGAAATGAATAAAACGATAGCTCTCCACGATCTGGAAATATTTCACAATTCGCGGATATAATGGCTCCGCCTCTTCGCCAAAGGCCTCCTTCTGGAGATTGGCCAGCTCCAGGACGGATTTTTCCCCGTCGATGAGCGGCCAGAGGAAGCTGCCAAACTTATCCAGGTGCACCTTCGTATACCGGGGCCTGTGAAACAGCTTTTGGGCAATTCGGTTAAAGACGCCCGTATTTTCCACGGAAAGGACGACGATCTTGTTTTCATCCAGCTCCCAGGAAATTTCCCCGGCCCGCTCAGGAATCAAATCCAAATAATTTTTCTGCTGCTTTTTCTTTTTCATTAATTCTTCTGCTTCTTCCACAGGGAGAATTTAAGCAGGCTTAGGATCATGACAATCATCAGCACTACGCCGCCGATATTGCCTAAATTCACGCTGCCTGACAGATCCATATTCAGGCCCACGACCGTTAGGATCGCCAGGATAATCCCCACCAGGCCCTCTCCGGCAATCATACCAGCGCAGTATAAGGTGCCGTCCGTACTCTGTCTTTCCTTCGTCTTTTCGTCCACGTTCTTTCTGCCGTCCATCAGCATACGAACAACACCGCCGATCATAATCGTCGCGTTTAAGTAGATCGGCAGATACAGACCGATGGCGAAAGGCATGACCGGGATCCGCAGAATTTCCAGGCCAAGAGCCAGGAAAACACCGATAAATACAAGATTCCAGGGCAGATCTCCGCCCATGATCCCTTCTACGATCATCTTCATCAGCGTTGCCTGAGGCGCCGGTACCTCCGCGCCGCCGTAGCCGTAAGCGGTATTCAGAAGATACAGCACGCCGCCGATAGCAAGACCCGCGGCCACAACGCCGACCAGCTCGCCGATCTGCTGCCTCTTAGGCGTTGCGCCCAGCAGGAAGCCGGTCTTTAAGTCCTGCGACGTATCGCCTGCGATAGCCGCTACAATACAGATAACAGAGCCGATGGCGATGGCGCCTGTCATACCGCTGATACCCGTATCACCGGAAGCCTTAATAGCAATCGTCGCAATCAAAAGGGTTGCGATGGCCATACCGGAAACCGGGTTATTGGAACTACCGATCAGTCCTACCATACGGGAGGAAACTGTGGCAAAGAAGAAACCGAAAACTACGATGATTACCGCACCCAGCAGATTCACCGGGATCGCCGGTACCAGCCAGATTGCCAGAATCATCACGACAATACCGATCAAAACAATATTCATCGGCAGATCCTGATCCGTCCTCTTGTCACTGACCGTCCTGCCGCCTCTCATGCTCTTCATGGAATCGCGGAAAGTCGTGATAATCAGCGGAAGGGATTTAATCAGGGAAATAATGCCGCCTGTTGCAATTGCACCGGCGCCGATATACCGTACATAGGAACCCCAGATCGCCGAAGCGCCCCCGTCCGCATAAAGCTGGCCAATAGTTACTCCCACGTCTGCGGGATACATCCAAGTATTCGCGCCAAACAGGCAGATCAGCGGAATGATCACCATCCAGCCCACTAAAGAGCCGACGAACATATAAGAAGCCACCTGCGGGCCTACGATATAACCCACGCCCAAAAGCGCCGGATACACTTCCATACCCAGCTCGCCCTTAAAGGATTTAAACGCCGCCGACACGTCGGCCGGTATCACTTTAATACCGTCTACCAGCAGCTTAAAGATCGCTGCCAGCCCCATGCCGCTGAAAACAGTAGAAGCGTTGGCGCCGCCTTCTTCACCGGCCAGAAGCACGTCCGCGCAGGCGGTTCCTTCCGGATACAGCAGCGTCGCATGCTCTTTCACGATCAGCGCGTTCCGAAGCGGAATCATGAACAGCACGCCTAAAATACCGCCGCAAAGGGCGATTAACGTAATCTCCACAAGGCTTGGCATTCCGCACAGCCCTTCCTCCGCCCATAAAAACAGCGCCGGCATCGTAAAGATCGCGCCGGCTGCCAAGGACTCGCCGGCAGAACCGATCGTCTGCACCATATTGCTTTCCAAAATGGAGTTTTTCTTCATGATGACGCGGATCACACCCATAGAGATAACCGCGGCAGGTATGGAGGCCGATACGGTCATACCTACGCGCAGGCCTAAGTACGCATTGGCCGCGCCAAAAATGATCGCCAGGATAATACCCAGGATGATCGACGTCACCGTAAATTCCGTCGTGATCTTTTCCGCAGGAATATACGGCTTAAACTCTTTGTTTTCTTTCAAGTGTCTTTCCCCCTCACTCTTGTAATGTGTACCGGAAACGCTCCAAAAAACGCGCGCAATGATGCGACAATCTTTTATCGATCGTCTGCGCTGTGGAACGAATGAATTTTCCGATATAAAGTATTATACAAAAATTGCGTACATTTTACAAGAATACTTTTGCAATTTATCAGGGTAAACGAAATTCTTTGCGGCTTTTCTGTGAAATCGTCACAAAGTCCCAAAGCGGCGCTTCTTCAACTTTTGAAAATCTTCACCGGCTGCCGCAGCACAGTCCGCAACCTTTCCACCGCGATCCTTCGCGGATCGCTAAGATAAATCTCATGATGCAGCCGCCCCTTGGAAAAATCCGGAACGACGCCTTGTTCTCTGGAAAATTCTTTCATTCGCAAAAGCGTCTCCGCTTCCGTATCGTAGCTTCCAATATGCATACACTGCACACAGAGCCCTTCCTCATAGGTAAAAAACTCCGCCGGTGAAAAATCGGCTTTTTTCTTTTCAGCCGCCTCCGCCACCGCCCAGTCAAAATCTTTTTGCGTGACAAAGTCCGGCAGACGGATCATGGAAATCCACTGAAAATCCGACTTATTTGAAAGATCCAGGCCGCCGTCCGCCTGCCACCAGAGTCCCTCCAGCGGCGGCACAACATAGGGAAAATATCCTTCGATCTTATGATCGCCTTTATCGCTCATCCGAATGGTAAAAGCAACGCCGTAGAGAATCTGCATCGCCCGCTTATATTCCCCGTCCGGCGCGTTAGGATCGCCCTTGCCCCGGACGGCCACATACTGCATCCGGGGAATCTCCACCAGCCCTGGCTTTTTTGGCGGCAGATAAAATTCCTTATATTCCTTCTTATAATCAAACGCCATAGCTGCTCCTTTTTCATTTTGCAGCGCCGCAAACAATTTTCTCCAACGCTATTTCTTTTTTGTCTTTCTGGGCTTGGGAAGCGGCAGCTCCCGACAGGTCGCAACGACGAATTCCGTCAGAAATTCCCGGTCGTCCAGCTCTTCCATCCGGAAATATGGCTTCGCCCCTTCATACGGAGACGCCGTTTCCAGATCAGGCGCCAGACATTTCCCCGCCTCCGTCACTTTAATAAACAGCTCGTCCCCGCACAACAGCGCGAAAATTTTCCCATCGCAGTACATCCCATACTCGCCAAACATTTTTCGGTAGGTAATCTCCCCCGCTCCCGCCAGCTGATCGGCCACATATTGTACAAATTCCGGCGTACATGCCATACCATCGTCCTCCTTTTTTCAAAAATCTCCATACTACACGCCCACAAGCCGCCTGGCGAAAGTTTTACGAATAATTCTTCCACATGCTTTCAAGAATCCCTCGAAGCTCTTCCCGCAGTTCCTTTGGCTCAAGGAGCCTGGCCTTCTCCCGGAAAGTCAAAAGCCAGGTCAGCAATTCCTCTTTATCCGTATAATCCGCCTGAAACAGCAGCCTTCCATCCGCCTGCTCCACATAGCAGTCCCGGCCGAACTCCTCCACCAGCCGCCATTTGCACTCCGGCGCAAAAATCACCCGCACCCGAATACCTCCCGGAAAAATCCTTTCATTTCGAAGATCCGGCGCCGGCGCGAAGCGCTTCTGAAAATGCCCCTGCAAAAGCCGCAGCTCTTCCATCCGGTTCAATTTAAACAAGCGGAAATCCTGCCGGGCGCGGCACCAGCCCCACACATACCAGCTAGACCATCGAAAAAGCAGATAATAGGGCTCGATCGTCCGCCTGCTTTCTCCTTTCGGGGCAAAATAGAGAAATTCCAACTCTCTTTTTGTTTCAATCGCCTCTCGGATCATCTGGATCTTCGGCGCCAAAGACGCATTATACCAGGAAGAAAGGTCGATCAGGATTGACTGATCGCCGGTCATAAAGTCCGAAGAACCCGCCGAAAGCTTTTCCATCAGCTGGCCGTAGCGGTTTGTGCCGTTGACGCTGTCCAGGCTCCGCAGACCCGCCAGAATATCCTTCATTTCCCCGGTCGTAAAAACTGTCCGATCCACCTTATAATCTTCCATGATGGAAACGCCGCCGCCGACCCCCTGTCTGGTTACAATTGGAATCCCCGCCCGGGAAAGCTCCTCCAGATCCCGTCGAATCGTCCGGCCGGAAACCTCGAATTGCCGGGCCAACTCCCCGGCCGTCGCCGTATCCTTTTGCAGCAGAATCGATAAAATTCCTATCAATCGGTCAATTTTCATATTTTCATCTACTCCTGTTTACAGTATACCACTAAAAATAGGACACCTGTATGTCCTATTCCAAAAATATTTTTTCAGATTTCCCGGCGTTTCTCTCCTATACAAACGTACAAAAGGGCCGCAATACCCGTTTCAGGCACAGTCAAACGGATATCGCAGCCCCAAAGCCGCCGAACGGCCTATATTTTTTCCATCAGCTCCGCCGCCCGGGCCAGCAAATATTCCCTATGATTGCGCGACGGCTCCTCGAGTACCTCGTCAAGGAGCGCCGCCAGCACGCGGCCCACGTCTGGCCCGGGGGACATGCCAGCCGTCAGCAGATCTTTTCCGGTCAGCGCCAGCGTCTTTAGGGAAACGCACTGCTTTTCCCTAAGAATCTTTTCGTACAGGCAGGCAACTCCCTTTTGGCGCTGTTCCTTTTCCTCTCTTTTGTACTGGCTCTGGGCCAGCATATCGGCTCTTTGCACCTCCAGATACAGGGGAAAAATCTCCTCGCCGATCTGGTACACGGCCCGCCGCACTTCCTCCTCCGTGGGATTGGGCCGATAATCGTGCCACTGCACCAGCCGCTTGACCGTTTCCGTCGTCGCGCGGTCCATTTTCAGCCGCAGCAAGATCTGTTCGGCCATCTCCTGACCCACCGGACCGTGCCCCTTAAAATGATCCCGGCCGCCGGCATCGGTCGTACGCGCCTGGGGCTTTCCCACGTCGTGAAGCAGCATCGTCAGCCGCAGCGCCTTTTGTGCTCTTACATACGTCAGGCTTTTGAGCGTGTGCTCTCCCACGGAACAGCAATGATGGGGCGTATGTTGCGGCGTTTCCATCATCGCATCGAATTCCGGCAGGATTTCTCTCGTAATGCCTGCCTCCCAGGCCATACGCAGATATTCCGGATGGGGGGAAAGAAGCAGCTTCACAAGCTCCGTCTGGATTCGCTCTGCGCTGATACAGGAAAGCCGGGGCGCCAGACGAAAAATCGCCTGCCGGGTGCCCTCCTCCATGGAAAATCCCAGCTGGGCGCAGAACCGCACGGCCCGAAGGAGCCGCAGGGCGTCTTCACTAAAGCGTTCCATGGGATCTCCGACGCAGCGGACGACGCCTTTTTGCAGATCCTCCATACCGCCGTAGAGATCCACCAGGCCGTCCCTTGGATTATAGGCCATAGCATTGATCGTAAAATCCCGCCGCCGCAGATCCTCGGCGAGGCTGGACGTATAAATCACCTCTTTGGGGTGGCGTCCATCCTCGTATGCGCCGTCCACCCGATACGTCGTCACCTCAAAGCCTTCACCTCCCTTTAGCACCGTCACGGTGCCGTGCTGCAGCCCGGTATCCACCGTCCGCGAAAACAGGGCCTTCACCTCCATGGGCGTGGCGGAGGTGGTAATATCCCAGTCGTCGGGAGAGCGGGCCAGGATCGAATCCCGGACGCAGCCGCCCACCGCGTAGGCCTCATAGCCATGGGCGTTTAAAACTTCCAGAATCCCCCGCACCTTTGCGGGCAGTTGCAGCTTCATCTCACCGCCTCCTCTTTAATAGGCCCGTCCCCAGTAGACCATTTTCTTAGCCGGCTTTCCGCAACAGACACAGGTATCGGCCACCGTTTCCTGGGTAAAGGGAATGCACCGGGAAGTGGCCTGGGTGTCTTCCTTGATCTTGTCCTCGCACGCCCGGCTGCCGCACCACATAGCCTTGACAAAACCGGACTTTTCCTCCATGATCCTTTGAAATTCTTCGTAATTCTCCGCCTGATACGTATGCGCCTGCACATGCGCCCGGGCCGCATCCAACATTTCCTTTTGCATCTTTTCCAGGGTTTCTGCCACCTGATCCGCCAATTCGGCAAATGTTACGGGGATCTTTTCCCTAGTATCCCGGCGTACGATTACCGCCTGCTCCTTTTCAATATCCTTCGGGCCGCACTCGATCCGCACGGGAATGCCGCGCATTTCCTGCTCGGAGAATTTCCAGCCGGGGCTCTTGTCCGTATCGTCTAGCTTCGCCCGGATGCCGGCGGCAGCCAACACATCTTTCAGTTCGGCCGCCTTTTCCAGCACGCCTTCCTTTTTTTGCTGGATCGGGATCACCATCGCCTGGACGGGAGCCACCTTCGGCGGCAGCACCAGGCCGCTGTTGTCCCCGTGCACCATGATGATCGCTCCAATCATACGGGTAGTCATGCCCCAGGAGGTCTGATGCACGTACTGGAGCTGATTATCCTTATCCGTGTAGCGGATGCCAAAAGCCTTGGCGAAGCCGTCGCCGAAATTGTGGCTGGTGCCGGACTGCAGGGCCTGGCCGTCGTGCATCAGCGCTTCAATCGTATAGGTCGATTCGGCTCCGGCGAATTTCTCTTTCTCCGTCTTCTGGCCCCGGATCACAGGAATCGCCAGATATTCCTCGCAGAAATCCGCGTAGACATTGAGCATCTGGATTGTCCGCGCTTCGGCCTCCTCGGCCGTGGCATGGGCGGTGTGCCCCTCCTGCCAGAGGAATTCCCGTGAGCGAAGGAACGGACGGGTCGTCTTTTCCCAGCGCACGACGGAGCACCACTGGTTGTATACCTTGGGAAGATCCCTGTGGGACTGGATATCCTTTGCATAAAAATCGCAGAACAGCGTCTCCGAGGTGGGACGGACGCAAAGCCGCTCCGCCAAAGGCTCCAGGCCTCCGTGGGTCACCCAAGCTACCTCAGGCGCGAAGCCCTCCACATGATCCTTTTCCCGCTGTAGGAGACTCTCCGGGATGAATAAGGGCATATAGACGTTTTCCACGCCCGTCTCCTTAAAGCGGCGATCCAGCTCCCGCTGGATATTTTCCCAAATCGCGTAGCCTGCGGGCTTAATGACCATACAGCCCTTGACGCTCGTATAATCCACCAGCTCCGCCTTTTTCACCACATCCGTATACCACTGGGCAAAATCCTCCTCCATGGAGGTAATCGCCTCTACCAGCTTCTTTTCCTTTGCCATGCTCTTTCTCTCCTTCTTTCTCTATGCTTTCCGGCTTACAACTCAAAGATGACCTGCCTACCGGTATGATTGTACTGATAATACCGCACTCCCGCCGCGTCCATCATTCGCTTGGAAGCGATCACAGATGGCGTGTCCTTATATTTATCGCTGTCATAGATCACCGTCTTGATTCCGGCCTGGATAATCGCCTTGGCGCATTCATTACAGGGAAACAAAGAAACGTACAGCTTCGCTCCCTCCAGGCTGCCGCCCCGGTAATTTAAAATCGCGTTTAATTCGCTGTGGGTTACGTACAGATATTTCGTATCCAGCTCCTCACCCTCTCTGGCCCAGGGGAATTCCTCGTCGGAACAACCCATGGGAAAGCCATTGTAGCCGATGGAGAGGATCTTATTGTCCGGGCTGACGATGCACGCCCCCACCGGAGAACTGGGATCCTTGGATCGTAATCCGGCCAGATAGGCCACCCCCATAAAATATTCGTCCCAGGTAATATAATCCTTGCGCTTTTGATTTTCCTGCATATTTTTCTCCTTCCTTGGCAGACGCCTACTCCTCAATCATCGCCACCCGCCGGGCGTGGCGTTCCTCTCCGGAAAAGGGCGTGTCCAGAAAGGTTTCCACAATCTTCACCGCCAGCCCCGGGCCAACTACCCGGCCGCCCATCGCCAGGATATTCGCGTCGTTATGGGTTCTGGTCGCCTCCGCGCTGAAGCAGTCGCAGCAGAGCGCCGCGCGGATGCCCGGCACCTTATTCGCCACGATGGAAATGCCGATACCCGTCCCGCAAAGCAGGATTCCCCGCTGGCATTCCCCCTTTGCCACGGCTTGAGCCACCGCCCTTCCATACACAGGATAATCGACAGGCGTCGCGCTGTGACAGCCGAAATCTTTATATTCCAGCCCCCGGCTCTCCAAATATTTGATGATTTCCAGTTTTAATTCGTACCCTCCATGATCACAACCGATCGCTATCATTTTCTCTCCTCCTCGTCACCCTCATCCGTACAGCGTATGACCCGACGCCCAGCCGCCTTCAACAGGCGGTTCATAATCGCCGGACCGATCCTTGGCGCCTCAAAAGCCTCCGAATAGATCGCATCTACCTGGCATTCGTCAAACTCCCGCAGGCATCGGTAAAGATTTCTGGCGATCGCCTCTCCGTCGCTGCGGCTTCCAATACATCGACAGACGCCCCCCCGATAAAGAGCCGCGTTTTCCGATACGCACAGCACGCCCACCTTCTTCCTGGCAGCTTCGCCTTCCTGGATCCTTCGGTTGATCGCCCGGGCCACCGCCTCGTCCGTTCCCGCCATGATTGTCAATTCCGCCTTCGGCGCATAGTGCCGGTATTTCATGCCCGGCGCCTTCGGACGGATGCCTGCATCCTCCCGAAGAAGCCCCCGATCCAGACGCACCTCGCCCACATAGCCGCGCAGCTCGTCCAGGGAAACGGCTCCCGGCCGCAGAACCGTAGGGATTTCCTCGGTAAAGTCCACGATCGTGGACTCCAGCCCGATCCCCACCGGGCCTCCGTCCAAAATCATCGGGATCGCCCAGCCTAAGTCCTCCGCCACATGCGACGCCAGCGTGGGACTTGGCCGGCCGGAGGTATTGGCGCTAGGCGCCGCCACGAAGCCGCCGCCCGCCTGAATCAGCGCCATGGCCACCGGATGATCCGGCATCCGCACCGCCACACTGTCCAGTCCTCCGGTGGTCTCATAGGGAACCCGGCCGTTCTTGGGGAGGATCACCGTCAAAGGCCCCGGCCAGCAAGCCTCTGCCAGACGCCGCACCTTCTCCGGTACGTCCACAACGATTTTGGCAAGGCTTTCCACCTCGGCGATATGCACGATCAGAGGATTGTCCGAGGGCCGCCCCTTGGCCTGATAGATCTTTTTGGAGGCGTTTTGATCCAGGGCGTTCCCTCCTAGGCCGTACACCGTTTCCGTAGGAAACGCCACCAATTCTCCCGCACGCAAAAGCTCTCCCGCACGCAAAATTTCTCGGCGGCACTTTTTGCAATCTGTGATCCGAATAATTTCCGCCCGCATCCTTTTTGCCTTTCTTTGCATTTTCCCCGGCTCCTTGGCCGGACTGTACAGCTATTCTACACGATTTTTCCCACTTTGACAATAAAGGTCTGATAAACCGCGTCCTGAAATACGACTTCCCCCAGGGCTTTTAAGCCGTCCGTCGCAAGATCGGCGTACTTTTCCTGCTCCCGCTTACCGACGAAAATATACTCCACCTTATATTTTTCCAGAAGCTCCCGTACCCGGGCCGCATCCTGGGACGTATAGATTTCTTCCACCTCGCCGCTTCGGATATTCAGATCCTCCGTATCGTTTCGCCAGAGCCATTCATGGACGTACCAGCCCAGCACCGTGGGCAGGCCGGTCATCGCGGATACCCGCTCGTACTCGCTGTAGCTATCTCCGTTGGCCTCCAGCACCACCGGATGACCGTCGATATTTTCCTTAAGCCAGCGGATGGCCTGAACATCCTGGGGAAAATCTGTCTCCAGAAATCTCGTGGCGTCCAGCCCCTGGTAATCGGCCGGCTTCCAGACATCCCCAAACCAGGCGTGCACGCCGTTGCCTAAGTATCCGAAGGTGGAAAGCAAAACCAACAGACAGAGAACGCCCCAGACCTTGGAGGCCCTTTTCCGGCAAAAGGCCAGGAAGGAAAAAATACTGTAGCTCATAACAATCCCAAACAGAAGAAACGCCTGGTAGGTAAGCTTGAACATGGTATTGGCCCGGGCGCTGCCGTTCTCGTAGATATCCCGCACATAGACGATTTCCGGAAGCAGTACCAGTCCCAGCGCGCACAGAGAAAGCACCAGGATAAAAACGTCTCCGGCAGGCAGCTGCAGCGGCTTTTTCTTTGTTCCATCCTTTTTCTTCTTATAGAAAAGCAGCGCCAGAAAGGAAACCGTCACCACCGCCGGCAATCCCCACAATACTAGAAGCTGGTAGAGCCTGGAATGATTCTGGCAAAGGGCCACGCCCTGCACCATCGTCTCAAACGTACGGGTAAAAGGCCACGCCGCCAGAAACACCACAGCCGTCACTTCCACCGCCTGGCCAGCCGTCACCGCCACCGCACGGATCGGGCGCTGATCAAAGCGAAGGAGATTTGTAAAAAATACCACGCCGCCCGTCACCACATAGTAAATCACAAAATCCCAGTAATTTGTCCACTGGAACATCCCCAAAAGCCACGCCGCCACCAGAAGCTCCGGGGCTAAAAGCTCCTGCTTCCAAAAAGCCGCCGCACGCCCAAAGGGTACGGCTCCCGACTCCTTGCACCGCTTATGCCAGGCGTAGAGAAGCCCCAGAAGCAGCAGCACGAACATAAGATTCACCACATGGGCATGAAGGTCACCCAGGATGAAGGAATAGCTGGGAAATTCGTGGATCGTCTTATCGGGCACATCCGGACGATGGCCGATGTAGCGAGTGGCGTCGGGAAACCAGTACTTCTCCGGCTCTCCCGGCCAAAGCCCCGCACGCTGCAGCAGCGGCAAAAGTTTCGCGTAAATCACATAGTGCATATTCCCCGCTAAGGATACGGCTCCTCCGGCAAGCAGCCCGCCAAGAATCGGCACCATTTTCTTCATCCGTCCGGCAGCCTGTTCCCCTCTTCCCCGATCCCAAAGAAGCTGCGCGCACAGGGCGCAGGGAAGGGAAAAGCTAAAGGCCGCCACCAACGTACGCATCAGATTATACGTTTCCTCCACCCGGGTGAAGGTCAGCTTCGTCAGAAATACCGCGAAATACTGGCCGCCGTAATAGTAATTGAGCGGCGCGCCGGCATACCAGAGATCCTCTGCCGGCAGTACGTCGCTGCGCATCATCGCCTCCATAAAACCGTAGTCCATGAACTTTTCCGTTCCGTACGCCTGCGGCCGAAAGCCGGCGAAATACGTCCAGAGTAGGAAAATCAGAAAAAAAAGCAGCTCCTGCGCAAAGATCCAGGAAGCTTCTTCGGCAGGCAGATCATTGCCTTTTCCAAAGCGATGCCAAAGCAAAATGGCCACCGCCAATACAACCGTCGTCCCGATGCATGTCCCCCGGGTAAAGGGCAAAAGGCCCGTGCCAACCAGCGCCCAGACCACATAGCCGGAAATCCCCACGCCAAGGGCCTTGGAAAATAGCCACCCCCGATCGCGAAACCCCGAAAACAACCGACTGGTCACCGGCCAAAAAGCAAGACCCAGGAACAAAAGAAGCATCCACCAGGTAAGAAATATAAGCGTATCTTGCCTAAGTAACAGCCGCGTCAATAAAAGCGCGGCAAGCGACAAAACGCCTCGCCCTATCCATCGTTTACCGCCCGCTGCCATCATTTGCACCTATCATTCCTTTCCTTCCAAAAAGCGCTTTTCGAAGCCGCCAGAAATCTCGTAGCGCCTGCCGACCAATGCTGCAGATCCGCCGGAAATTAATACTATTTGTGCCGCCCTGCCTGGGACGGAAGGTAATGGGATATTCATAAACGCCCAGGCGGTACTTCTTATAGCATACCGTAAGCAGCACATTCGAGAGGTAAAAATTCAACGGCATCCTGCGCAAAACCTTTTTCAGCTCCTTCGCCCGCATCAGACGAAAAGGGGTGTTGGCGTCCGCCAGCCAGACGCCAAAGCAAAAAAAGAGCACCAAACGGAGCACCCGGGTAACAAAAATCCGGGAAAGGCCGTCCTGCCGATGCAGCCGGCGTCCTAAAAGCAACCCGCATTTTTGCCGGTCCTTCCACAACGGCCAGAATTCTTCGGGCAGCGTCTGCCCGTCGGAATCCGTCTGGAACACATAATCCGCGCCCCGGGCGACGGCATAACGATACCCCGTCAGCACCGCTGCCCCGTGCCCCTGGTTTTCCTTATTGATAACCACCAAACGGGAATACCGTTTTTCGCACGCCCTTAGCCGCTCTTTCGTGGCATCCGTACTTCCATCGTTTACTACCGCCAGCCGGCTTTCCCCGCCGATTTTCTCCACCAGCGGATGCCATTGCCGGATAACCTCTTCGATCGTATCTTGTTCATTATACGCGGGCATCACAATATATAAATGATCCATATATGTCTGCTCCTCTCCTGCGGGCTTTCTCGGAATTTTCTGTATACTAAGGCATACAGAAAGCTTGCCACCGGCAACCCTTCTGCATACAACGGTATCTAAACCTGAAACACGTCCGAAAGAATACCTCAGACGGGTTCTGGTCAGATACAGTATAACAAAATTATGCCCCGATTCAAAGCATAACCGGAAAGTTTCCGGAATTTTTGTTATGCATCCGTCCCTTTTTGGGAAAGATACGCCGCAATTCCCTTGGTGATGGCCCGGGCAATTTTTTCCTGATATTCCTCTGTCTGCAAAAGCGCGGCTTCCTCGGGATTCGTCAGAAAGCCGCATTCTACGATATTTAAGACGCCAGAGCTTCTTTTTAACAGATAATAGGTTTTATTGCCCTTTGCCACGCGGGGCCGAGGGACGGAAAGCCCGGTATTTAAGGCTTCCTGCAGGATAGTCGCCAGCTCCTCCCCTTCCTTGGAGTCCCCATAATAAAAGACCTGTGGCCCACTGGCGGAAGCATCCTGATAGCTGTTCTGATGGATACTGATCGTCAAAAGCGGCTCCTTTTCCTCGATCAGCGCCACCCGCCGCTGCATATCCTGCGCCTTCTTATTCCGGCTGCTTTCATCGTACAGCCCCTGATCCTCTTCCCTGGTCAACACCGCCGAGAAGCCCTGGGCTTCCAGCGCATCCCGCAGCTTCTTTGCAATGGAAAGATTGATGTCTTTTTCCTTTAGATCATTCACGCCGACCATCCCTGGATCTATGCCCCCATGCCCCGCGTCCACAACAATTACCGGCTTTTTCGCATCCCGGGCGTTCGTATAAAGTGCCGCCTCACGGGAGAGCAGCCAAACGCCCAAAAGCAGCACCAGTCCCAGAACCCATTCCAAACGCTTTTTCTTCAAACTCTATCCTCCAGGTACATCTCTTGCAATTATTACAGTGTATGCCCGCCCGGCCAGCTTTCAGTACTTTTGGAAGAAAGCCTCAAAATCTCCCCTGGCCGGCAGTTGCAATCCCGGCCGCCAGGGCCTATAATATACCACAAATACCCCGCCTTCAAAGGATTTTCCAAAGGATCCCGCGGGCAGTAAAGGAGTAAAACACATGGATCAAAAATGGTGGAAAGAAGCAGTTATATACCAGATTTACCCCAGAAGCTTCCAGGATTCCAACGGCGACGGCGTCGGCGATCTTGCGGGCATCACCCGGCGGCTGGACTACCTAAAGGAGCTGGGCGTGGACGCCGTATGGATCTCTCCCTTTTACAAATCCCCCAACGACGACAACGGCTACGATATTTCTGACTATCGGGCCATTATGGATGAATTCGGTACGATGGAGGATTTCGACACACTGCAAAGGGAAATGCACAAGCGCGGCATCCGCCTAATCGTAGATCTGGTCGTCAACCATACTTCCGACGAGCATCCCTGGTTCCTGGAAAGTAAAAAGTCCAGAGAAAATCCGTACCGGGATTTCTACATCTGGCGCGATCCCAAGGACGGCAAAGAGCCCAATAACTGGACCTCCTTCTTCTCTGGAAGCACCTGGGAATACAGCCCCGAAACTGGCCAGTATTACCTGCACATTTTTTCCAAGAAGCAGCCGGACCTAAACTGGGAAAACCCTAAAGTCCGCCAGGAGGTATACGATATCATGCGCTTTTGGATCGACAAGGGCGCCGACGGCTTCCGACTGGATGTGGCCAGCATGTATTCCAAGCGCGAAGGGCTTCCCGACGGCCAAGCGACCGGCGGCTATATCGGCGGCGAGCATTACCAAAACGGCCCCCGCATCCATGAATTTTTCCGGGAAATGCACGACAACGTCCTTTCGAAATACCCGGAAGTCATGACCGTGGGCGAGACCTCCGGCGTCACTGTAGAAGAGGCGAAGAAGTACGCCGGCTTCGGCCGCCAGGAAATGAATATGGTCTTCCAATTCGAGCACACGGAGCTGGGATACACCGACGGAGATAAATTCCGCGTACATAAGGTAAAGCTTTCCGAATTTAAAGCGATCTTAAGTAAATGGCAGACGCAGCTGCAAGACGTGGCCTGGAACAGCCTGTACCTGACCAACCATGACCAGCCCCGCAGCGTATCCCGCTGGGGCGACCCCGGGAAATACCGGGTAGAGAGCGCCAAGATGCTCTATACGATGCTGCTGACCCAGCAGGGCACCCCGTACATTTACCAGGGGGACGAGCTGGGAATGACGAACGCCTCCTTTTCTTCCATCGACGATTATCAGGATATCCAGATCCGCAACGCCTGGCAGGAACGGGTGGTCGAGGGCGGCGAGGATCCAGGGGAAATGCTGGAAGCCATCGCCTACATCGGCCGGGATAACGCCCGGACGCCCATGCAGTGGGACGATACGAAAAACGCCGGCTTTACCAGCAGCACGCCCTGGCTGAAAATCAACGAAAATTACCGGGAAATCAACGCCAAAAAGGCCCTCGCCGATCCGGATTCCATATTTTTCTACATGCAAAAGCTCATCCGTCTGCGCCATGAACATCTGGTGGCCGTATACGGAGATTTCACCGAATACGAACCGCAAAACGAGGCCCTGTACATCTACAACCGCTCTTTAGACGGGCAAAATCTGCTGGTCGTGCTGAATTTCACCAAGGACGCGCAGGATTTCTCCCTGCCAGAAGACATCCGCCCGGTCAAAAGCCGGCTATATATCAGCAATTACGAAAATAACGACGAGCTGCGCAGCCGGCGGCTACGGCCCTACGAGGCGGCCGCCTATCTGTGGACGGCGCAGGAGGGAAGCGACGTATGATAAAAATAGAAAAAGAACTTCCCTTTCACATCTTTTTGATCGGCTTTATGGGAACCGGCAAATCCACCGTGGGAAAGCTGCTGGGAAAAATCCTCTCCCGGCCGGTATTGGAAATGGACGAGGAGATCGTCCGGCGGGAAGGTATGGACATTCCGGAGATTTTCCGCGTACACGGGGAAGAATATTTCCGGGAACGGGAAACGAGCCTTCTAAGGGAGCTCCAGGGCCAGAAGCCGCTCATCGTCTCCTGTGGCGGCGGCGTCCCCCTACGGGAGGAAAACGTCCGCGAAATGAAAAAGGCCGGCACCATTATCTGGCTGACGGCCAAACCGGAAACGATCCTGCGCCGAGTCCGGAACGACGAAAACCGCCCTCTGCTAAAAGGGAAAAAGAACCGCAAGGAAATCCAAAAGCTTATGGACGCCCGCCGGGAAAGGTACGACGCCGCCGGCGATATCCTCGTTTCCACCGATTATAAACGCGTGATCGAGATCTGCCAGGATATTCTCGACGCTCTGGGCGCTTTCTGAATGCCTTAGTATGCAGAAAGGTGCCGGTGGCAAGCTTTCTGCATTTCCCCCTTCTTCGGGTCTTTTTGAACATACGGAGGCATATCCTGTAAAAATATCCTTTTTCGCGCAGGAGGCCCGCCATCGGCTACAGCTATCGACGCATGCAAGAAGAAGTAAAGAGCCTGCGAACTGATTTCCCCGGAACATGCGCCCTGGAGATCTACGGCCGCAGCGAATGGGGCCGACCGCTCTACGCCCTGCGTATCGGCGACTCCTCCCGGGGGAAAAACGTCCTGTTCCAGGGAGCCATTCACGGCCGGGAATATATCACCGCCCGGCTGCTTTTGGCCCTTGGCCGCCAATGGCTGACAAAGCAGCGGCCGAAGGCGATGTGTCTGCATATCCTTCCCATGACCAATCCCGACGGCGTCGTCCTCTGTCAGCAGGGACGGCCCCATTGGAAAGCCAACGCCCGTAGCGTCGATCTGAACCGGAATTTCCCTGCAGGCTGGAAGACGCTGCCAAGGACAGCCGCTCCCGCCGCTAAGGGCTACAAAGGGCCTTTTCCCTGCAGCGAGGAAGAGTCCGCAGCCCTTGCTCTTTATACTCTGCGCTTTCCCTTTTGGGCCACCGTCAGCTACCACGCCTCCGGCTCCGTCATTTACTGGGAATACGGCCAAAAGCAGCCCGTCAACGCTCTTTCTAAGGAATTAGCTCTGTCCGTCGTCCGTGCGACCGGCTATCCACTGGCCGGCGCTACGGGACTGGACGCCGGCGGCTATAAGGACTGGGCCATCGAGGCTCTCGAGATCCCCTCCCTTACAATCGAAGTCGGTCGTGGAAGGGCGCCTTTTCTGGACCATGAATTTGAAGAAATCCTCCAGAGGAACCGACACGTGCCGGACGCCGTAGCACGCTGGATGCATTCGCGGTAAACTGCAAATCCATAGCCCGGCTGTCACAACCCAAGCGTAACTATTCAGCTCACAGCTTCATAGTTACGCCCAAACCACATTTATCAGCGCCATCCTTGACACTTCCCGCGCAGTATATTAGAATAGACCTGCAAATACACCGCTGCCCTTTCCATCAGCTTTATCCGTTGTATCCGGCAGCGACCTATAATATGGAGGAAAAATACATGGCAAAAAATCCCTACACCGGCACGCAGACCGAAAAAAACTTAGAAGCGGCCTTTGCCGGCGAGTCACAGGCAAGGAATAAATACACTTATTTCGCATCCAAAGCCAAAAAGGAAGGCTATGAACAGATCGCCGCCCTGTTTTTAAAAACGGCCGACAATGAAAAGGAGCATGCGAAGCTCTGGCTGAAGGAATTAGAAGGCATCGGCAATACGCAGGAGAATTTGGCCGCCGCAGCCGCCGGAGAAAATTACGAATGGACGGATATGTACGAAGATTTCGCCAAAACGGCGGAAGAAGAAGGCTTTCCGGAACTGGCCGAGAAATTCCGCGGCGTAGGAGCCATTGAAAAGCACCACGAAGAACGCTACCGCGCGCTTTTGAAAAATCTTGAAATGCAGGAAGTTTTCAAAAAAAGCGAGGTAAAGGTATGGGAATGCCGCAACTGCGGACATATCGTCGTCGGCACAAACGCCCCCGAAGTATGCCCCGTCTGTGCGCATCCACAAGCGTATTTTGAAATAAACGCCCAGAATTATTAATTTTACAAAGAGGCTATCGCTAAAACTACGTTTTGGGGACGGCCTCTTTTTGTGAAATAAAGCGGAAAAATCTTCCGAAAGTCCAAAAAGTTTTCTTCCAAGCCTCTTGCGCATCCCTATGCAAAAGTTTTATAATAAATTTGCATACTACCGATGCAGCATATAAACTACGGCGGACGCCGTTGGATTGGAGGAACTATTATGGAAAAAAAGAAAATTGACTGGGCAAATCTGGGATTTGACTATCAAAAAACAGATTACCGTTTTGTCGCCAATTATAAAGACGGCGCATGGGACGAAGGCGCGGTGATCACGGACGACACCATCACGATCAGCGAATGCGCCTGCGTGCTTCAATATGCGCAGACAATTTTTGAAGGCTTAAAGGCCTATACCACGGAGGACGGGCATATCGTCACCTTCCGCCCCGACTTAAACGCCAGCCGGATGGCCGATTCCGCACGCCGCCTGGAAATGCCGGTATTCCCGGAGGAACGTTTCCTAGAAGCTGTGGAAAAGACTGTGGCGGCAAACGCAGCGTACGTTCCCCCTTACGGCTCCGGCGCCACATTATATATCCGTCCCTTTATGTTCGGCAGTAACGCGGTCATCGGCGTCAAGCCAGCGGACGAATATCAATTCCGCATATTTACCACGCCGGTCGGTCCTTACTTCAAGGGCGGCGTTAAGCCTCTGACGATCCGCATCAGTGATTTCGACCGCGCGGCTCCCTGCGGCACCGGAAATATCAAGGCCGGCCTGAACTACGCCATGAGCCTGTACGCCATCGTCGACGCCCATCATCAGGGCTTCGATGAAAATATGTACTTAGACCCCAAGACCCGGACGAAGGTGGAAGAAACGGGCGGCGCGAATTTCCTGTTCGTCACCAAAGACAACAAGGTCGTTACGCCGAAATCCGACAGCATCCTGCCTTCCATCACCCGTCGCTCTCTGGTGCATGTAGCCAAGGAATATCTGGGCCTGAAAGTAGAAGAAAGAGAAGTCCTCCTGGACGAGGTAAAGGATTTCGCGGAATGCGGACTTTGCGGCACGGCCGCCGTCATTTCTCCGGTGGGCAAGATCGTCGATCATGGCAAAGAGATCTGCCTGCCCAGCGGTATGAACGCCATGGGTCCTGTGACTCAAAAACTCTATGACACGCTGACCGGGATCCAGATGGGACGTCTGCCAGCGCCCGAAGGATGGATCCACGTCATCCAGTAACGCATACCGAAAGCCTGCCGCCGGCAGCCTTTTGGCATACTTTGGTATCAAAATATCCCTGCCGTACGCGTTTTTGGCCTGCGGCAGGGATATTCTGTATCCACATTCGCTGGAAAGCGCATTCAAGAAAGGATTTCTATACGCTATGGAACCACAAAAGACAGCACGACTGCAATACATCGATATCGCCAAGGCCATCGCGATTTTCCTGGTGGTACTGGGACATCCGCGGGCCGTGGAGGACTACGGCACGGTGGAACGGTTTCTATATACCTTCCACATGCCGTTATTTTTTATGATGTCCGGGATCTTTTTAAAGCAGAAAGACCAGTACGGCGTACGGTCGTGGAAAAGCTTTTTCAAAAAAAATCTGCTGGGACTCTTTGTCCCGTACATCATCTGGGCGGCTATTTACATGTCCTTTTCCTATATCAACGTGGGAAAAGCGCTGTACGGAAGCTGGATTGTGCTGCGCAATACCCAGTCCTTAAGCTCCCTTTGGTTCTTGCCTGTGCTATTCATGGCAAGGACGTATCAGGAGGCCATGATGCATCTCGCCTGGAAATGCAAATGGAATCCTCGAAAATGCGCCGCCGTATGCGCGCTGCTCTTTTTTATCCTGGGTATGGCGCTGCCGCATAACAATACCGGCGACGGTATCGGAATGCCCTGGGGCTTCGACATTGCCTTTGTCGCCAGCACGTTTATGCTTCTGGGCTATCTTGGCCGGCCGTACCTGGAAAGGCTGGCTGGGCGCAAAAGCCTTTTAAAGCTTGGAATCGCCGCCGCCTCTCTGGCCGTGCTTCTTGTTTCCATGCATTTTACCCAGTATTCCGAGGAGCATCCGTTTATGCTGATGGCGAACGCGGAATTCGGCAGTCCCGTCCTCTGTCTGGTAAACGGCGTCGCGGGCAGCCTGATGATCCTGATGCTGGCGCAGATTGCCGACCGCTTGCTTACGCACAAGAGCTGGATCGTCCATATCGGCCAGAATACCATGGGCATCTATCTGATCCACAAAAACTTTCTGCAGGGACTTTATAATATGACGATTCACGTGGCGCCCCAAACACCGTATCTGGTGCGGGCCATCATCGTCACCTGTATTTCCATCCTCTTTTCCTTGTTCCTGATGAGCCTCCTGAGCAAATACATCGCGTAGATCCTCGGCCGACCCTCCACGGAAAAGAATTACGAGGAAAAGCTGATGGGCTCTTAAAGTATCTGAACGGCATAGAAAAGGGGCTGTCGGGAAATAGATAGCCCAAAATAGGGGAGGAGGTGACCGGCATT
>CAOJIB010000010.1 GCA_948436455.1 uncultured Blautia sp.
CTTACAGGCCATGTACGGCGCTGTGGATCTAATGATCGTCGGACAATTCAACGCGGCGCTGGACGTATCGGCCGTATCCACCGGCAGCCAGATCATGCACACCATCACCGTCGTCATTACCGGCCTGTCCATGGGCATTACGATTCTGGCCGGTCAGAAAATCGGGGAAAAGCGTCCCGAGGAGGCCGGGCGGGTCATCGGCAGCGGCATTTGCCTTTTCGGCGCGCTGAGCCTCGTACTGACCGTCGTACTGATCGCCGCCGCTTCTTTGCTGGCCGCGCTGATGCAGGCGCCGGCGGAGGCCTTTACAGAGACCGTAACCTATGTAAGAATCTGTTCGGCCGGCATTCTCTTTATCGTGGCGTATAATGTACTCGGCAGCATTTTCCGGGGAACCGGTGATTCCAAAATGCCGCTGATCACCGTGACAATTTCCTGTATTTTGAATATCTTAGGAGACCTGCTGTTCGTAGGCGTCCTCCATATGAACGTGGCTGGCGCGGCGTTGGCCACCGTACTCTCCCAGGCCGCAAGCGTGCTTCTATCCATAGGAATCATACGGAAAAGAACGCTGCCTTTTTCGTTCCAACGGTCTTATATCCGTTTTGACCGAAAGCGCATCGGCCGGATTTTTTCCCTGGGCATTCCCATCGCCCTGCAGGATCTGCTGGTCAGCATTTCCTTCCTGGTCATCCTGGCCATCGTCAATTCCATGGGCCTTATCGCCTCCGCCGGCGCGGGCGTGGCGGAAAAGCTATGCGGCTTCGTTATGCTTGTGCCCTCTGCTTTCATGCAGTCCATGTCCGCCTTCGTCGCCCAAAACGTGGGCGCCGGCCGGATGGACCGGGCAAAAAAGGCGCTCCTGTACGGCATACTGACCTCTTTAGCTGCCGGCGTATTTATGTTTTATTTTTCCTTTTTCCACGGAGACCTTATGTCTTCTCTGTTTACGAAGGATACACAGGTCGTCGCCGCTTCCGCCAGCTATTTAAAGGCCTATTCCATCGACTGCCTGCTGACTTCCTTTCTATTCTGCTTCCTGGGCTACTTTAACGGCTGCGGCAAAACCGTTTTCGTACTGGTACAGGGCGTCGCCGGCGCCTTTGCGGTGCGGATTCCCTTTTCCTATATGGCCAGCCTTCAAGCGGGCGCTACACTATTCCACATCGGTCTGGCTACGCCGGCTTCTACAGTAGTACAGATCCTCCTAAGCGCCGCGTACCTGCTGTACCAGAACCAGAAAAAACAAAGAGAAAATCCCTAAAGAAGACGCGCACATACTTCATCCCACAGGAGTTTCTTACAAAAATATTTTTTTAAAAATGGAGGTAACCAACTATGTCCGAGCATTTTCAATTCGAGACTTTCGTAGACGTACACGACAGTATTTTCGATGAATATCTAAGTTCCGTCGTTGCAAAGCTGTCGAAAAACAATCCCGACTATCGGGCCATCGAAGAAAAAATCGAAAAGCTTTACGCCGAATATCCAAAAGTTATGGCTGCGCTGGACACAGAAAAAGCCGACGAATTATCCCAGCCGGAATGCAACGCCCTGCTAAAAATCCTGGAGCTTCGGAACCAGCTTTTTGATATGCAGATGGAGGCCGTGTATTTTCGCGGATGTTACGACGGCGCGGGCTATCTGAAAAAAGCGGGAATCCTGGAATAGAGCAAAGAGGAATTGTCCTAGTCTCCTTTCCAAAATATACGCCCAAAAGCAAAGAAAGACATACTAAAAAAGGAAACGTCGCCGTATGCTTCGGCCCTTATCTGCCCGGCGCCGGAAAAGGAAGCTATACCTAAAGCTTCTTACGAAAAGCAAGGCCCCTTACACAGCGGGCCTTTTTTCGTATCCCTTGAAATGTCCTAAGGCGTTAAAAAATATCCCTCAAAGGAGACGTTTTATAAATTTCCAAAAAACAGTATATAACAGTTGACAACTGATATATACTGTTATATACTGTTTGCAAAGAAAGGAACGCTTATGCATATAATCATCAATAATTCTTCCATGCAGCCCATCTATGAACAGGTGGCGGAACAGATCAAGGCGCTGATCCTGGCCGGAGAGCTTTTAGAGGAAACGATGCTCCCTTCCGTACGGTCCCTTTCCAAAGAATTGAAAATCAGCGCTCTGACGGTGAAAAAAGCCTATGACTGTCTGGAAGAGGAAGGACACATCGTCACTGTGCACGGAAAGGGAAGCTTCGTGGCTCATACTTCGCGGGAACTTTTAAAAGAAGAACGGCAAAAGGAAGTGGAGGCCGATCTGGAGCTGGCCGTGAAAAAGGGACTACATTTCGGCATGAGCCGGCAGGAACTACAGGATTTATTCAAATTGATCATGGAGGATACGCTATGACCTTACGACTAGAACAGATACAAAAGAATTACCCACAATTTTCACTGCATTGTTCCCTAGAAGTAAAAGAAGGCTGTATCACCGGCTGCATCGGTCAAAACGGCGCCGGAAAGAGCACGGTCTTTAAAGGGATTCTGGGACTGATCTCTCTAGATGGAGGCGACGTAGAAATCTTCGGCAAGCCCCGCGCCGCTCTTTCCACAGCAGAAAAAGAAGACATCGGAGTCGTCCTGTCGGACGGCGGCTTTCATCCAGCCTTATCGCCCAAGGATATCGCAAACATTATGCGCTGTATGTACCGACGCTTTGACCAGACGGCCTTCCTAGAAAAATGCGAACAGTTTGCTTTGCCTTTGACCAAGCGAATCGGCGATTTTTCCACCGGTATGAAGGCGAAGCTGAAAATTCTGGTCGCCACAAGCTACGGCGCAAAGCTACTTCTTTTGGACGAGCCTACCTCCGGCCTGGACGTACTTGCCAGAGACGACATTCTGGATATGCTCCGGAATTATATGGACGCCGGCGATCGCTCTATCTTGATCAGCTCCCACATTTCCAGCGACCTGGAGGGACTGTGCGACGATCTCTATATGCTCCATCAGGGAAACATGATTTTCCACGAGGATACGGACGTACTGCTGGATCGTTACGGCCTGATGAAGCTTGGCGGGGAAGATTACCAAGCGTTGGACAAACGATACATCGTCGCCGTCCGGCCGGAGTCTTTCGGGTATAGCTGCCTGACTAACCGCCGGGATTTCTATCGGACAAACTATCCGCGGCTCGTCATCGAACGGGGCGCGATCGACAACGTGATTACCATGCTTGTAAAGGGGGAAAAGCTATGAAAGGATTGCTTTTAAAGGATCTATATTTGACAAAAAATAACCGGCGGCTGCTTTATATTATCTGCTTTCTGGCAGCTATGTTTCTTATCACCGGTATGGATTTCACCTTTATCATCGGCTACTTCACCATGTTCGCCGCCATGCTGGCGCTCACCACGATCAGCTATGACGAGCAGGAAAAAAGCTCTGCTTTTTTAATGACTCTTCCGATCTCCCGCAGGACGTACGTTGCGGAAAAATACCTGTTCAGCTTTCTATTTAGCCTTGCCGGATGGCTTTTAAGTTTTATCCTGGTAGCCGTTGCCACAAGGACGTCCGGGCTTCCCTCGCTCCTTTTCCAGAGCTTTCTCTACCTGGATCTGTCCCTGCTGATGCTGCTGCTTCTGCTCCCCATACAGCTGAAATTCGGCGCCGACATCAGCCGAATCATCATCGTCTGCGTGGCTTTAGGCATCGTAGTCGCAGGCTCCCTTCTGGGAAAAGCGGCAGCGTATTTCCACATGGATCTGTTTCTTTTAAAAGAAAAAATCCTTTCCCTCGGCCAGCCAACTCTCATCATTATCCTGATACTTTTGCATCTTTTGTGCCTGGGCGTTTCCTACGGGCTCTCCGTACGGTTTACCTGCAAACGGGAATATTAAAAAAGAAAACCCTCTGCTTCTGCACGATCTGTGCAAAGTTCAGAGGGTTTTCCGTATTCATTTTACTTACGCCGCACTTCCACGTAAAGCATCTGTTTAAATTCGGGTACCGCCGCCAAAACCGGAAACAGCACCAGCGCCAGGATCAGACCGCCAATTCCCTGGACGAAATTCGCCGGCATACTGGCCAGCGCGCCCGCCAGGCCGTACAGTGGAATTTCGCAAAGGCCATAGCCGCCCGGCACAAGGATGATATCTATGATTCCACCAATGATTACGCCTATGTACGCGTTGGCATGCTTTCTTTTTAGCTGCTCAAAGGCTGCGCCGGTCAAAAAGGCGATCAGCCCCTTAATTCCCAATGTGATCGGCACATAGATAAAATAGCCGCCCAAAAGATCCGACATGGCGGAACCAATTCCCGCGGCTAGCCCGCCGTACACAGGGCCTAGAAAAACGCCGGAAAGAATCACCACCGCATCGCCCGGATGGATATAGCCCCCGGTTCCCGGTGTGGGAATCCGAATCGACATTGTAGCCACACAGGCCAGCGCGGCGAAAAGTGCCGCCAGAATCAGTTTCTTTGTGTTCGTACGCATAAACATCGCTTCCCTTCTGCATATAATATCTCAGTCGTTTGTAAAGCCCGGCCGAAAACGCGCGGGATTTGGCGTTCTCTACCGCGCCTTTTCGGAAGCTTTTATCTGATCATTTCCATAATAGTACAGAAAAACGGCTTTGTCAATAGAATTTCCCTACTATATTACTGTGTAATTAAATTTGCATAGAATGCTGAAAAACTGCCACTGGCAGCCTTTCTGCATATTCAGGCATCTAGAATTTCCGAAATCGCTCATACCGTTGTGCGGCCAGTTCTTCCGGAGATTTTCCCTCCTGACGCCGCAGGAAATCCCGAATGAAAATCTTCAAAGCCTGGCAGAGCTCTGGCAGATTCTCCCGGCTGGCCGTCGGGTTTTCCGGAATTACTTTTTCAATAATGCCCATTTCCTTTAATTCTGCAGCCGTGACTTTCATCATCTCGGCCGCCTCCGGCGCTTTTTTTCCATCCTTCCACAAAATCGAGGCAAATCCCTCCGGCGAAAGAATCGTATAAGAGGTGTTTTCCAGCATCCAGACTTCATTGGCGACTGCCAGCGCCAGCGCGCCGCCGCTGCCGCCCTCCCCAATCACGATGGAAAGGATGGGCACCGTCAGTTTCGCCATTTCCAGCAGGTTTCTGGCAATAGCTTCTCCCTGGCCCCTCTCCTCCGCTTCTATGCCGCAGAAGGCGCCCGGCGTATCAATCAAAAGCAAAATCGGACGGCCAAATTTCTGCGCCTGCTGCATCAGACGCAGCGCTTTCCGGTAGCCTTCCGGATAGGGCATACCGAAATTCCGCAAAATATTGTCCTTCGTATCCCGCCCTTTTTGGATGCCGATCACCGTGACCGGCTGGTCGTCTAGCAAGGCGATCCCGCCGACAATCGCCCGATCGTCCCGGCAATGACGGTCCCCATGCAACTCCATAAAATCCCGAAAGATTCCGGTAATATATTCCAGGCTGGTGGGCCGCTCGCTGCTTCTGGCCGCCTGCACCCGCTCCCAACAAGAGGGCGCGTCCCCCGTTTCCTTTTCCGGCTCCGCCTCCTGCGCCGATATGGGAAGCACGGATGGAAAGACCGTATAGTCCACAGTCTTTTGATGAAAAGCCAAGAGCCAGGAGAGCGTCTCTTTTTGCCGTTCTCTGGGCAGCACGCCGTCGATGATTCCATGTTCCACCAGAAATTCCGCCCGCTGAAAGCCCTCCGGCAGCTTCTGTCCGATCGTCTGAGCAATGACCCGCGGCCCTGCAAAGCCAATCAGCGCCCCCGGCTCCGCCAGAATAATATCGCCCAGCATAGCAAAGCTGGCCGTAACCCCGCCCATCGTCGGATCGGTCAAAATCGGCAGATACAAAAGCCCCGCGTCCTGATGCCGGCCAATGGCCGCCGCCGTTTTCGCCATCTGCATCAAGGAAACCATCCCTTCCTGCATCCGCGCGCCGCCGGAACAGCAAAAAAGCACCACCGGCAGACGCCTTCTGGTCGCTTCCTCCACCGCCCGAGTGATCTTCTCTCCGACCACATAGCCCATACTTCCCATAAAAAAGCGGGCGTCGCAGACGCCGATCACCACCGGGATCCCGCCGATCGCGGCCTCTCCGATCCGGACGCCCTCATGGAGGCGCGTCTTGGTCCGCAGCTGCGCAATCTTCTCCGGATATCCCGGATAATGTAAGGGATCGGCGCTCTCCAGATCCGTATCCCACTCGATAAAGGAACCCTCGTCGATTACCATACGCAGACGGGCGCCCGCCTTCATTCGAAAATAGCCGCCGCACTTAGGACAGCTATAGGCGCGGGTCTTGACTTCCTCTTTATAAACGATCTCCTGACATTTGGGACATTTTATCCAAAGGCCCTGGGGAACCTCCAAAGCCTGCCGGGACTTTCCCTTGGAATTTGGTTTTTTGAAAAATTTTTTCAGATCCGGCATATGCGCTCCTCCTTATAGATCCTTATAATGCTCCTGGATAAAATGCGTAGTCACTCGGCCCTCCCGAAAATCCCGCTGATTCAAAAGCTCATACTGGAAATCCAGATTCGTCGTGATTCCGTCGATGACCACTTCTCCTAAGGTGCTGACCATCTTTTGAATCGCGCTTGGCCGGTCTTTATCATGAACAATGACCTTCAAAAGCATCGAATCGTAGTACGGAGAAATTTGACAGCCGCCATAGAGCGCCGTATCCATGCGAACGCCGTTGCCCCCGGGCAAATGCAGGTTCGTTATTTCTCCCGGACAGGGCATAAAATGACGGGCGGCGTCCTCCGCGTTGATCCTGCATTCGATGGCGTGCCCGCGAAGCCGGATATCTTTCTGGGTAAAGGAAAGGGGCTCTCCCGCCGCTATGCGGATTTGCTCCTTGATCAGATCCACGCCGGAAACAAATTCTGTCACCGGATGTTCCACCTGAATCCTGGTGTTCATCTCCATAAAATAAAATTCTCCCGAAGCGTCCAAAAGGAATTCCACCGTTCCCGCGTTCTGATACCCTACGGCCTTCGCGGCGCGCACGGCCATTTCGCCCATCCGGGCGCGCTGCTTGTCTGTCAGGGCGCTACAGGGAGATTCCTCGATCAGCTTCTGATGCAGCCGCTGCATCGAGCAGTCCCGCTCTCCCAAATGCACCACATGGCCGAACGCATCCCCGAGAATCTGCACCTCCACATGGCGGGGCCGCCGGATGTACCGCTCCAGATACATCGTGCCGTCTCCAAAGGCGCCAAGAGCCTCTCTTTGAGCCGTAAAGAAATGATCCTCGAAAACGTCGGCTGTTTCGGCTACCCGGATGCCTTTTCCGCCGCCTCCCAAGGCCGCTTTGATCATAATCGGAAAGCCGATCTTCTTCGCCGCCCTTTTCGCTTCTTCTATATGGGAAACCGGCTCCCGGCTTCCGGGCACTACCGGCACCTTGGCCCTTTGCATCGTCTTTCTGGCTTCAGCCTTATTGCCCATTTTCCGGATAATATCCGCCGAAGGCCCGACAAAGGTCAGCCCGCACTGCCGGCACATCCGGGCAAAATGCTCGTTTTCCGATAAAAAGCCCACGCCCGGGTGGATCGCCTGGGCGCCGGACGCCTCGGCGGCGCTCAAAATGCGTTCCATATGCAGATAGCTTTCCTTGGGAGCCGCCGGACCGATGCAGATCGCTTCGTCCGCCAGCTGAGTATGCAGCGCTTCCCTATCCGCCTCCGAATACACCGCCACCGTCTCGATTCCCATTTCCCGACAGGCGCGGATGATCCGAACGGCAATCTCGCCCCGGTTTGCGATCAAAAGCTTTGTAAACATAGCCTCGCCCTTTCTTAGCCGATGGCAAAGGTCAGCTCGGCCAGAACGGCTACGCTCCCGTCCTGCTTCGTCGCCTTTGCCCGTCCCACGCCCACAGGCCCTTTCTGGCGGATCAGCTCCACCTCCAGGGTCAGGACGTCGCCTGGCACTACTTTATTTTTGAATTTTGCCGAATTGATCGCGCCGAAATACGCAATCTTTCCTTTAAATTCCGGTTTGCTAAGGATCGTCACCGCTCCGACCTGCGCCAATGCCTCAATGATCAGAACGCCAGGCATCACCGGTTCCCCGGGGAAATGGCCGGCGAAATACGGCTCGTTATAGGAAACGCATTTGCGTCCTACTGCCCGCACGCCAGGCTCCAGCTCCTCGATCGTATCAATTAAAAGAAACGGCTGCCGATGGGGCAAAATCTCCATGATTTCCTTTATTGTCAATGTCATCTTTTTTCTCCTATGCAATTACAAACAGCGGCTGTCCATATTCCACTGTCTGTTCATTTTCCACAAGAATCTGCTGCACCACGCCGGTATATTCCGACTCAATCTCGTTCATCAGCTTCATGGCTTCCACAATGCCCAGCACCTGGCCGGCCTTTACCGTATCGCCCACTGCTACGAAAGGCGCGGCGTCCTCCGAGGGACTACTGTAGAACGTCCCCACCAGCGGCGACGTAACCACCTGACCCTGGACGTCCTCCGTTTCTTTGGGTACGGGGCTTTTGGCCGGCATGACGGTCGTCTCCTGGAAAGAGGCGGCCGGCACGGGGCTTCTTTGCGCCTGCATGGAAATCTTCAGATCGCCCTGCTCCATGGAAAACTCCGTTAAATTCGAATCGCTGACCGTCTGTATCAATGTAAGGATCTGTGTCAACTCCATATTATGCCTCCCGATCTTCCCTATATTTCTTCAGCAGAAGAACCGCGTTGTGCCCGCCGAAGCCCAGGGATGTACTCAGCGCGTACGCCACTTCCATTTCCACAGGCCCGTTCGTCACATAATCCAAATCACACGCTTCATCTTTCACCTGATAGCCCGCCGTTTCGTGGATAAAGCCTTCCAAAAGCGTCTTGACGCAGGTGATACATTCCACTGCTCCGGCGGCGCCCAGCAGATGGCCGATCATGGATTTTGTGGAATTTACCTTGAGCTTCCAGGCGTGTTCGCCAAATACCCGATGAATCGCGCGGGTCTCCGCCAGATCGTTTAGCTGGGTGCCGGTACCGTGAGCATTAATATACGGAATGTCCCACGGCTCGACGCCCGCTTCCGCCAAGGCGTTTTCCATCGCCCGGGCCGCGCCTGCGCCGTCCTCTAAGGGCGCGGTAATGTGATACGCGTCGGAAGAAGTCCCGTAACCCACAACTTCCGCCAGGATCTTTGCATTTCGCCGTTTGGCGTGCTCCAGCTCCTCGAGTACCACGATACCGGCTCCCTCGCCCATAACGAAGCCGTTTCTCTCTTTATCAAAGGGAATGGAGCAGCGCTTCACATCCGTGGAAGTGGACAACGCCGTCAACGCCTGGAAACCGCCGTAGCCCACGGGCGTAATCGCCGCCTCCGTACCGCCCGCCACCATCACGTCGGCGTCGGCGCATTGAATGCTCCGGTATGCCTCGCCGATGCTGTTCGTACCGGTCGCGCAGGCCGTTACCACATTGATGCTCTTTCCCTGCAGGCCAAATTGTATCGAAACGTTTCCCGCCGCCATATTGGAGATCATCCGGGGCACCATCAGCGGCCCCAGGCGGTTCGGTCCTTTCTCCAGCAGACGGCTGTGTTCCTTCTCAATCACCTGCAGGCTTCCGATGCCGGAGCCGATGGAACAGCCCACCCGAAAGGGATCTTCCTTTTCCATCGAAAGGCCGGACATCTCCAACGCTTCCCGGGCCGCCGCCACGGCGTACTGACAGAACAGATCCATCCTTCTGGCTGATTTCGCATCCATAAAATTCTTGGGATCAAAGCCTTTGACTTCCGCCGCCAGATGCGCTTTGAAATCTGTCGTATCAAAATGACTCACTTCCCCAAAGCCCGTACGGCCCGCTTTTATACTTTCCCAGAATTCCTCTGTATTTAATCCGATGGGCGTAATGGCTCCCATACCGGTCACTACTACTCTTCTCACCCTTGCTTCCTCCTATAGATTCATGCCGCCGTCCACGCTGATCACCTGGCCGGTAATATAATCCGCTTTGGCGCAGGCCAGAAAAATGGCCGTCTCCGCGATCTCAGACGCCTTGCCAAAACGCCCCAGAAGAATCTGCCGGCAGGCTTCTTCCTTCACTGCTTCCGGCAATATGGCGGTCATCTCCGTATCCACAAAGCCCGGCGCTATGGCGTTCACGGTAATTCCCCGGCTGGCAAGCTCCCGGGCCATCGTCTTCGTCAATCCGATCACCCCGGCCTTTGACGCCGCGTAATTGGCCTGGCCGGCGTTTCCAAGGATGCCGGAAACGGAAGAAATGTTGATAATTTTCCCGCTTTTTTGTTTCAGCATATACCGGGAGAGATGGCGGATCGTATTGAAGGTTCCCTTGAGATTCGTACGGATCACCGCGTCGAAATCCTCCTCCTTCATCTTCATAATCAGGCCGTCCCTGGTGATTCCCGCGTTATTGACCAAAATATCCACCCGGCCGAAATCCTTTATAGCCGCCTGGATCATTTCCTGACAGGCCGTAAAATCACTGACATCGCATTTGTAAAGCTGCGCCTGGCCGCCGGCCGCCTCTATTTCCTTTTTTACCTTTTCCACTTTTTCGATCGCTCCCCGGTAATTGAGCAGAATCGTCGCTCCTTCCCGGGCAAAAGCCAAAGCAATCGCGCGGCCAATGCCGCCGCCGGCTCCTGTCACCAGCGCAATCTTATTTTCTAATAATCCCATGTTTCCCTCTTTCTTCTCTCTTTTATGGAAGCAGCGCCGTCAGGACCTTTTCCATATCCGACGGCTTTTCCACAGAATATCCCTGCACGCTGCGGTCAATTTTTCGCAAAAAGCCGTTTAACGTCCGTCCGGGACCGATCTCCACGAAAGTATCTATACCGCCGGCGATCATCGCTTCCACACACTGCTGCCATCGCACCGGCGAGGACACCTGTTGGATCAACAGATCCTTTACCTGGGCCGGATCTGTGACATAATCTCCGGTCACGTTGCTTACATACGGCGTCGAAAAGCTGTGGATCTGCACATCCTCAAGCGCGTCGGCCAGCCGCTCGCCTGCTTCATACAGCAGCGGGGAATGGAACGGGCCGCTGACCTTCAAAGGCAGAATCCGTCTAGCGCCCGCTTCTAATAACTGCTTAGCGGCCGTCTGGACCGCCGCTTCCTCTCCAGTAATTACGATCTGCCCCGGACAGTTATAATTCGCTACAAAGACGCGGCCCTCTGCTTCCTGGCAGACTTTTTCAATGGCAGCAGCCTCCATGCCCAGCACCGCGCACATAGCGCCGCCTGTGGGCACGGCTTCCTGCATATAGATGCCTCTTTTCCGCACCAAAGAAAACGCATCCGGCAAATCGATCGCACCGGAGGCCGCCAGCGCGCCGTACTCGCCCAGGCTTAAGCCCCCATTCCCGTCGGAAGTAAGGCCCTGTTCCTTTAATACCTTTAAAATCCCCATGGATACCGCCAGGATAGCGATCTGCGTATATTCCGTGATATGCAGCTCTTCCTCCCCTTTAAAGCAAAGCCGGGCCATATCCAATCCGGCCCTATCGCCGGCGCAGGAAAATACCTCTCGAAACGAGGGAAAATCCCGATAAAATTCCTGTCCCATTCCCACGTACTGCGCGCCCTGCCCTGGAAAGAGAAATCCAATCTTTCCCATAATTTTTTCCTCTTGTTAATTCTTTGATTTTAAAATATTTTGATTATCAAACCTTTTGGCCAAAACAAAACGTACAAAGCCCGCTCACATACACAGCGCGGCCTGTACGTCCTGTACTGCAGCCGGTCACTGCATCAAAGCTCCACGCCTTTGGTCTTCAAATACTCGATCACCGCGCCGACCGTCGTCAGATCCGTCAGCTCTTCCGCGGGGATCTCTACGGAATATTCATCCTCCAGAGCCATAACCAGTTCAAACAGATCCAGGGAATCGGCTCCCAAATCATCCTTAAAGGACGTTTCCTCCGTAATGGAATTCGCGTCACAATTCAATTGTTCTGCAATAATTTCCTGCATTTTTTCTAACATGGCTGTTTCTCCTTTATGATTTTCTCGTTCTTCCCTTGTAAAAGGTCTCTGTTCATTCCGCAGCCGGCAATAAGACGGGCTGCGAACAGCAAAAATACAAAATACATGCCTTCGGCAGCTTTTGTGCATGCTATGGCGTCCAACTGACAGCCGGCAACGCGTAAAAGGCGCGGCCGTTCAGCCATTTTGCCTATACAGCTATTTTTGACACCCAAAGTATATAAAGGATATATCTGTTTGTCAAGAAAAATTTGGATATTGATTTTCGTCAGTTTCCCCAAAACGACTTTT
This sequence comes from uncultured Blautia sp., assembly GCA_948436455.1. Lineage (GTDB taxonomy): Bacteria > Bacillota > Clostridia > Lachnospirales > Lachnospiraceae > Blautia_A. The sequence continues at coordinate 12,240 of CAOJIB010000010.1, forward strand.
GGGGCTTTCAGGAACACGCATAGCCGCCCAAAAAACCGGGGATTACGCTTTACAAGCGGCTTTTGCTCCGTTATAATGAAGAGACCGTCAGAGATTTTTGGCGGTAATATTTCTACAAATTAGGAGGGATTTCTATGCTGCAGATGAAAAAAACATGGTATCTGGATTATTTTCTGATTGCTATCGGAACGGGGCTGATGGCCCTTTCTGTAAAATCTGTATTCGACGAAGCCGGACTAGTGCCCGGCGGTTTTAGCGGCGCGGCGATCCTGATTAAAGAGATCAGCCAGCCGATGTTCCCCGGCGGCTTCCCGCTATGGCTGACAAATATCGCGCTCAATGCGCTGATCTTTCTTGCTGGTTTAAAGATTCTGGGCTTTCGGGGCCTGAAAAAAGCCCTGGCCGGAGAATTATTTCTCTCTCTTTGGCTCTACGTACAACCGGTATTTCCCATCGCCAGCGGCGATCTTTTTTTAACGGCGATCTACGGCGGCGTCCTGATGGGCGTAGGCATCGGCTTCGTCTTTTTGGGCCACGGCACCACCGGCGGAACGGACTTTCTGGCGGCGATTCTGCAACGGCACATGCGGCATTATTCCATCGCCCAGATCCTGCTGGTAATCGACGGTATCATCGTTATTTCAGGCGCGTACGTTTTCGGTCTCCGCAAGGCGATGTACGGAATTATTTCGGTATTCCTGGTTACAAAAATTTCCGACGGACTGATCGAAGGCCTGAAATTTTCCAAGGCCGCTTACATCATTTCCGATCATTTTTCAGAAATCTCTGATACGCTGATGGAAGAACTGGGACGGGGCGTTACTGGCATTTCCGCGAAAGGTATGTTCTCTGATGAAGAAAAAATGATGCTTTTTTGCGTAGTCTCCAAGAAACAATTGATCCAGCTAAAAGAGATCGCCGCCAGGATCGATCCCCGGGCTTTCGTCATTGTCAGCGACGCGCGGGAGGTATTCGGCGAGGGCTTTATTGAGGAGCCGGCCCTTCCCCCTCAGACGGCCAAATAGACGATACGAAAAACCTGCCGTCGGCGGCTTTTTTCTACGCAATGATATGCAAAAAAGTCTGCTGCCGGCAGCCGTTTTTTCATACGAAAGTACGAAAGAAAAAATTTTACAAACCGTCCAAAATTCCCGCTCTGTGAAAAAAGCCTTGCAAATGGAAAAGTTTAACGAATATTTTTCTTAGAATTAAGTAAATTTACACAAAAACCCAAGATTTTTCTTTCATTCCCTCTTTCTTTTTTGGTGATTTTGTATTAAAATAGACTTCAGAAAAGCATTGCATGGCATAAGAACAGCAGTAGCAAAAGAAGGGGTGAACGAGATGATATCAAATCAGATACTTCAAAACACGCTAGAAGGATTAAAAGAAATTTCAAGAACCGAATTGTGCGTCATCGATACGGAGGGCAAAATGCTGGCGTTTACCGACTCAAATTTCGACATCAGCGGCCCGGATATCCAGGCGTTTGCCGACTCCCAGGCAGACAGCCAGCTAATCAAGGGATACCAGTATTTTAAGGTGTGCGACGACCATCAATTAGAGTACGTTCTGGTTGTGCACGGAGAGGATGAAGATACATATATGATCGGAAAACTGGCCGCCTTCCAGCTCCAGAATCTGATGATCGCTTACAGAGAACGATTGGATAAGGACAGCTTTATCAAGAATCTTCTTTTGGACAATCTGCTGCTTGTAGATATCTGTAACCGAGCCAAAAAGCTGCACATCGAAACAGAAATGCGGCGGGTCGTGCTGATTCTGGAAACGGACCAAAACGCCATGGAAAGCGTCCGGAGCCTATTCGGCGGAAAAAGCCGGGATTTCATCACCGCCGTTGATGAAAAGAGCGTAATCATCGTCAAGGAACTGGGTGAAGACGAAGGATATCCGGAGATGGATAAGCTGGCCAAGACCATCCTGGATTCCCTGGGCCTAGATAAAAATCCGGGAACTCACATCGCCTACGGCACCATTGTCCGAGAATTAAAAGAAATCTCCCGCTCTTATAAAGAAGCGCGCATGGCTCTGGACGTAGGAAAGATCTTTTTTGTAGACAAAGAAGTCATCGCCTACAGCTCCCTGGGGATCGGCCGTCTGATCTATCAGCTTCCTATCCCCTTATGCAAAATGTTTATCAAAGAAATCTTTGAAAACAAATCCCCGGATGATTTCGATGAAGAAACGCTGATGACCATTAACAAATTTTTCGAAAACAGCCTAAATGTCTCCGAAACCTCCCGGCAGCTCTATATCCATCGGAATACGCTGGTCTACCGTCTGGATAAACTACAAAAGAGCACTGGCCTGGACCTGCGAATCTTCGAGGACGCCATTACCTTCAAGATCGCGCTGATGGTCGTTCGCTACATGCGTTATATGGAAACTCTGGAGTATTGACTTTGACGGCTGGCAAAGCCTGCCTTTCGCGCTTTGCTTCTATAGAGTATGCCACCGCTTATACAGATGACGTACTCTATAGAAACAGGCGCGCCGCGCTCTTTTGCCTGCCTAGTGATTTTACGTACTTTACCAAAAGCGTTCGGGGAAGTCTTTTTCCAAACGCTTTTTTACTGTCCATACAAAAAAGAAGGCTGCCAGACGGAAAAAGACTTGTATTTTCCCGACATTATGTTACAATCATATTACAAATTAATGAAAACATTCCGCAAGAAACGGCAGGAGGGCTCTTCTTTTGCCCGCGGTACCAAGGAGGATATGGATGATTGATATGGTAGACGTATGCAAGTCCTACGGAAAAGCGCAGCCCGCTGTGAACCGTTTGAACCTGCATATTGAGAAAGGGGAATTCGTCTTCATCGTAGGCAGCAGCGGTTCAGGGAAATCCACCCTGCTCAAACTGCTGATGAAAGAGCTGGACGCCACCTCCGGCTCCATTATGGTGAACGGCCAGAAACTAGAAGAAATGAAACGCCGCAAGGTGGCGAAATACCGCCGTACGCTGGGCGTAGTATTCCAGGATTTCCGGCTTTTAAAAGACCGGAATGTCTACGAAAACGTAGCCTTTGCCCAGCGGGTCATCGGCCGCCCCACCCGGGTGATCCGCAAGCGCGTCCCCGAGATGCTTACCGTCGTGGGCCTGGCAGAAAAATACAAATCCCGTCCCAAGGAGCTCTCCGGCGGCGAACAGCAGCGGGTAGCCTTAGCCCGGGCGCTTGTGAACCAGCCGGATATCCTTCTGGCCGATGAACCAACGGGAAACTTAGATCCCCAGACAGCGCTGGAAATTATGCAGCTTCTGGAGGAAATCAACGCCCGGGGCACGACCGTGCTCGTGGTTACACACAATAAAGAAATCGTCAACGCTATGAAAAAACGGGTCGTAGCTATGCGCAGGGGCGTCATCATCAGCGACGAACAGGAAGGGGAATATCATGATTAGTACCGTCTGGTATACTTTAAAGCAAGGCGTGAAAAATATCGGCAGGAACTGGATGTTTTCCCTTGCTTCTATTGTGACAATGTTTGCATGCATCTTATTATTTGGCATATTTTTTTCCATTGTGAATAATGTAAATTATATGACGAAACATATTGAACAGGACGTTCCCATCGTGGTATTTTTCGGGAATGCGGATACAGAGACCGCTGCGGACGACGACGAAAAGGAGCCGTTGGATCAGGCGAAAATCGACGAAATCGGCAGTTTGATCCGGAAGCGTCCGGAAGTAAAAAAGATGGAATATATCTCTGCAGACGACGCCTGGAACGAATTCGTAGAGCAGAATTTCAAGGATCATCCCCAGGCGGCGGAGGGCTTTAAAGAGGATAATCCCCTAGCCAATTCCGCCAGCTACCGCGTCTACGTCAATAAGATTGAAAAGCAGGGCGAGCTGATCGCGTATATCGAAAGCCTGGATTACGTGCGGGAAGTGGAGCATTCCGAAGCGGCCGTACGGACGTTAAGCAGCCTGAACCGTCTGGTCGCCTACGTTTCCATCGGGCTGATCACGCTGCTCCTTCTTGTATCGATTTTCCTGATCAGTAATACTATCTCCACCGGTATCTCCATTCGAAAGGAAGAGATCGGCATTATGAAGCTCATTGGCGCCACCGACCTTTTTGTCCGAATGCCCTTCCTCCTGGAGGGAATCATCCTGGGAATTATCGGCGCCGCCCTGCCGCTTCTGACCTTATATTTTGCCTATACAAAAGCCGTGGATTTCGTTCTGGCGAAGTTCAGTATCTTAAGCGATATTTTGCAGTTTATGCCTGTCAATACAGTATTTCATTCACTGCTGCCCATCGGCATCGCCCTTGGCATTGGGATCGGATTTATCGGCAGCTTTCTCACCACCAGAAAACATTTACGGATATAATTTTGCCCCGCGGGCGACGTATCTTCGCACGACCGGACTGTTGCAAAAAATTGCGGCAGTCCCGTTTTCTTTCTGAAAAAAGCGCTCAAAAGGCGGCAATGGCAAAAACCCTCCGAAAATAGAAAGCATGAGAAAAGGAGCCGTTATGGAAGAAAAAGGAAATTTCCGAAAAGGATTTTTAACGGGAGCGGCGGCGGGAATCCTGCTGGCCGGCTGTATCCTGCTGACATGGAATTTCATAAATCAAAACCAGGCCGTCAGCCAGGAAAATATCCGCAAGCTGCAGCTTCTAGAGAACACCATCGACCAGAAATATCTAGGAGAGATCGACAAATCCCAAATGGCGGACGGCATGTATCTGGGCCTTGTCGCCGGGCTAGCAGACCCCTATTCACGCTATTACACCCCCAAACAATACCAGGAAACAAAAGAAGGACTAGAAGGTTCCTATCAAGGAATCGGCACGCTTTTACGTCAAACGGACGACGGCCTGATCTGTGTCGCCGAATGCTATGAAGGATATCCAGCCGCCAATGCCGGCGTTCAATCAGGCGATATTCTAGTGAAAATCAACGGCACAGATCTAACGGGCGCCACTCTTTCGGAAGCGGCGGACAAAATCAAGCATTCAAAAGACGACCGCGTACTTCTGACCATCCGCCGGGAAGGAGAAAACGACCTGCTGGACATTGAAGTGATCCTCGACGAGGTGGAGCCCAGTACGGTTTTTGCCGAAATGCTCCCGGAGCGTACCGGCTATATTCGAATCAGCAGTTTCAATCAGCAGACTCCCTCCCAATATGAAGAGGCCATCGACCAACTCCAGTCTCAGGATATGGAAAAGCTGGTCGTAGACCTTCGGGAAAATCCCGGCGGCCTTTTAAGCGCCGTCTGCGACATTTTAAACGATATTCTGCCCCAGGGGCTGATCGTCTACACCGAAGACAAGGACGGGAACCGGGAGGAAATAGAAAGCACCGGAGAAAAGGTCCTGTCTTTGCCGCTGGCCGTACTGGTCAATGAAAACAGCGCCAGCGCCTCGGAAATCTTCGCCGGCGCCATTCAGGATCACCAGGTAGGCACGATCATCGGCACCGTAACCTTTGGCAAGGGCATTGTGCAGTCTACCTACCCCTTCTCCGACGGCAGCGCCTTAAAGCTGACGACCTCCCACTATTACACCCCAAACGGAAACGATATTCACGGAGTCGGCATCCAGCCGGACGTGGAGGTAGAATTATCTAAGGATGCCAAAGAAACGTTAGCTTCTGGCCAGACACTGGAAAAAGACAAAGATACCCAGCTCGCCAAAGCGCTGGAACTGCTGGGCTAACGCCCGCGCAAAACCGGCGTTGCGGGATATTGCTAAAGATGGTATAATGTGGCTGGAGAGACCCAGATATATAAGCACCCAGGAGGTATCCTATGAGAAATTATGTACTAATGACAGATAATAATTCGGATTTGCCGGACAGCTACATGAAAGAGCATCAGCTCGGCTGCAGCTATCTGAGCTATTCCATCGACGGAACACAGTACGATCACGGGGATTTTCTGCCGGTAAAGGAATTTTATGACCGGATGCGCGGCGGCTCCATGCCCACCACGGCCCAGGTCAATCCCGAAAACGTCCGGAAGCTAATGGAAGAAAGCCTGAAAAAGGAACTGGACATCCTGTATCTGGCCTTTTCCTCCGCCTTAAGCGGCAGCTACAATACCTGCCGGTTGATGGCCGAAGAACTACGGGAAGAATATCCCGACCGGAAAATCGAAGTGATCGACACCCTAAACGCCTCTCTTGGACAGGGTTTGATCGTGCACAAAGCCGTACAACTGAAAGAACAGGGGAAGTCCATGGAAGAAGTATCCGCCTGGGTTCAGTCGCACCTGCAAAATTTCGCGGCGGTTTTCACCGTAGACGACCTGGACAATCTTTACCGGGGTGGCAGAATTTCCCGAACCAGCGCTATTGTAGGCGGCATGATGAACATCAAGCCGATCCTTCACGTAGACGACGCGGGAAAGCTCGTCCCCATCGGAAAGGTTCGGGGCCGCAAGAAATCTCTGCTGGCGCTGGTAGACGAAATGGATAAACGGATCGGCAGCTACAGGGATTCCTGCGATACGATTTTCGTCAGCCACGGAGACTGCGAAGCCGACGCCCAGTATGTGGTGGACAAAGTGAAAGAAAAATACCCTATACGACACGTGCTGGTACATCCGGTAGGCGCTACCATCGGCGCGCACTCCGGCCCGGGCACCGTCGCCCTCTTCTTTATGACAGATAAAAAATAGAGAAAATACCTAAAGGAGAAAATCTGTGAAAACTGTATCATTAGAAAAGGAACTAAAGAGCAACGCCTACCCCGGCAGGGGCATCATCCTGGGACGTTCCGCCGACGGCACAAAGGCTGTGGCCGCCTATTTCATCATGGGGCGCAGTGAAAACAGCCGGAACCGGATCTTCGTCACAGACGGCGAGGGCATCCGCACACAGGCCTACGATCCGTCAAAGCTGACGGATCCCAGCCTAATTATCTACGCCCCCGTACGAGTCCTGGGAAATAAAACCATCGTAACAAACGGCGACCAGACCGACACCATCTATGAGGGGCTGGATCGGCAGATGACCTTTGAGCAAAGCCTGCGCAGCCGGGAATTCGAGCCGGACGCACCGAATTATACCCCCAGAATTTCCGGCGTTATTCACCTGGAAAATGGCCGTTTTCACCATGCTCTTTCCATCTTGAAGAGCGATAACGGCAATCCCGACGCCTGCTGCCGGTATACCTATGCTTACGAAAACTGCCCGGCGGGAGAAGGACATTTCATTCACACCTATCAGTGCGACGGCAATCCTCTGCCAAGCTTTTCCGGCGAGCCAAAGCCTGTGGAGATTCCCGACGACCAAAAGGCCTTTGCTCAGATGCTCTGGACGAGTCTGCACGAGGAAAACAAAGTATCGCTTTTCGTACGGTATATCGACATAGCCACCGGCGCATATGAAACCGAAATCATAAACAAGCATCAATAGGAGTGCAAAACCAATGAAGGAACTCGCATTAAAATACGGATGTAATCCCAATCAAAAGCCGTCCAGGATCTATATGGAAAGCGGCGAAGAGCTGCCCTTACAAGTCCTATTCGGAAAACCCGGCTATATCAATTTCCTGGACGCGCTCAACGGCTGGCAGCTAGTACGCGAACTAAAAAACGCCACGAATCTCCCAGCCGCTACTTCCTTTAAGCATGTATCTCCGGCCGGAGCGGCCGTTGGCCTTCCCCTGACGGAGACGCTGGCAAAGATTTACTGGGTAGATCATTACCAGGAGCTCTCCCCTTTGGCCTGCGCCTACGCCAGGGCCAGAGGCGCGGACCGGATGTCCTCTTTTGGCGACTTCATCGCCCTATCGGACCCCTGCGACAGAGACACCGCCCTTCTGATCAAGCGGGAAGTCTCCGACGGCGTCATCGCCCCCGGCTATACCCCGGAAGCGCTGGAAATCCTGCGGCAGAAAAAGAACGGAAATTATAACGTGATCCAGATCGATCCAGATTACACGCCGGATCCCCTGGAGCGCAAGCAGGTCTTTGGCATTACTTTTGAACAGGGCCGCCAGACGCTGCCCGTCGACGACGCGCTTCTGTCCAATATCGTTACAGAGAATAAAGCGCTTGACGCAGACGCGCTTCGGGATTTGAAGATTTCTCTTATTACACTAAAATACACCCAGTCCAATTCCGTCTGCTATGTGAAGGACGGACAGGCCATTGGCATCGGCGCCGGACAACAGTCCCGCGTGCATTGTACCCGCCTAGCCGGCCAGAAAGCCGATCACTGGTGGCTGCGCCAGAATCCCAAAGTCCTGCAGCTTCCGTTCCGGGCAGATATCCGCCGAGCAGACCGGGACAACGCCATCGACCTGTATATCGGGGACGAAGCCGAGGATCTCTTTGTCGACGGCGCCTGGCAGCGAATCTTTTCCGAGAAGCCTCAGATACTTACCGCACAAGAAAAACGCGCCTGGCTGGATACCCTTTCTGGCGTAACCTTAGGTTCGGACGCTTTCTTTCCTTTTAGCGACAATATTGAGCGGGCCAAGAAAAGCGGCGTCAGCTACATTGCGCAGCCCGGCGGCTCCCTGCGGGATAACCTGGTCATCGACTGCTGCAATAAATACCATATGGTGATGGCCTTTACCGGCATCCGCCTGTTCCATCATTAAAACTTCCAGATGTGTCCCGTCATCGACAGGCGGCCTCTGCTACCAGAACGTCAAAGAACCGCAGCCTATGCTTTCTCACGCCATGGCTGCGGTCTCTTTTTTCTTTCCTTACCTGTTCTCATTTTATTTTCGCATAGTTTCCAGCCGCATTTGAGCAAATACAGCCGCGCCGATGACGCCCTTTCCCACATATTCTTTGGAATAGAGGTAATCGAAGCCATAGGCCATCACATCCCTGCCTGTGCTCTCATTGACCGCCCGCTCGAAGGCTTCTCTGGGGAAATCCGCCATTTCCGGCACGCCGCCGCCTACGATCATCGTGTCCGGATTAAAGATCGTAGCCATCACTGCGTATACATGGGCGCATGCATGGATAAATTCCTTTATAGGAGCTTCCTCCCTGTGCCGGGTAAACATATCCTTGATATCCGTATCCGGATAAAATTCCTCGCGGATCTGCTGCAGCCTCCAGCCGGAAGCATAACATTCACAACATCCCCTCTTGCCGCAGCTGCAGGATACGTCTCCGCCGAAATAGGGAATATGTCCCAGATCTAGCTGCGCGCCGTTTCTTCCTTCCAGCGGTTTTCCGTCTATCACCACCGCGCTGCCGACGCCGGTGCCGATATAGATGCCTACGACGATCTTTTTCTCCTCCAGGTGATTGGCGGCAATGTCGTATAAAAGAATATTGTTTACATCATTATTGACAAAAACCGGCACCTGAAAATATTCCCGTATCTGCCGGGCCAGATTCGTATGGAGGAAGACAACCTCTCCCGCCTGATTCCGGATATTCGTCGTACAGATCACAGTTTCCTTATCGCATTCCACCGAAGAGGGGACGCCGATGGAAATCGCATCCACACGCCCTGCGTAACCGTTTGCCTGATACTCTTCAATCAACTCGCAGAGCTTTCTGACCGTGTCTTCCGCATTCGCCACGATCGCTGTTTCTGTAACAAAGGGATCGGCCATCTGATGATCCGATGATACGGCACCGATCCGCAGCCTTGTCCCGCCCAGATCGATTCCGATAATTACATTTTCCATTTTACTCCATTTCCAATCCATGATGTCCGAAAACGGCACATGATTATACTGAATCCGCAATCTCTTCGATCCACGCGTTTCTAGTCATACGGAAGCAACCGCGCATCATATGATATTCATCGTATCGGGCCTGCCGGATCTCCGTGTGGATCGGGATTGCCTCGTTGCGCATCTTTTTCAGGAAATCGCGGAAATGCTCTGCAATCAGCGCTCCATATTCCCGCTCGCAGCTGTCCACAACGATTCTAGAAGGATTGTATACCCATAAAAGATTATACAGCACCTTCGCTATGGTATTCAGGATCGGCTCCAGAAGCTGCACAGCCTGCGGATCGCCCGCCCGGTACCGCTTAAGGATCTCGGGCAGGGAACTTTTATCCCCCTTCGCCCAAAACCGCTCCCTTACCGCCCGTACCGAAGCCACCTCCTCCAACGTCCGGCTATCCAAAGCCTCTCCTTCCATGGATACCAGCATCTTCCCCACTTCTCCCGCCATCTGCTGCGCGCCGGAAACCGCCACATCCTGGTGGATGAAATAACCGCCCACGCCATAGCCGCAGTAGAAATAAAACTGACTTTCCATCTTCGGATCTTCGCTGTCATACTCGGATCTGGCAGCTGCAAATACATCATGAAATACTAATACATTCTTTATGTTAAACTCATGTTCCAGTAAAGATCTGATATGCAATTCCCGAAGTCCCAGCACCAGATCATAATTTACAAGATCTCTGCTTTCATCATAGGCGCCAGGAACGAATACAGCAACTCCCACCAGCTCGCCCGCCAGCTCGGAAAGCCTCTCCCTGATGACCCGGATCATGGCCTGCAGATCTTCCTTATATGTTTCCTCTTTATCTATGAGAAAGCTCCGCCGCTCCTGCAGATTCCTGTAGATATCATAGATCAGAAAACTTATCTCGTCCCGGGAAGTGAGATTCATACACACAATATTCCCGTAGCGGGAAGACAGCTCCAGAACCTTTGGCTTCCTTCCCACATCGCCCCCTTGCGATTCCTTTTCCACCACGATCCCGGCTTCGATCAGATCGTCGATCACATGCTTGACGGTCATTAGACTGATCTTATTCTCCTTCGCCAGGGCGCTCCTGGTGATATTGGGATTTTGCAGGATGCTTTGAAGAATATTTTCCATATTTACATTCCGGATATTTTTTACTGTAAGAATCTGCTTTTTCGCCGCTACCATATCTCCGTCGCTCCCCCCGCGTTGCTGTCATTTTTAAACGGTATTTATTAAAATCTATTTTAAACAGTCTTTCAGAGAATTGTCAATGATTTCCACAGCCTCGTCTACGTTTTCCTTCGTGGTAATCAACGCCGGATGCATGACGAGAACCACATTTTCCAGGTTTCTGCGGCTTTCCAGCTCAGTAATCAGGCCGTTTTCCAGAATTTTTTCATAAAGCCGCTGCCCCAGGTCGAATTTGTCGGCGCTTTTGTTTCCTTCGATTTCAATGCCCTGCAACAATCCACGCCCGCGCACGTCCTGGATCACCTCGTATTTTTCTTTCAGTGCTACAAGTTTCTCATGGAGATACTCTCCGGTCGTCCGGCTGTTTTCCACAAGGCCGTCCCGCTCGATGATTTCCAAATTCTTCAACGCACTCCGGCAAGTCAGCGGATAACAGGAATGGGTGTGTCCATGAAGGCTGATCTTTCCCATTTCCTCGCCGATCTCTCTCCTACAGAGGACGGCGGAGCCTGGTACGTAACCGCCGGTCAAACCTTTTCCGGTGACGAGGATATCCGGCGTCACGCCTTCGTACTGACAAGCAAACATACTGCCGGTCTGGCCAATTCCCGTGACTACCTCGTCGAAAATTAGAAGCGCGCCGTATTTGTCGCATAATTCACGGACGCCCTGCCAAAATCCCTTGGGCGGAACAATCACGCCGCCGGCCGCGAAGATCGGCTCGGAAATCACGGCCGCAATACGATCGCCGCCTTCATGCAGCATGGTCTGCTCCAGATATTTCAGACATTGCATCCCGCAGCTTCCCGGCTCTTTTCCAAAGTCACAGTGGTAGCAATAGGGCGGCGCCGAATGGACGAATCCCCGGGGGAGTAATTCGGAAATACCGGAATTCTCCTGGATCATCTCAGACTTTCCCGTGGCCGCCGCAGCGCCTGCGGTGGAGCCGTGGAAACCTCGCCGAAAGGAAATAATTCTTCCGCCCCTCCGATAGTATTTCGCCAGCTTTAAGGCGAATTCATTGGCGTCGGAGCCCGTGCAGCCGAACATGACCTGCTCCAAACCCTCCGGAGAGATCTCGATCATCTTTTCCGCCAGCGCGGCCCTCTCCTCCGTGGCGAAACAGGAAGTTACGGAAACGATCTTCTCGATCTGCGCCTTTAAAGCTTCGGCCATCTCCTCGTTGCCGTGCCCCAGCGTACAGGCGGAAAACTGCCCGGAAAAATCCAGATATTTCTTTCCCTTGTCGTCGTACAGATACATCCCTTTGCCGTTTGTAAAGACAAGATCGTCCGTCGTATAACACTGGATCAGATATTTTTTATCCTTTTCTAAAACAGTCATACTATTCATCCTTTCTTAGAATTCCATCCCAGCGCAGCACTCTTCATCCGCAAGGATCGTCACATCCGGATGCAGCCGGAGCACGGAGGCGGGCAGCTTCGGAGAAATAGGGCCGCAAACCGCCTGGTACAGCGCCTTAGCTTTCTCCCTCCCGCTGGCTAGAAGCAGAATTTTTTTCGCCCGCATGATTGTGCCGATGCCCATGGTATAAGCCTGCCTTGGCACGTCCTCGGCCCTTTCGAAAAATCTCTGATTGGCCTCGATGGTGCTCCTTGCCAGATCCACGCAGTGACAGGCCTCCGCGAAAGATTCCGCCGGCTCATTGAATCCGATATGGCCGTTTTGGCCAATGCCAAGAAGCTGCAGATCCACGCCGCCCAACCGGCGAATCAGCGCTTCATATTCCCGGCAGACCTTGTCGCCGTCCGCCTCTTCTCCATTGGGAATGTATGTATTTTCTTCTTTTATATTTACATGGTCGAAGAGATTTTCTCTCATAAAAGCATAATAGCTCTGAGCGTTCGTCCGGGCGATCCCCCGGTATTCGTCCAGGTTCACGGTTCGGATTCCAGAGAAATCCAGAATCCCTTCCCGCTGCCATGTCCGCAGGTACTGATACGTTCCCGTCGGCGTCGAACCCGTCGCCAACCCCAGCACTGCATCGGGCTTTCCGATGATCTGCGCGGCCAACATGGAGGCCGCCCTCTTGCTGAGCGCATCATAATCCGTTACTTTGTATATTTTCATCGTCGTCACTTTTGTTTCCTCTACTTGTCTCTATTTCACCGCACCCATGGTCATTCCCGCAATCATATGCTTCTGTACCAAGATTGCAAAAATCAGCACCGGTATGGTGATTACTGTGCCTACCGCGGCGATCTGCCCCCAGATCGTTCCCTGAGGCGTCAAAAGCCCCGGCACGCCCACCGGCATGGTGGCCGTATGCCTGCCGGTCAAAATCAGTGCCATCAGGAATTCATTCCAGGAATTGATCGCGCAGAAGACGGCGGTTGCCGCCAGGCCGCTTTTTGCCAACGGAACGTCGATCCGCAAAAAGACGTTGAACCAGGAATAGCCGTCTACCCGAGCCGCCTCATCGATTTCCTTGGGAATAGCATCGAAAAAGCCTTTCATCATCCAGATCACAAAGGGGAGGTTAAACGCCACATGGGCGATCACAATGCCCACAAAGCTATCCAGCAGGCGCACCTTACTCATCAGAAGATACAGTGGAAGAGCCAGAACGACCACCGGCGTAAAGCGGGTCCCCAAAAGATAATTGAGAAGCAGCTTGTCCCTGCCGGTTTTAAATCTGGAAAACGCGTAGGCGGAGGGAAGTCCCAGGCCCAGGCCGATCCCTACGGTAGCCAGCATGATGATAATACTATTTTTCAGATTCAAAAGGAATCCTTTATCCAGGAATGCTTCCCGGTAATTGCTCAGCGTCGCTTGAAAAAATACTTTGGGCGGGATCGCAAAGGCGTCCACCCGGGTCTTAAAGGACGTCAGAATCAGCCAAAAATATGGGAGAAGAGCGATGATCAGAAATATGATCAGGAAAATATAGATCCCAATGAGTTTTCGTTTTTTACTTTTCTGCATTACTCTTCACCTCCCATGGCAAATTTCTGGTAAAACATCCCGCAGATCTGCAGGACGATGAACAATACGACGCAGACTGCCGCCGCATAGCTGAAATTAAAGGATACGAACGCCTGCCGGTAGGTAAAGATATCGATGACCTCCGTGGCGTTTCCCGGACCGCCGCCGGTCAGGATAAACGGCTTATCGAATTCCTTGAAAGTTTCCATCGCCCGAAGGAGAATCCCGACCACCAGGACCGGTTTCATCAGCGGCAGCGTCACGTAGCGGAAGATCTGGCTTCCGGACGCGCCGTCTACTTTCGCCGCTTCATAATATTCTCCGGAAATCGACTGCAGGCCGGCTAAAAAGACCAGTCCCATATAGGGCGCCCATTCCCAGACGTCCATCAGGATGACCACAATCATAGCCAGCACCGGGCTGTCCGTCAAGATCGTCGGCAATGGAAGGTGGAGCGTGTCCACCAACCATACGTACAAGCCGAACTGCGGGTTTAAGAAGAAACTGAACATAAGGCCTATAATGAGCGGCGCCACCATCATCGGGATCAGCGTCAACGATGTGAACACCCGCTGGAACCGAATGATGCTGTTCAGCGCCATCGCTAGGATAATTCCCAGAGCCACTTCCAAGATCACGGCAAAGAACATAAATAGAAACGTCTTGCCCATGGAATTCCAGAATTCCATATCCTGAAACATCCGGATATAATTCTGCAGGCCTACAAATACATTTTCGCTTCCCGCACTAGATATTTTATAATCGAAGAAGCTAATCTTCAATGTGTACAAAAGAGGCCCCAGTGTAATCGCTGTCAGTGTGAGAAATGCGGGCAGATGAAAAGCCACCGCCAGATGGGAATAATTCTGCAGTTTTCTATTCTTCTTTAACATACTATTCCTCTCTTATGTACCTGCTTACTGGTAGCTAATCGGCAGCTTGTCGCCCAGCTCCTCGGTAAATTGCGCCGCCGCATTGTCCAACGCCTGCTGCGGAGTCGTCTCGCCGGTAATCGCATTGGACAGCTCCAGCATCAAAATCTCATCCATCTTTGGCCATTCGGCGATCCTAGGCCTGGTCGTACTGATCTCATACGCCTTCTGAGACGCTTCCCAGTAGGGAATGTCGGCCAGCTCCGGATCCTCGTAACTGGAGGACAGATTCGGGAAACCGCCGTCCAGCGCGATATTCTTCTGTACTTCCGGCGTATTGAACCACTGCATAAATACCCATGCGGCTTCCGGATTCTTGGAATCTGTCGGAATATAGAAGCCCCAGCCGCCGTAATGCGCCGCTTCCGCTTCTTTCTTCGGCGCCAGGCCATAGCCTACCCAGCAATCACAGAGGAATCCTCCGCCTCCAACGCGGCGAAGCAGTCGTTGAACAGAATCGTCATCGCTGCGATACCCTGCTGCATTTCCGTCGTCTGCTCGTCCCAGGTCTTGCTAGCGATGCCTTCCGGGGCAAACTGCGTCAGATCACAGAAATATTCCAGGGACGCTACGGATTCCGGAGAATTGATCGCGATATTTCCTTCTTCGTCAAAAACGCCGCCGCCAAAGGACCACGCGTAATTCAGCCACTCGCAGGTCGTCGCGTCGTGCCGCTTGCCGGACATGGACACGCCGTAGAAGTTTGTCTTTAATTCCTCTCCCGCCAGCATTTCGCCTTTTTCCCGAGTAAAGAATTCCGCTACGTCGCGGTAGGCATCCCAATCCGTAGGAACGGTCAAATCGTAGCCGTAAGTCTCCTTGAAAGCCGCCTGCTCGTCGGCATTTTCAAACAGATCCTTCCGATATGCCAGCATGCCGATGCAGGAATTGGCCGATACACCGTAAATCGTTCCCTGCCATTCGCCGGAGGCTTCCCATAAGCCCTGGATGACATCCGATTCATCATAATCCTCGATGATGCTTAAGGATTCATCCTCCATGAATTTGTCCAGCGGCTGGATATAGTCATTCTCTACCAGATTGCCCAGGAACTGATAGGGCGCCGCGATAATATCATAAGCCCCAGAGCCGCTCTCAAAGGCCAACGTCTCTTTCTGGATGACGTTGTCATAGGGAGCCATTTCCAGATCCACGGTAATCCCGGTTTCTTCTGTAAATTTATCCAGCTGTTTTTTCAGCGCTTCCGTCGGCGTCTGCTGCTCCGCGATCATATAAAGCGTCGTTCCTTCAAAACGCTTTGCGCCCGTGCCTTCTTCCGAAGACGCCGTCTTGGCGTCGTTCCCCCCGGAGGCTCCGCCGCATCCAACCATTCCTACTGCACAAACTGCCGCCAATGCGGCCGCCAGCCATCTCGTTCCTTTTCTCATAGTTCTTCCCTTTCTACTTTTTTAAAGTTTTGCATACCCCTTTGGCATATGGCCCAAAGGCGGATGTGCCGCCGTACTGTACTGCGCCCGCACACCCGTCTGTGTCTCTATATGCGGCCCGGGCTTTTCCCGCTCATCGTTTTGCCCCCATCTCAGTCCGTATATGTATGCCTTCTTCTAGGAACAGCTATATTTATTTGTCCCATTCTCCATATTTCGCAATAATCTTATCCTTGATCATCTGGCAGAATTCATCCGTTACCTGGAAATCATTGACAACGGTGTACCAGTAATCGTGGCTCTCCAGGAATTCTTTTTCGTATTTGATCGCCTCGAATACATCCTCCCAGGTAATGCCCATGCCTTCCGGCCGAATTTCCACGCCCGCCCGGTAAATGATGTCCAGGATGCCGTCCGGATCGTTATTTCCCATCGCGGAGCCTACGAAAATCCCTAAGCATACCGGCTGGCCGTGGATAAATTTCTTCTTCGTCAAATATTCCAGCGTATAGAACAAGAAATGGTCGCTTCCCTCGATGGGTCTGGGATTCCAG
This sequence comes from uncultured Blautia sp., assembly GCA_948436455.1. Lineage (GTDB taxonomy): Bacteria > Bacillota > Clostridia > Lachnospirales > Lachnospiraceae > Blautia_A. The sequence continues at coordinate 28,916 of CAOJIB010000010.1, forward strand.
CCATTGTTATGGAAAGCGCCGCCGCCCCAGCGCAGGCCCTCGGTCAAGATGCGGATGCCTTTTTCACTCAGCGCGTAGATCTCATCCAGACCATCTACTACGGACTGGTAGACTCCTTTGACTTCATCTACCATCTCCTGGTCGTAGGGCCATTTTTCCTCGCATTTGCCATGATCCGCCGCGTACTTCCAGTCGAAAGTTGAATTGTTATAGCAGAGTACGTCGCATACGCCGCTGCGGTTCAGCGCCTTCGGGCCATTCTGGATAATATCATAATCCACATAGACGGCTACCGGCTCCACATAACCGATATACCGTACCACGCTGTTGAAACGGATTCCGGCGCGATGGCCGAATACTGCGTTGGTCGCAATGGCCGTGGGCACCTGATACAGCGGCATATGGCTCTTCCATGCGGCCATCTTCGCATAGTCCACTGCCTGGCCGCCGCCAAGGCCGATAACCGATTCGAACTTCGGAAGCTTTTCCAGATTTGCCATGATCTCATCGTATTCCAGTGTTTTTACAAAATGTACGATGCAGTCCTCGTCAAATTCGTCTTTAAACTTGTCCCAGAGGTCTTCCATCGTTACAACCAGATACGGCCGCTGCACAATGTTTTTCAATTCTCCTACTAGATTCCGTCCATAGATGGTTGTAAATAATTTCTTTGCCATTTTCTTCCTCTTCCTTTCTTTTTTCTTCGTGTTTTATTTTTAAATGTAGTTTATAAATATTATTTATAAATATAGTATACTTAAACTCTTTATTTGTCAATGACTATATTTTTATAAATAAGTGGCTTATTATTTGTTTATTATACACAAAAAAGAACCGGCTTCTATTGCCTATCGACATAGACGCGGTTCTTTTGGCTTTAATTTCCTATTCTCCTCCTTCTTCGCCCGGCCCCATAAACAACCGGTGCATTTCCTTCTTTACTTTTCCTGCTTTAACGACTACAATATAGAAAACACACCCGAAAATTTCTATAAGGAGAATTCACAATATGTATACTTGTGCGGATTGTAAAATTCTGGCATGTGTCTCCGGTACAAAAGATACCATGCCCAAAAACTGCCCGATGCGCCAAAGCACGTTAATGGAGAAAGCCTTTGCCAACTATGCACAAGAGGAGAACAGTCGCTTTTATATTACCAGCTCCTCCATTGAAGCAGCCGGCTACTGTCAATGGCCCCGGTTGAAGGAAACCATGGAATTTTGCAAGCGGATGCAATATAAAAAGATCGGCATCGCCTTTTGCCTGGGGCTCCAAAAAGAAGCCCATATAGTGGCCGGCCTTTTGCGCCGAGAGGGCCTGACAGTTGTATCCGTCATCTGTAAGACGGGCGGCTATCCCAAAGAAGCGGCAGGCATCCCGGCAGAATGCAAGATCCATCCCGAAGAATTCGAAACCATGTGCAATCCCATCGCCCAGGCTGCTTTCCTGAACGAACAGCAAACCAACTTCAATATTGCTCTCGGCCTGTGCGTGGGACACGATTCTCTTTTTTACAAGTATTCCAAGGCTCCCGTCACCACGCTGGTGGCCAAAGACCGGGTATTGGCCCACAATCCCTGCGGCGCCATCTACTGTGCCGACGGCTATTTTGAAGACCGCCTAAAATAAACGCTCTAGCAAAATATCCAAAAAAAGAGCTCTGTTTTGCCGCATCAAAAAGCGCAGCAAAGCAAAGCTCTTTTTTCATATATTAAAACTGAAATACGGCTACGCCGTAGGCGGGAAGCGGATACGCGATGGAAAACGGTTGATTGTCGCATTCCTGCTTTTGGGCCTTATACACTTTCGGCTCCACTATGCCCTCTTCCGTAAAAATCAACTTATACTGCTTCTTTCTGGGAACGCCCACTCGGTACTCGGGACGCTCCACCGGCGTGAAATTGCATACGAAGAGCAGATGATTCCGCTTGGTAGGCGATTGGCGTACGAAGCTGAAAATACTCCGATCTCCATCGTTGGCGTTGATCCATGCAAAGCCTTCCGGATCATTATCCCCCGCATATAACGCCGGATACTTCTTGTACAGCTTCAAAAGACTTTGCACATATCCCTGAAGCTTTTTGTGATTTTCCTCACCCAGCAGATACCAGTCCAGCTCCCTGGCCTCGCTCCACTCCTGCAGCTGGCCGAATTCTTGACCCATAAATAAAAGCTTTTTCCCCGGATGACCAAACATAAAGGCATAGCCGGCCCGCAGATTCTTAAATTTATCGTCCAGCTCGCCGGGCATTTTATTCACCATAGAGCATTTCAAATGTACGACTTCGTCGTGGGAAAGCACCAAGACATATTTTTCGCTGTACGCATACGTCATGGAAAAAGTCATCTTGTGATGATTGTATTTCCGAAAATAGGGGTCCAGCTTCATATACTCCAAAAAATCGTTCATCCAACCCATATTCCACTTGAGGGAAAAGCCCAGGCCACCGTCTTTGAGATCCCCGGTTACCTTCGGCCAGGCCGTGGATTCCTCCGCGATCATCAACGCGCCGGGATTACGACCGAGAACTACAGAATTCAGATGCTTTAAAAATTCCATAGCTTCCAGATTTTCATTACCACCGTATTTATTGGCCACCCACTGACCATCCTGCTTGCCGTAATCCAGATACAGCATCGAAGCCACGGCGTCCACGCGCAGCCCGTCCACATGATATTCCTCGATCCAGAACAGGGCGTTGCCAATCAGGAAATTCTTCACCTCGTTCCGACCGTAGTTGAAAATCTTCGTTCCCCAGTCGGGATGCTCTCCCTGCCGGGGATCCGCATGCTCGTACACGGCCGTTCCATCAAAATCCGCCAAGCCATGGGCGTCCTTGGGGAAATGTGCTGGCACCCAGTCCAAAATTACGCCGATCTTATTCTTATGGAAATAATCGATCATATATTTGAAATCCTGCGGCGTTCCATATCGGGAAGTCGGCGCATAATAACTGATCACCTGATAGCCCCAGGAACCGTCGAAAGGATGCTCGCTGATCCCCATCAATTCTATGTGGGTGTACCCCATTTCTTTTACGTATTTTGTCAGCTCATGGGCCAGCTCCCTGTAGTTATAAAAGCCGTCCTCATCCTCTTTTGTACAAGGATGCTTTTTCCAGGAGCCCAGGTGCACCTCATAGATCGCCATCGGAGAAACTTTTTCGTCGAAAGATTCACGAGTTTCCATCCACTTCTGGTCCTTCCAGGCATACTGGATATCCGTAATCCGGGACGCCGTGCCGGGACGCATCTCCGCCTCGTTGGCATAAGGATCCGCCTTATAGAGGATTTCCCCATGGAAGCCAACAATGTAGAACTTGTATAGCTGCCCGACCTTCGCCTTTGGCACAAATACCTCGTAAATACCGATCGGGCCGACCTTTTTCATCGGATGCGCCGTCTCGTCCCACTGATTAAAATCTCCCACTACGGACACTGCCTGGGCCAAAGGGGCCCACACGGCAAAGTATACGCCTTCGCTTCTTCCGCGTTTCATGGGGTGCGCTCCCAGCTTTTTGTATATTTCATAATGGGTTCCTTCCCCGAATAAATACTGATCGTCCTTTGTGATCGTAAGCTTACTTGCCATGACAATATCCTCCCTATTCTATGGATAACAAACGGCCGCTGCAGGCTTCTACGCGCAACTGCAGATTCCCGTTTTCCGGCGTCAGAATTTCTCCTGACCAGACGTCCCGCCAGATTTTCCCTTTTGCTTTGGCAGGCTCCCGCACGGAAAGCGTTGCTTCCTGCGCATCGTTATTGACAGCCACCAAGATCTTATCCTCCTGCGTCTCTCTGGCAAAAGCATACTGGCGGTTTGTCAGGAGCAATTCCTCATAGGTTCCCTCATAGCAGGCCGGATGCTCCTTATGAAATTTCCCAAGCGCCGTGATCCACGCAAGCAGCTTTGGATCTGGCCAGGCCTTTTGCACTTCCTCAAGATCCACCGAAGGCCGTAAGGGATCGTCGTTCGGGCCATCCTTTTTCCCTTGAATTCCCCATTCCGAGCCATAGTACAAGGAAGGAATCCCCGGCAGCGTGTACAACAGCATATAAATCGGATACACATGGACCGGCTCGTGCAGCTTGCTGACCAGACGATCCACATCGTGGTTATCCACAAAGGAATACAAACGACAGCCCCGGTAAATCCCGCCGTTTGCATCGAACTGCCGGCGGATGGTATGGGCGATTTCGAAATAATTGTGATCGTTATGGCCGGAATACAATCCCTTATGCAATTCGTAATTCGTCACGCTATGCAGCATACGATCGTTTATATAGCGGCTGTAATCCCCGTGGATCACCTCGCCCATCAGCCAGAAATCCGCTTTCTTCTCTTTGGTCACCCGGCGGATCTCTTCCATAAAAGAAAAGTCCAGACAATCCGCGCAATCCAGCCGGATGCCATCGATATCAAACGTATCGATCCAAAAGCGGATCACATCTAAAAGGTAATCCCGTACGGCCGCCTCCGCCAAATTCAAATTCACCAGCTCAAAGCAGTTCCGCCAGGCCTCGTAGCCAAAGCCGTCGTGGTAAGGGCTGTCCCAGCCGAAATTCAGCCCCTTATACCAGCCGCAGTACGGCGACTGTTCCCGCTTCTCCTTGATATCTAAAAAGGCGAAAAATTCCCGGCCCGTGTGATTGAAAACGCCGTCCACAACTACCTTTATGCCTTTTTCATGCGCCTTTTTTACAAAACGGCGGAAATCTTCATTATCTCCCAACCGCCGGTCTACCAGCTTATAATCCCTGGTATCATATCCATGGGAGGTGGATTCAAAAAGCGGCCCTATATAGATCGCCGTGCAGCCGATTTCCGCTATATGATCTAACCACAGCTCCAATTCCGGGAAACGGTGCGTCACCTCGCCGCCTTCGTTCTGTCTTGGCGCGCCCGTCATCCCAATTGGATACATGTGATAAAATACGGCTTCTTCGTACCATTTTGCCATGTTTTCTATTCCTCCTGATCCTATACCTATTTCGTGCCGCATGGCATACGTGGCCTCAGAGTGTCGACAAAATCACCACTCTGGTAAAATTCATGGCTGCGCCATAAATTTTAAGTACTTGCAGACACAAAATGCCTGCCACTGGCAGCCATTTCGCATGCTATAGCAATTCCAATTCAAGGTCCTACCCATAGCTAACATTTACTTTATTCGCAACTTACAGAACGCCTATACAGCATACTTATGGCATAGAATATCTTTCCAATTGCTATTATACCAACAGGCGCATAGACAGTCAAATAAAAATCACAAATTGAATCATCCACCGAAAATCACCGCTAAAACGACCGCCCGGCAACCAGCTCGCACGCCACATGATTTTCCCCAGTAACCCTCTGCGGCCGGGCTTTTACAAGGCTCCCGGCGCGCATCCCTTCCATAAAAGGCACCGATGCCCGGATATATTCCCTGGTATAACCCGCCATCTGACTTTTTCCGTCCACAGACATCTCTTTTTCCTCCAGCAGGACTTCCACCTCCCGTCCCAAAAAAGACGTCAGATATTCCTTAGTATGGGCTTCTCCCAGCGCGAGCATTTCCCGACTTCGTTTAGTCTTGACCGCCTCTGAGATCTGCGCCGGCATAGCCGCCGCCCTCGTCCCCTGCCGCCGGGAATATTTGAAGATGTGTGTTTCATAAAAACGCATCTCCTGTACAAAGGCGTACGAAGCGGCAAATTCCTCCTTAGTTTCTCCGGGAAAGCCGACGATCACATCTGTCGTCAGCGCCGGCGCTTCGAAATATTGCCGCAGAAGCGCGCATCTTTCTCTGTACATTTGGCTGGTATAGCGCCGGTTCATCCGCCGCAGCGTTTCATC
>CAOJIB010000011.1 GCA_948436455.1 uncultured Blautia sp.
TAGCCCTTGCACGAGCAAATCGGGATTTTATCCGCAAGTACTTAAAATTTATGGCATAGCCGTGAATTTTATCAAAGTGGCGACAAAGTCGACACTTTGATTTCCCGGGGGAATTGTAAACCTCGGGGGTTTATGCTATGATAAGGGCACAAATATCTGTGTAAAGAAAGAAGAAACGTTATGAAAAAATATAACCGAACGGAAGGCTACGATCCCGCGGTGCTAAAAAAGCTTCACCAGGTGCATCTGCAGATCCTGGGGGACTTCATCCGGGTCTGCGAAAAATATAAACTGACCTATTTCGCCGTATACGGCACGGCCATCGGCGCGGTGCGCCACGGCGGCTTCATTCCCTGGGACGACGACGTGGACGTGGCCATGCCCCGGCGGGATTACGAACGTTTTTTGCAGCTCTTTGATCAGGAGCTTTCTGGGGAATATTATCTGCTGACGCCGGAGCGGGACGGCCGCTATGCCTGCACGGTAACGCACCTGCAGCGTAAGGGCACCACCTTTATCTCGGAGATGTCCCGGGACTTGAAGTGCCGCCAGTGCATTTTCATCGACCTCTTTCCGCTGGATGCCGTGCCTCGGGGGAAATGCCGCCAATGGGCGCAGGGCCTTACGGCCAATTTCTGGGGAAAGCTTTTATTTCTCTCCGGCACGCCTCGGGTCTTTATTGCCCTCGGGGGGCCTCTTGGGGAAATCCTGGCGCTGGCCTGCCGGGGGATCCATAAGGCATTAAAGCTTTTTCATATCACGCCCCAAAGCCTGTACCGGCGGTATAAGCGGACGGCGACCCGCTACAATCAGAGCCGAAAAAGAAGCGGCTATGTAACGTCCTTCGAATATATGGGCTGCCTGCATGATAAGATCAAGGCGAAGGAAATCTTTCCGCTGCAAAAAGTATCGTTTGAAGATATTCAGATCAATCTTCCGGCGAATAACCATGAATTTCTGACAAAGGTTTACGGAGACTACAGGAAAATTCCCCCCAAGGACAAGCGGATCAACCATATGCCGCTGGTGATTCAGTTCGAAGGGGAGAAGCCTCTGTACAGGTGAAAAGAATGAAAGATATCAATCAGCCGCCAAGCGCGCGTTCCGTCTATCTTTGGAATATCACCGGCAGCGCCGCCAACGCCCTGTTTTCCGTCGTGGCGCTGATGCTGGTTACTCGTATGCTGGCCGATACCCAGGCGGATATTTTCAGCATTGCTTGGAGTATCAGCCAGCTAATGGCGACGGTAGGCACCTTCCAGATCCGGGTCTATCAGGCTACGGACGTGGAGGGCGTATTTTGCTTCCGCCAGTATTTTCTGTTCCGGGTGCTGACGATTGTGCTGATGATCCTTAGCAGCGGCGTCTATGTGGCGGCGCGGGGCTATACCGGGGAAAAGGCGCTGGTGGTCATGCTGATCTGCTATTTCCGGGCGGTGGATTCCCTGGCGGATGTGCACGAGGGCTGGTTTCAGCAAAAGGAACGGCTGGACCTGGCGGGAAAGGCGCTGACGTACCGGATCTGTGTAGCAGCGGCGGGCTTTGGGATCAGCCTGGCCCTTACGGGGAATCTGGCTTTTTCCTGTACGACGCTGCTTTTTAGCTATGTGCTTTGTTATTTATGGTTCGATCTCCGCTATCAGCGCGCGGGAACAGCATTTCATGAAGAAAAGAAAAAGAATTCCCAGCCTCTTTGGGTCTGGAGGATGGCGGCGGCGGGCGCGCCCCTTTTCATCAATGCGTTTCTGATCTTATCGATTATGAACGCGCCAAAGATGGTGTTGGATACGGTGATTAGCCAGGGTGGGCTGGACGCGGGGGCGCAGACGGCGTTTACGATCCTCTTTATGCCGGCTTCGGTGCTGAATCTGGCCTATATCGTTTTTCGCCCCTATATTACGAGGATGGCCATCCTGTGGAATGCGGGCGAGGTGAAAAAATTTCTGGGAATCCTGGCCAGGATCGGCCTTTGCCTCCTTGGGATCAGCCTTTTTGTGCTGGCGGGCGGTGCGCTTCTTGGCATACCGGTGCTTTCTGCCGTCTATGCGGTGGACTTGTCCGGCTGCCGTACGTCTCTTTTGTGTATGATCTTCGGCGGCTGCCTCTATACCTTCGCGGCGGTGCTGGATAACGCGCTGGTGGTGATCCGGCGGCAGTATATGCTGGTGCTGGCCTATGGGATTACTTACATATACAGTAAGCTGGCCGCGGACGTTCTGGTCCGGCGGCAGGGGATCTTAGGCGGTGCGCTGGCTTACGCGACGGCAATGGCGGTATTTCTGGCGGTGATGGCGGCCATGTTCGCCATCTGCTTCTATCATGCGCTGAGGCAGCGGAAAAAGAACGAAAGGGATAAGGAGTAAAGAATGGATGCGGATTTTGTAAAGCTGGATGGGGTATCGAAAATATACGGCAAGGGAGAAGTACAGATCAAGGCGGTGGACGAGATCAGCTTTTGCGTCGCCCGGGGAGAATTCGTTGTAGTCGTCGGGCCCAGCGGCGCGGGGAAGACGACGGTGCTGAATATCCTGGGCGGCATGGATACCGCCACCAGCGGGAGCGTCCTGGTGGACGGCGAAGACATTGCCAAATACAACGCTCGGCAATTAACCGGCTACCGCCGGGAGGATATCGGCTTTGTCTTCCAATTCTACAATCTCGTCCCGAATCTGACGGCCCTGGAAAACGTAGAGCTGGCCCTGCAGATCTGCAAGGATCCTTTGGATGCGGCCACGGTGCTTACAGAGGTGGGACTGGCCGACCGGATGAAGAATTTTCCGGCCCAGCTCTCCGGCGGGGAACAGCAGCGGGTGTCCATCGCCCGGGCGCTGGCGAAGAACCCCAAGCTTTTGCTCTGCGACGAGCCCACTGGCGCGCTGGACTATCAGACGGGAAAGGCGATCTTAAAGCTTTTGCAGGATATGTGCCGTCAAAAGGGCATGACGGTGATCGTGATTACCCATAATCTGGCGCTGACGCCGATGGCCGACCGGGTGGTCAGGATCAAAAACGGTAAAGTATCGTCGATGACGTTAAACGAGCGGCCCACGCCTGTGGAGGAAATCGAATGGTAGGAGAGACAGATGAAGAAAAACGCGTTGCGTAAGGATTTTTTCATGGAGATCAAAAAAAGCCGCGCCCGGTTCCTTTCGATCTTTTTCATTGTGGCGATGGGCGTGGCCTTTTTCTCCGGGATTCAGTCCTCGTCGCCGGATATGCGTTACACCGGGGACGCTTTTTTCGACGCCCAGAAGCTGATGGATCTGCGGGTGATTAGCACGCTGGGATTAAACGAGGAAAATCTGGCGGCGCTTTCGGGGCTTCCCGGCGTATCCGTTGTGGAGGGCGGCTATGGCCTGGATGTGCTAAGTACCGTGGAGGATCGGGAGCGGGTGATTCATTTGGAATCCCTGGGAGAGACGCTGAATCAGGTGGCGTTATCCGAAGGCCGGCTGCCCACGGAGAAAGGCGAATGCTTTCTGGACGAAGCCTTTGCCGCCGAGAACGGCCTGCAGGTGGGCGATACGCTCGCCTTTCGGATGGACGGAGAGGAGGACGAAGATAGCGACGGGGAAAAGCTTTTGCAGGTGAGCGATTATCAGATCGTAGGATTGGGGCACAGTCCGCTGTACATATCCTTTAATCGGGGCAATACGACGCTGGGTACCGGCGAGGTGGACGGCTTCGCCTATGTGCTCCGGGAGAATTTTCTTTCTGATTATTACACCCAGGCATATCTGGAAGTAAAGGGCGCGCCGGCGCTGACCAGTTATACAGATCTTTATGACAACCTGGTGGAAAAAATCGCCGGGGAGGTGGAAGGCCTGGAGGAGGCTCAGTGCCAGGTGCGCTATGACGAGGTATGGCGAAAGGCCGACGAAGAGATTCGGGACGCCGAAGAAGAGCTGGCCGACGGCAAAAAAGAAGCAAAGAAGGAGCTTGCCAAAGCCCGCAAGGAGCTTCGGGATGCCCAAAAAGAGCTGGAAGACGGAAAAGAAGAGCTAGCCGACGGGAAGGCGCAGCTAGAAGATGGAAAGGCGGAGCTGGCCAGCGGGAGGGCGCAGCTGGCCGCCGCCAGAAAACAGGTGCAGAATGGCGAAGCAGCGCTGGCCGATGCAAAGGCGCAGCTAGAAAAGGGCGAGGCCGAATTGGCCAAGGCGAAGGAAACCTTGGACGCCAGCCAAAAGGAAGCGGACGAGGCGAAGGCGCAGTTGGACGCGGGGCTTGCCAAAATAGACGCGGGAAAGGCTCAGCTTGCGAAGGAAGAGCAGGCATACCAAAGCGGCCTGGCCCAGCGAAATGCCCGGGCAGAACAGCTTGCCGAGGCGAGGGCTTCCTTGGAAGCCGCCCGCGTGCAGTACGAGCAGGCCGTTGCATCCGGCGCCGTCCCCTCAGAGCAGCTAGAACAGATGCAGGCGCAGCTCACCCGGGCCGAGGCGGAAATAGCGGCGGGCGAGACCGCCCTTGCCGAGGCGGATGCCCGATTGGCGGAGGGAAAGGCCGCTCTGGATGCGGCCAGGGCTCAGCTGCAGGAGCAGGAGGCGCCTCTTGCCGCCGCCAGGGAAGAATGGGAGGCCGGCGCCGCCAAGCTAGCCCTCGGCTGGGAAGAATATAACGCCAATGCGGCCCAGACCGCCGCTGGGAAAGAAGAAATCAAGGCCAGTGAGGAACAGCTTGCCGCCGGCCGGGCCCAGATCGCCGCCAATGAAAGCAAGCTGGCGGCGGGCGAACAGGAGATTGTCCAAAACGAGGAAAAGCTCCGCCAGGCTGAAGAAGAGATCGACCAGGGAGAAAAGGAACTGGCCGACGGCAAAGAGGAATATAAAAAAGCGAAGAAGGAAGCCGACGAGGAGATCGCCGACGGCGAGGAGGCCATTGCCAAGGCGCGGGAAAAGCTCGAAGAGATCGAAAAACCCCAGTGGCTGATTTCCGACCGGCACGACTTGCCAGAGTACTCGGATTATGGCGGCAACGCCGATCGGATCCGGAATATTGGCCGGGTGTTTCCTGTGCTATTCTTTCTGGTGGCGGCGCTGATCAGCCTGACGACGATGACCCGGATGGTGGAGGAGCAGCGCACCCTGATCGGTACGATGAAAGCGTTGGGCTACGGCAAATACGCCATCGCTTCGAAGTATCTGAATTATGCTTTCCTGGCCACGGTGGGCGGCAGCGTGCTGGGCGTGCTCATCGGGGAAAAGGTGCTGCCTTACATTATTATCAAGGCGTACGGCATTATGTATCACAATATGGCCACCCATATGACCGTGCGGTACGAATGGAAATACGCGCTGCTCGCTTCCGTGGTGGCAGTGGTATGCACGGTAGGCGCTACCTTGTCCTCCTGTTACCGGGAGCTTATGGAGGCGCCGGCGGCTCTGATGCGCCCGCCCGCTCCCAGGGAGGGCAAGCGTGTGCTTGTGGAGCGGCTTTCGTTCTTCTGGAAGCATTTAAGCTTTACCTGGAAATCTACGCTGCGGAATCTTTTCCGTTATAAGAAGCGGTTTTTTATGACGATCTTCGGTGTGGGCGGCTGTATGGCGCTGCTCCTCATTGGTTACGGCCTGCAGGATTCTATTATGGATATCGCCCGGCTCCAGTACGGGGAGCTGCAGCTCTACGACGGCCTGCTGGTGGGCGATGAGGACGCCGCCGAAAAGGAGCGGCAGCAGCTCTTTGCGTACCTGGAAAAGGAGAAGGGAGAGAATATTCAAAGCTATACGCCGCTGCTGTTCCATACCATGCGCGCAAAAAAAGAGAAGGTCAACGTACAGGTCAATCTGTACGTGGCAAAGGACGGTCCGACGCTGGCCCAGGACGTGACCATCCGGGAGAGGGGAAGCGACGAGCCGTACGTCCTGACGGATACGGGCGCGGCCCTTTCCGAAAAGACGGCGAAGCTTTTGGGCCTGCAGGCAGGGGATCCGATCACACTGACCGAAGACGACGGAACGACCGTTTCCATACCCGTGGCCTACATCATGGAGAATTATATGAGCCATTATCTGTATATGACCGGCGCCCTTTATCGGGAAACCTTTGACCAGGAGCCGGTCTACGGGGACGCGCTGATTACGCTGACCCAGGACGCGCCGCTGACCCAGGAGGAGCTGGGGAAAAGGCTCTTGGAGTATCCGGCGGCGCTTAGTATCAGCTATACCAGCAGCATTGCCGAACAGCTGGAGCGGATGCTGACAAGCCTAGAGGCGGTCATCGTGGTGCTGATTGTTTCGGCGGGCATGCTGGCCTTTGTGGTTCTTTATAATCTGAATAATATTAATATTACCGAGCGTAAACGGGAGCTGGCTACCTTAAAGGTGTTGGGCTTTTACGATCAGGAGGTTTCCCAGTATGTTTTCCGGGAAAATCTGCTCTTGACGGTTTTTGGCATCATGGCCGGCGTCGTTATGGGGACGCTGCTCCATCGGTACGTGATCACCACCGTAGAGGTGGACGCGGCCATGTTCGGCCGGCAGATCAACGGCCCCAGCTTCCTCTACAGCGCTCTGTTCACTTGCGGTTTTTCCCTGTGCGTAAACCTTCTGATGTATTTCCGCTTAAAAAAGATCGATATGGTGGAATCGCTAAAGAGCGTGGAATAATGGTGAAATAGATAAGGGGAAAATCGGTAGACGTCTCCCAATTTTTGGAGCGTTGTATAAGACCTGGAAAAACGGCGGGCGGCTGGGAGTGGATTTTTAGAAATGGTTTGGCCCGGGGCTTCGCATGTACTGCGGGGCTCCGGGCCGAATGTCGGCATTTGAAATTTGCTTTTGGCCGTTTTTCTAAAAGATCGTTGTATTTGCGCCGTTTCTGGGCTGTACGTCGATGGTGATGTAGCAGTCGGCTAGGTATTCTTCATTCATTTCCAATACATAGTCTACCTTGACCTTTAAGTCGTCTTCTTTTTCTTCTACGTTTAATTTGGCCGCGGAGATACCCATCTGGATGTTGCAGTACGGAGTATGGTAGTAGGTGACGTTTTTCTTTTGCTCCTCGAATACCATATGTACGGTCGCAGGCCCTTTTTTATTTACTTCCATGCCGTTTTTGCCGATCTTGATCAGGTCCTTGGTCGCTTCGGAAAAGCCCTCCATCCGTTCTTCGTATTTCAGGTAGTGGTTGCCGTTCCGGAAATAGTATTCTCCCACGGTCAGGACTTCGATGGGGGCTTCCTCCCCTTCTTCGCTGAGAGTCTGCAGGCCGCGGACGCGTATCAGTACATCTTTTGTCATAGTTACCTCCTATGCCGCATCCCTGGCGGCTTTTAATATTCTTCAATATCTACGCATTTTGTCATTTCCACATCATAGGGAAGAATGGAATTGGCAAAGGCCTTGAACTTCTCTGCCAGGTCGCTGACATAGAAGCGATAAGGAAATTCTTCCTCCTTCTGGCCAGGATTGATAAGATCTAGCTTTTCCAGCAGCCGTTTTAATTCCAGCGCCGTTTCGTAGGCGGGATTGACTAAGGTGACGCTCTCTCCTAGCAATTCGCTTAAGGTGGAGCGCAGCAGGGGGTAATGGGTGCAGCCGAGGATCAAGGTGTCGATTCCCTCCTGGCAGAGCTCCTGTAAGTATCGGCGGGCGATTTCGATGGTGATCGGATCTTTCAGCCAGCCTTCTTCTACCAGCGGGACAAATAAGGGGCAGGGCTTTCCAAAGACCTGGATATCCGGGTCGATCGCCTGCAGGTACTGGCGGTGAATGCCGGTGCCGATCGTCCCTTCTGTGCCGATGACGCCGACTTTGCTGTTTTTCGTGGCTTTGGCGGCGGTTTTCACACCGGGCGTAATAACGCCCAGGATCGGGATGTCGAATTCCTTTTGCACCTCTTCTAGGGCGAAAGCGCTGGCCGTATTGCAGGCGGCGACAATCGCCTTTACATTTTCGGTTTGTAAAAATCGGATGATCTGCCGGGAATAGCGGATGATCGTATTTTGGGATTTGCTGCCGTAGGGGACGCGGGCGGTATCGCCGAAATAGACGATCTTCTCCGAGGGCAGGTTGCGCATGATTTCCCGCGCGACCGTCAGCCCGCCGACTCCCGAGTCGAACACGCCGATAGGCGCTTCCTTTTCTGCATTCATGAATTTTGCTCTCCAGATATTGCCTGCCGGCCTGCGGCTTGCCCGGTACTGCTTCGAGCAACGGCCGCATAAGGGCGGCAGACGTTTTCCCCTATTCTAGCATTTTTTTAAAAGCCGTGCAACCACCGAAAGCCCAGTTTTATTTCCGGGGGATTTTCTCCATCCGCGGGTTCTGTCTGGGAAAAGCAATACTGGGGATAGAGCATGCCCCAGAAACCGAATACGTTTTTTGTGTAGTCCTTTTCGCCGCCGCAAAAAAGGGCGGTAAGGAGCATGGCCAGCGCCAGGGAAAAAACCAGACGTTTTTTGTAGTCTTTCAAAAGTTTCATGATAATTCTCTCCAATTCTATTTTATGGCAAAAACGCAGGGCCGTTCATCCAAGTATTGCCAAAAACTTCAAAGAGTATAAGCGAATCCGGGAAATGCAGGAAGCTTTTATGGAAAATCCCGAAAAAAACGCTTTGTAGATTTGGGAACGGCTGCAGGATTGTTTCTTGAAAAAAGAAATGGTATAATGACAGAACAATTTTCCAACTGTGAGTTTTGGCGTTCCTATTTCTCACACAGACTGGGCAATGTTCCGCCGAACTAACGACTAACTATGACTAAGACACTCAGGAAGAGCCTTTGTGTCTAAGTCTTCGTAAGCCGTGGATTTCGTCTCCACGAAAAACGCCCTTGAATGTCTGCTTAAGAGGAATAGGAACCCAAAAACTCCTGTGCATTCGTAATAGATGTAAACTGCACAGGTAGAATTTTTTCGCGCCTGCGAAAAGGCGCGCATGATGGAGGATGAAATGTTCGGACGAAAGAAAAAGGTTGAAGTCTTGACTTACGATAAAGAGAGCCAGCGTCCGGTGCTTCGGTGCAGCATTTGTACCGGGGAGCAGGTGGCCGGCTTTAAAGATATCCGTACGGGAAAATTCCAGGAGGTTATGTTGATAAAAAACGAAAAGGATCTGCAGGCGTTTAAAGCGCAGTACGGCCTTTTGGATGTGACGAAGGAGTATTAGAGCGTATGATTGTATTTGTGTGTGTAGACGATGAAAACGGTATGCTGTTTAATCGCCGGCGGCAGAGCCGGGATCGGGCGGTGGTCCGGGATATTTTGCAGACGTGCCAGGAGGCGCAGCTGTGGATGGATTTCTATTCCGCGAAGCTGTTTGCCGGGGAGGAGGGAAATTTCCAGGCGACGGAGGACTTTCTGGGGCTGGCCGGCGCGGGGGAGTACTGCTTTGTGGAAAATCGGGAACTCGCGCCCTTTGCGGAGAAGATCGAAAGGCTGATTGTGTACCGGTGGAACCGGAAATATCCGGGAGATTTCTTTTTAGATCTGGAGCTTTCTAATTGGGAGCTTCTGGAAAAGACGGAATTTCCAGGGAATTCCCATGAGAAGATTACAAAAGAAATATACGCGCCAGGGGATGGTGCGGACGTAGAAAGGAAATGCAAAGATCATGAATGACTCAGTCAAAAAAACGGCGGGGAAGGTCATGGATATGACGGAAGGGAAACCTGCGCGCCTGATCCTGGCCTTTGCCATCCCGCTGTTTATCGGAAATATTTTCCAGCAGATTTACAGCATGGTGGATACGATGGTAGCCGGCTATAATCTGGGTGACGGAGCGATCGCGGCGATCGGCGCGACTTCGTCGCTCTATGCGCTGCTGATCAATCTGGCGGTGGGGCTCAACGGCGGCTACGCCATTGTCGTCACGCAGCGATTTGGCGCGCACGAGGAGAAGGGGCTGCGGGAATCCATCGCCGGCATGTTCCTCTTAGACGCGGCAGTGGCGGTTCTTTTGACTGCGCTGTCTCTTGTATTTTTAAAGCCGCTGATGCGCTTTATGCATACGCCCGACGCTATTTTCTCTCAGGCGTATGGCTACATAGCGGTTGTCTGCGCCGGGATGGTTGCGACGATCGCCTATAATATGTTCGCAGGCATTTTGCGGGCGGTGGGCAACAGCCGCACGTCGCTGTATTTCCTGATTGTCGCCGCTGTGCTGAATATAGGGCTGGATGTATTTTTTATCGTCGTTTTGCGGATGGACATCGCGGGGGCGGCGCTGGCTACGGTGATCGCGCAGGCTGTTTCGGCGGCGCTTAGCGGCGTTTATATCTATAAGAATTATCGTTTTCTTTTGCCGGGGCGTGAGGATTTTCACATTTCCGGCAAACTGTTGGCCGAGCTGTGCGCTCAGGGGATCGCCATGGGGCTGATGTACTGCGTGGTGGATCTGGGTTCCGTGATTTTCCAGCGGGCGAATAATACCCTGGGCGAGCAGATTATTTCGGCGCACACCGCCGCACGCCGTCTGATTTTGATCCTGATGCAGCCGCTGGCGACGATCTCGACGGCCTCGTCCACGTTTATCGGCCAGAACTGGGGGGCGAAAAAGATGGAACGTATTCGCGCGGCACTTAAGGAAGTCGTGGGAATGGCGCTGATCTGGTCGCTGCTTTCCTGCGCGCTGGTATATCTGGGCGGCGGCGCCCTCATCCGGTTTACGACGGGTACCGGCGACGTGGAAGTTGTGAAAAACGCCGTGCTGAGCTTGCGATGGCATATTTCCTTTTTCCCGGCGTTGGGCGTTCTGTTGATCCTACGGACTGCCATGCAGGCTATGGGAAAAAAGATCGTGCCGGTGGTATCGAGCTGCCTGGAGCTTGGGATGAAGCTTTTGTCCGCGGCGGTGCTGATCCCGCGGCTAGGCTTTTTGGGCACGAGCATTACAGAGCCTGTGACGTGGGTGGTGATGCTGGTATTTCTGGCTGCCGCGTATGGGTTGCAAAGACGGCGGCTATTCTCTGATAAACAATCGGACGGCGGCAATTTTTCTAACATTTGAGAAAGATGCCGGAGAAGAAAGAGAGGCGAACGATAATGAAAAAAAGAAATCGAAAGGGCAGGGGCCTGCTCCTTAGTCTGCTGCTTTGCCTATGTCTGGCGGGATGTATGGGAGAGCACGCCATATATGAAGCGCAGGAGGGTGATACCGGGCAGAGCGGCGGCGGGGAAGCCGTTTCCAAAGACGAAACGGCCGGCATCGAAGATATTCCCGCGTACGACGGGCAGCCTTATGTGACGCTTAACGGGAATGAACCGGAGTTTTCCAGAGAGGAAATGCAGCCGGTTTCCTATGAGGAATACAGTCCGCTGGATGCGCTGGGCCGATGCGGACAGGCCGAGGCGTGCATCGGGCAGGATCTGATGCCTACGAAAAAGCGGGAGAGCATCAGCCAGGTGAAGCCCACCGGCTGGCATTCCGTCACGTATGACTTTGTGGAGGGTGGCTCTTTGTATAATCGCTGCCATCTGATCGGCTACCAGCTGACGGCGGAAAACGCCAACGAGCGGAATCTGATCACCGGCACCCGGTATATGAATGTGGAAGGAATGCTTCCTTTTGAAAATCTCGTGGCGGACTATATCAAGGAGACGGATCATCACGTGCTGTACCGGGTGCAGCCGCTTTTTGACGGGGAAAATCTGGTGGCCGCAGGCGTGCAGATGGAAGCTTGGTCGGTGGAGGACGACGGCGAGGGCGTTTGCTACAACGTCTTCGTGTATAACGTGCAGCCAGGGATCTCCATCGATTACCGGACAGGGGAAAGCGCGGCCGCCGCGATAGATACGAAGGAAACGGCGGAGATAGAGGCATATGTTCTCAATACGAACAGCCGGAAATTTCACAAATCCTCCTGCGCCAGCGCCCAGGATATAAAGGCGGGCAACCGAGAGGAATATACCGGAAGCCGGGAAACTTTGCTGCAGCAGGGCTACGCCCCCTGCGGACGGTGCAAGCCGTAAGCAAAGATAATTTTCTTTGCGGGGGAAAATGTAGAAAATCACATACGAAAAGGATAGACATGGAGAAACAGGAAGTATTGAAAAATGTATTCGGCTACGATTCCTTCCGGGAAGGGCAGGAAATGCTGGTAGACGATACCTTACAGGGCAAAGACGTGCTGGGAATTATGCCCACGGGAGCGGGGAAATCCCTCTGCTTCCAGGTGCCGGCGCTTCTTTTGGAAGGGATTACGATCGTCGTTTCTCCGCTGATCTCCCTGATGAAGGATCAGGTGAGCGCCTTAAATGCTTTGGGCGTGCACGCCGCTTTTATCAACAGCTCCTTAACGGAGGGCCAGTGCCGGCGGGCGATGGCATATGCAAGAGAAGGGCGGTATAAGATCATCTATGCGGCGCCGGAACGTTTGGAAACCGAGGCCTTTGGAGAGCTGGCCCGTCAGGTGAAGATTTCTCTGGTGGCGGTGGACGAGGCCCACTGTATATCCCAGTGGGGGCAGGATTTCCGTCCCAGCTATCTGAAAATCGCCGATTTTATTCAGGGGCTGCCCGTGCGGCCGGTGATCGCCGCCTATACGGCGACGGCCACCCGAGAGGTGCGGGAGGATATCCTTTGCATTTTAGGGCTTGTGGAGCCTACGGTGCTGGTTACCGGCTACGACCGGAAGAATTTGTACTTTGAGGTGAAAAAGCCCAAGGATAAATCCAGAGAGCTTTTGGTCGATTTGCAGAGAAATCCTGATAAGAGCGGCATCATTTACTGCAGTACCCGCAAGGCGGTGGAGGAGGTGCAGTGCTTTTTGCAGGCGGCGGGCTATCCGGCGGTCAAGTACCACGCAGGCCTTTCCGAGGAAGAGCGGAGGCGCAGCCAGGAAGATTTCATCTACGACCGGGCGCCGGTCATGGTGGCGACGAACGCCTTTGGCATGGGGATTGATAAGTCCAACGTCCGCTATGTGATTCACTATAATATGCCAAAGGATATCGAAAGCTATTACCAGGAGGCGGGCCGGGCCGGCCGGGACGGAGAGCCGGCCCATTGCGTTTTGTACTATTCCGGCCAGGATAAGAGAATTAACGAATTCCTGATCGAAAAGCAGATGGAACATGCCGAGCTGCCTAAGGAGGATCGGGCGGTCGTACAGGAAAGAAGCTTCGACCGTCTGCAAAAGATGACCTTTTATTGCTTTACCAACGATTGTCTGCGGGATTACATTCTACGGTATTTCGGGGAATATGGAGGAAATTACTGCGGCAACTGCTCCAATTGTCAGACCCAGTTTGAGACGGCGGACGTCACGGAGGAAGGGAAGACGCTGACAGAGTGCGTGCGATCCTGCGGGCAGCGGTATGGTATGACGGTGATCGTCGATACGGTGCGCGGAGCGGACACGGCGAAGATACGCCAGTACAAAATGAAGGAAAATCCCTGCTATGGCGCGCTGGCCGCCGTGCCCGTCTACCGGTTGCGGCAGATTTTGCAGTATCTGCTCCTGCAGGAATATCTGCAGGTGACGAACGACGCATATACGCTGGTAAAGCTGGGAAAAAACGCCGAAAAGCTGTTGGCGGGCGAGGAACGGCTCCAGATAAAATTTCCCAAGGAACGGGAAACCTCCGCAGGCGGCGCACGGAAGAAAAAGAGCGCGCAGGCCGCCGCCCTTACCGAAGAGGATGAGGCGCTCTTTGGCCGTCTGAAGGCTTTGCGTATGCAGATCGCCCGGGAAGAGCACGTGCCGCCGTATATTGTATTTTCCGATAAGACGCTGCGGGACATGTGCCAAAGGCGGCCAGGGGATGCCCAGGAGCTTTTGGACGTTTCCGGCGTGGGCGCTTACAAGGCGGGAAAATATGGCCAGCGCTTTTTAGCATGTATCCGGGAGGGATAAAGAAGGTTCTCAAAATTCGTCTATGGGAAAACTGAAGGAAGTTCCTATAGAATAAAAAGCGGCCCGCCAAAGGGGGATGATTCCCATGGCGGGCATTTTATAGACCAAAGTATGCAGAGACGCCTATACAAACTTTTCTATTTATCCATATAAGCGACGTATTCGTCTAGCACTTCTTTTGGCGGGCCAATCTTTTTGATTTCGCCGTCGTGCATCCACATGACGGTGTCGCAAAGCTCCGTCAGGGTGTTTAAGTTGTGGGAAACGATGACGACCGTCCGGTCTTTGTTGGAGATCAGGCTTTTCATTTTCTTGTAGCTTTTTTTCTTGAAGCGTTGATCGCCCACGCTTAACACCTCGTCGATCAGCATAATATCCGTTTCCAGGATGGCCGTGATGGAAAAGGCCAGCTTGGAATACATGCCGCTGGAATAGGTGCGCACAGGCATATCGATGAAATCTCCCAGCTCGGCGAAACGGATGATCTCTTCTTCGTGGGCCTTGACTTCCGCCTCGGAAAAGCCCAGAAGCATTCCGGAGAGTACGATATTTTCCCGTCCGGTCATTTCCTTTTGGAAGCCCACGCCGATGGACAGCAGGGAAACGCTGTGTCCTTTTAAGTCGATCACGCCGGAATCCGGGGAAAAAATGCCGGCCAGGGCGTTGAGCGTAGTGGATTTCCCGCTGCCGTTCTTGCCGATGATCCCCAGGATTTCCCCTTCCCGTACATAGAAGGAAATGCCCTTGACAGCGACGAAATTTTCCGCCTTTTGCCGCTTGAATTGCAGCAGGCTCTTTTTAATAGAGGTTTTTTTGAAATTTTTATAGCTGATGACCAGATCGGTCACCTCGATGGCTTTTCTTTCTTCCATTAGATCACCTTCACATAGCTGTTTTCGTTTTTGTAGATTTTCCGGACGCCCAGCATACACAGAAGCAGGGAAAATACGAACCACGCCAGGAGAAGCTTCCGGCCGGGGGTCTTTCCATAGAGGACGCACTGGCGCATGGAGCTAAGCAAAAAGGCGATGGGATTGCATTTTCCCACGACGGCGTTGTAAGGGGCGGGAATTCGTTTCATCACGTCGTAAAAGATACCCGTCAGATAGAAAATCAGGCGCAGAACGATATTTGTCACGTTCGTCAGGTCCTCGATGAAAACGCCGTAGTGTAAAAGAAAGCAGGAGGCCCCAAAGGTGATCAGTACGAAGGTGATAAGGATGGGAACGGCATAAAGGGCGTTCCCGTTCACCGGCACCTTGTAAAACACCAGCATGCCCAAAACAATGACCATGCTTACGCACATTTTGAAGCCGTTTACGCCGATCTGCACCAGGCTTAAGATGTACTTGGGCAGATAGACCTTGGATACGATGGCTTTATTATTTTTGACAATGCGCACGCTTTGGAGCATCGTCTTATTGAAAAAATTCCACATAGTCAGGCCGATGAAGATGAACACGGGAAAGTAGGGCTCCCGGGCATTAAATACCACGCCGAAGATCAGCGTATAGATCAGCATAAAAGCCAACGGCTCCAGGATCCACCACAGCCAGTTCAGGTAGGAATTCGCCACCTCGGATTTCAGCTTGGCCTTGGCGGAGTAAGCCGCGTACCTGGAGTACTTTTTTATATCCTTGAGAAATTTTTGAAACATCTTTCGTCTCCTTCATCCTAAATCCGGCTTATTATATCCTATTTTTTGCCGAATGGCAATAGTGGTATGCCCGGGATACAAGGGCGAAGTTCGTCTTATTCAATGACAATCGGCCCCTTTTCGTGGTAGGTCTCAATCATTTGGGCGATGGCGATGGATTCCTCCGGCTTTAGGCGAGTGCTGGTGAGGTTCCCCCCATTGACCATTTTGACAAATTCCAGGATTTCGTACCGAAGGCCGTCCCCCTCGAATTTATAAAAGTATTTATTCGTCTCGTTGGTATTTTCAAAGCGCATTTCAAAATATTGCGTTTTCCACCAAGGTGCGGGTACGTAGATATAGCCCTGGGTGCCGGAAATTACCATTTCTCCTTCGGTCTTGACGCCAAGCCCCACCTTGAAGGAGGCGGTGGCCCGGGCGAATTGGAAGAGCCCCTTGGTGAACATATCTACGCCGTTTTGCATCTGGGAGTAGAAACGCAGGTCGACGGGGTCCGTTCCCAGAAGCTTGACGATGGGGAGAAGCACGTAGGAGGAAAGCTCGTTCATACTGCCGCCGGCCTGATCGGCCTGCAGCTCCCGGAGATTGCCGTAGGTCAGCTTTGTAAAGGAGGCTTCTACGTCCTTAATATTGCCGATGCGCCCGCTTTTTGCCAGGATCAGAAGATGCTCGAAGGCCGGGCAGTAGGCGGTCTTGATGCATTCTAAGAGGACGAGGCCCTTTTCGGCGGCCTTTTCGTAGGCGTTTTTCGCTTCCTGGGCAGTCAGGGCTAGGGGCTTTTCGCAGAGTACATGCTTTCCCGCTTCCAGGGATTGCATAATATAGTCGTAATGGTACTGGTGGGGAGCGGCGATATAGACGGCCGCCACCTTATCATACAGCTCCGTAAGATCGTCGGTGTAAAAGGCCAGCTCCTGCTCCCGGGCAAATTTTTCCGCGGAGGCAGCCCGGGGATTGTAAATGCCTTCCACATTGACGCCGCTGATATACTTGGACTCCTTGATGAAGCGCCGGGCGATCCGGCCGTTGCCAATCAGGCCGATGCTGATGATCTCGTGTTCCTGCATCCGAAGCTGAGTGCTGGAAATGCCTCTGGTTCGCTCCAGATATGTGACGGGGCAATATTCCATTAGATAATCGAATTTTCCCTTCCAGTCGGAGCCGATGGCGAAAAGGTCGATGTTGTATTTTTGGATATCCAGGATCTTCTGGCCTTCGAATTCTTCTACGATGATTTCGTCTGCCAGACCGGTTTCGCGCACGTTGTCAATACGCTGGGAAAGGGACTGCTGCACGTTGAGTTTTCCCCGTTCCTTGTCATACAGGTCGGAGGTAACGCCTACAATCAAATAGTCGCCCAGGGCTTTGGCTCTTTTCAGAAGGTTGATGTGCCCGTAATGCAGCAGGTCGAAGGTGCCGTAAGTAATAATCTTTTTCATGAGTAAAGTTCCTTTCTGGAAAGTGGGATGTTGGGAGAATCTTCCATACGCAGTTCTTTGATGGTAGTATAGCATATCTTGCCCAAAACAGAAAGTTTTAAAAAAGGAAGGGCGGGAGTTCTTTCGGAAAATTTTAAAAATCGCCGCAGCCCGGGCAGATGAAAGGGGGTACGGCGATTTTTTCGTTGGAAAAGCATAGGCATTCATTCGCATGGAAGGAATATTTATACGGTCAATTCTTTCATTACGTCATGTACGGTGGACATTTGTGTAATCTTTCCCACATTGGCGCCGCAAAAGATCAGCCCGTTTTTTACGTCTCCTTTTACGGCTCGGATTAATGCGTCCGTGATGCAGTACGGGATTTTGGCCGGATTACATTTTTCCAGGCAGCCGTAGCATTTCCCGATCGTTACGCGTTTTTGCTTTACCTGCTCCAGGAATTCATTTTTTAACGCTCGCCCCGGCATGCCGACGGGGCTTTCGATAATGGTTACGTCGGATTCCTTCGCATGGATATAAGCTTCCTTATACGCAGGCGCCGCGTCGCATTCTTTCGTTGCGACAAATCGGGTGGCCGCCTGGATGCCGTCGGCTCCAAGCTCCAGGGCATGGAGGGCGTCCTCTCTGGAAAAAACACCTCCTGCAAGGATGACGGGGATCTTCTGTTCGAATTTCCCAGCATATTCGTGAACGACCTGAATGATCTTTTTTATCTCCAGGTCATAGGGCAATTCCTGCCGGCGCGCCAGTTCATCCGTGGAAAACCCAAGATGGCCGCCGGCGTCCGGTCCTTCAATTACGAGAAAATCGGCGGTTCGCCGATATTTGCGCTCCCACATTTTCAGAATCACCCGCGCCGCCTTTTCGGTGGATACGATCGGAGCGATTTTGGTATCGGCGCCCTCTACGAGAGCCGGCAGTGAAACCGGAAGTCCCGCCCCGGAAATGATCACGTCGGCTCCGGCTTTTACAGAGGTTTTGACATGCTCCTCGTAGTCCTTTAGCGCAACCATGATATTGACGCCGACAAGGCCGCCGTTTGCCTGTTTTTTGGCGGACTTTATATGTTTTTCAATGGCGTTTCGATTGCATGTCTTGTGGTCGGTTTCGAATCCTTCTTCATCGTAGCCGATCTGTGCCGTTGAAATGACTCCGATTCCACCTTCCGCGGCGACGGCTCCCGCCAGCCGGCAGCGGCTGACGCCTACGCCCATGCCGCCCTGGACGATGGGAAGCTTTGCGGTTTTGTTTCCAATTTTTAATTCCTGCATCATGTTTGTCATTCTCTTTTCTATAGGGTATTGTTACATCCTCAAAATTCTTATTTATCCTACCACTTGATGGTGTTTGTGTCAAGGAAAAGGGGTTTTGGATATAATGTTATATAGTATTAAATACTATATCGAGAGTCGAAGACAAAGTTCGTTTTGGCTAGGAGGCGATGAAAGTTTTATCTTCGAGTAGAAAAGAATGGCTCGAACTTTTATTTCGGGTTTGATTTACGGGCGGTCAGAATTTGCGGCGCGGCCATAAATTTCCCATTTGAGAAGCGGCCTGGAACAAAATAAAATGGTATCGGCTATAGAAACACAGATTTTTCATGAATTTCTTACTGTCCGGCCCATAGCTTAGTTGACAAGAATGTTACAAATTGTTAAACTGGATGCATTAATATAGTAAAAAAAGGAAAGAGAACGGGATGAAGGACGGGATAAAAAAGCTGCTCAAGCCGGTATACAACGGAGGGAAGATGTTGGTGTACTCACTGCTTGGCTTTTTCTGGGAGCGGGGGCTGTTTTTGAACGCAAATGCGAAAAAGCTCTACCGCTACAGAAATGTCCACAAGGGCCGGCGCTGTTTCCTCGTCGGCGCGGGGCCGAGCCTTACGGCCGAGGATCTGGATCGGATCGAGGGAGAAATTTCCATCGGCTGTAATATGTTGTATAAGTTTTATGATAAAACACGGTGGAGGCCGCAATACTATTGTATGACGGATCGGGTATATGCCAAATACCAGAGCCGGGAGATGACCGACCATGTGGATGCGCCGATTTTTACACCGAAATCCACGTACGTGCGGATGGCCGGAGATAAAAGCAAAATGATCAGCGTCCACGATATTTATGATTACAACGTGTACAAGCTCCGGGGGAAAATGCTTTCCTACTGCTGGCTGAAGGCCAGCGTGATGCTATTTATGATCGAATTGGCCGTTTATATGGGGTTTGAGGAAATTTATCTGCTGGGCGTGGACTGCACCAGTACCTATACGGCGAAGAACCATCATTTCACAGAGGACTACGCGGATGCGTGGACGCGGGAGGCGGAGCAAAGAAGGATGCGCCGGGACTTAAAGAGGCGGCAGATGACGCCGGAGGAGATGGGCGCGCATAATTATCGGCGGCAGATGGAGGGCTTTGCGGCGGTGAAGGCCTTTGCCGACAAAAAGGGCGTGCGTATTTATAACGCCACCCGGGGCGGCGAGCTAGAGGTTTTCCCGCGTACGACGCTGGAAAAAGCCCTGGGCGTATGCTATAATAAATCGGTTTAGGATTTTTATGATAATGGTATAAGGGCTTTGTACTTTGTCGGAGCGTTTTTCTACAGAAAGCAGGTGTTATCCATGCCAAACGGATTGGAGATTGCAAAAGCCGCCATAGAAGATTTTAAGAAGATCCAGGAGTATATGATCCTGGCAAAAGAAGAAAACGCGGAAAAAACGTACGCGAAATTAAAGGACGAATATATGTCCCTAAAAGCGCTTTTAAATGTTGCCGGAGTAAATCTAACAAATATTGATAAGATAAACGAATAAAACGCAGGATATTTAAAAACCATCCGGCACGGTACAGGGCCTTTTTACAGATCGTTGCAGCAGCAATTCGTATACAGAAGGAGAAGGAAAACGGTGAGAATTTTCAGGAAAATAAAGAGAAAGCTAAAAGCATATTCTCTGAACCATAGCTGGTTCCGGCCGATTTATCTGCGGACCAGCTACGCTTTCAAGAGAGTCGGCTATGTGATGAGCAGCATCACCCATATGACGGACAAGAAGACGGTAGTCTTCGAATCCTTCTGGGGAAAATCCTATACCTGCAGCCCCAAGGCGATCTACGAGGCGATGCTAAAGGACGAACGCTTTCAGGATTTCCAGTATATCTGGGCGGTGCAGCGGATTAACGACTACGATTTTCTGCGGGAAAATCCCAATACCACGCTGGTGAAGCGCAATTCCCGCCGGTATAGAAAAGCCTTTACGACGGCGAAATACTGGGTGCACAATATGACGGTGCCCGATTATATGAAGCCGAAGAAAAACCAGATCTATATCGAGACTTGGCACGGCATTCCCTTAAAGCGCGTGGGCTGCGACATCCAGTATGACAGCGATTACCGCCGGGCCTTGAAGGATACGATCCGCACCTACCGGCGCAAGGGAAGCAAGATCACGTATATGCTCTCTCCCTCGAAATTTTACACCGAATCCATCGGCTCGGCCTTCGCCCTTGCGGACAGCGGCAATGAAAAGGCCATGGTGGAAACCGGCTATCCGCGAAACGATTATCTGCATCACTTTACCGAGGAGGACGTCTGCCGGGTAAAGAAAGAATTGGGCGTGCCGGAGGGGAAAAAGACGGTGCTGTACTGTCCCACCTGGCGGGATACCCAGCGAGTGGAGGGCGTAGGCTTCACTTTGAATACAGAGCTGGATATGCATCGGCTTTTTGAAATCCTGGGGGACGAGTACGTCCTTTTATTCCGTTCTCACCACCATGTGAAGCAGTATGATTTGATACCGGACGACCTTACGGGGAAGGTGATCGACGTCACGAAGGTGGAGGACATCAATACCTTATATATCATCAGCGATATGCTGGTAACAGATTATTCCAGCTCCTGCTTCGATTACGCGAATCTGCGCCGGCCGGAAATTTTCTTTATGTACGATCTGGATGACTACGCCAATAACATCCGGGGCTTTTACTTCGATATCGACGAGCTGCCCGGCCCCATCGTCAAGACGACGGAGGAGCTCGCCAAGGCGATCCTTAAGCTGGATAAGGAATTTACCGTAGACGAGACATACGAAAAATTTGTGGAAAAGTTTATTACCTTCGACGACGGAGCGGCTGCTTCGCGGGTGTTGGATCTTTTCTTTGCGGAAGAGAAGGAGCCTTTCTATATGAAGGACTTTCTGCAAAGACACCGGGTGCTTTACGGGCTGCTCCATGTGGGCGCCGTCGTGGTGCGCAAGATCCTCTGGGTGTGGAGAAAGTTCCTAAAGCTCATAAATAAAGGAGAGCTAAAGCTGAAATTCCTCTATCTGAAGGCCAAATACAATCTGCGGGCGTTTGTAAGGGCCAGAGGCTTTTTGCAGGATGAGAATTACAAAAAGCTCCTCTCTTATAAGGATAAGCATAAGGGCGAACGGTGCTTTTTGATCGGTAATGGCCCCAGCTTAAAGCCGGAGGATCTGGAGCTTTTAAAGGGCGAAACCTGCTTTGGCTGCAATATGATTCACAAGATTTTCGATCAGACGAGCTGGCGGCCGACGTATATGTGCGCCATCGATAAGGAACTGATTTATCATCTGTATCCCCTGTTTGAGAAGGACTTCCCGTATCCTTTGTTTGTCAATAAGGCGTCCTACAATCGGATGCAGTATTTCCCGGAAAATATCGCCTACGTGCAGAATATTTCTCTGCCCAAGTATAAGGTCCGCAATAATATGCTGGCGTATTATATTCCGTCGAAGGCGACGGTCATGTCCTTTATGCTGGAGCTGGCTATGTATATGGGCTTTACAGAGATTTGCCTGCTGGGCGTGGACTGCACCAGCACCTTCGCGGGAAAGGGTCATTTCATTAAGAACTATATGAGCGAAGAGGATCATAAAAAGGAATTCGAAAAGATCCGCAAGAGGCTGGGCATGCCCAATATTACCGTAGAGGAAATGGGGCAGTATTACTACGAGATTTCCGTCTATGCCTACGGCGTAATCGAAGAATTTTCCAGGAAGCATGGCGTCCGGGTCTATAATTGCACCCGGGGCGGCGCGCTGGAAAAATTCGAAAGAAAATCCCTGGAAGAGGTATTGGATCTTCCGGCAAAAGAGGCATAAAAGAATCGCCGCAAAAGAAACGGCGGCCAAAGAAGCAAAGGAGAAAGAGTACATGAAAATTGCAGGTGTGATTCCCGCCAGATACGCGTCTACCCGGCTGCCGGGCAAACCTCTTGTGGATATTTGCGGCAAGCCGATGCTGGCTTGGGTATACGAGCAGGTAAAAAAGGCAAAGAAGCTGGATGAGGTCTACGTGGCCACCGACGACGTGCGCATTGAAGACATGTGCAGGGAATACGGCATTCCCGCAGTAATGACAAGCCCTACGCACCCCACAGGAGCCAATCGCCTCTGGGAAGTATCCGAGAAGGTGGCCGCCGACTTTTACGTACAGCTAAACGGCGACGAGCCGCTGCTGGACCCGGAGGTCATTGACGCGGCCGTGCCGGAGGAAATCCTTACGGAAGAAGAATTCGGCACCAATATCATCACGACGATGAAAAGCCCTTCGGAGGTATTGGACGCGGCGAATATCAAAGTGATTTTCGACGACAGGCTGCGAGCCTTATATATGTCCCGGACGCCCATTCCCTATCCTTTTAAGAGTATTGCATTCGAATATTACAAGCATGTGGGGATTTTAGGGTATAATAAAAAAATGCTGGACTTTTATAACCAGTCCAAGCCGGGCCGGTGGGAGCAAATCGAGGGAATCGATACGATGCGCTTCATTGATTACGGAAAAATTCTGCAGTTTATCATGGTGGAGGAGTGCCATACGCTTTCTGTGGACACGCCAAAGGATCTGGAGCGGGTACGCCAAATGATGGCCCAAAAGCTGCATAGATAGACGAAAAGGAGGAATGGAATGGATAAGATACAGACCTTAGACTGTACCCTGCGGGATGGCGGGTATATCAACGACTGGAATTTCGGCCATAAGATGATTAGGCATACGATTCGTCAGTTTGTGGACGCCAATGTGGAGCTGGTGGAGCTGGGTTTTCTGCGCAACGAGGATCATGTGCCGGATCGGACGGTTTTTCGCCATGTGAAGGACGCCCAGGGGCTTTTGCCCCAAAATTGTAGGAATACCAGCTTTACGTTAATGGCGTTGCACGATAAATACGATCTGAGTCAATTAGAGCCCTACGACGGCGGGCCGATCAAGCGCCTGAGGGTGACGTTCCACGATTACGACGCGGCCGAAGGTCTGGAGTACTGCGCCCGCGTGATGGAAAAGGGCTATGAGGTATCCTGCAATCCAATCAATATCATGGGCTATTCCGACCGGGAGGTATTAGGGATCATCGATAAGGTGAACCAGATTCATCCTACGGCGTTTTCCATCGTAGATACCTTCGGCTCCATGAAGCGGAACGATTTGATCCGCCTCTATTCCCTTTGTGAAAATAATCTGGACAAGGACATTACCATCGGTCTACACCTTCATGAGAATCTGTCCCTCTCCTATTCTCTAGCCCAAGAATTCTTAAGCATCAAAAGCTACGACCGCAAGTGCATCATCGACGGTTCGCTCCTGGGCATGGGACGGGTGCCGGGCAATTTGTGTATTGAGCTGATCTTGGATTATCTGAATAACTATTTTAACAAATCCTATAATCTGGACCCGATCCTGGATACGATCGACGATTATATCGTGCCGATCAAGCAAAAGGAGCCTTGGGGCTATAGCACGGCCTACTCCCTGTCTGCGAAATATAACCTGCACAGGAATTACGCGGAATTCCTGTTGAATAAAGGCAAGCTAAAGGCCAAGGACATCAATCATATCCTGGCGTCTATCGAGGATCACAAGAAGACGGCTTTTGACGAAGCTTATGTGGAAAAGCTTTACTACGCCTATCAGGACGCGGCGGTGGACGACGCGGCGGCGCGGGAGCGCTTCCTGGAGGAATTAAACGGCCGAGAGCTTTTGATCCTGGCGCCGGGAGGCACCCTGGAGCGGGAAAAGGATGCGATTCTCTCTTATATAGAAGAAAAGCATCCGCTGGTGATTGCGGTGAATTTTGCCAGCCGGCTGTACTCCTGCGATTATATGTTTTTCAGCAATGTGAAGCGTTATGAGGAATACGCCGGAGAGGAACGTCCGGAGAAGACGATTGTTACCTCGAATATTCAAGAGGCGGGCGACGCCGACTATATCTTTAATTATCACGATTTGACCTACGATGAAAACGGCGTGTTTGATAACAGCACGATTATGCTGCTGCGTCTCTTAAAGCAACTGGGCTTTTCCCGGATTGCGATCGCCGGCTTCGACGGATATCAGGGAACGGAAAGCGATTATGCCGGGCATATCTTAGATTATAAGAAAAACCGCGAGCATGGCGAGGAGACGAATGTATTGATCCGCCGGCTGTTGGTGCCCATCCAGGCCCAGATGAAGGTGGACTTCTTAACAGCTTCCCAGTATGCGAAGGAAGGATAAACGATGAAGAATATCAGGCTGGTCGTTCTGGATGTGGACGGCACCATGACGGACGGGGGCGTTTACATCGATAATGAACGAGTGGAAACGAAGAAATTTTCCATTAAGGACGGCTGCGGGATTGTGCTGGCGCATACGCAGGGGATTGCTTTTATGATCCTGACCGGTCGGGAGAGCCAGTGCGTGGCCCAGAGGGCGAAGGAGCTTCATATTGAATATGTTTTCCAGCAGGTGAAGCACAAAGCTTCCTTTTTGCGGGAATTCATGGAAAAGGAAGGGCTTTCGCGGGAAGAGCTGGCATATATCGGAGACGATTTAAACGATCTTTATGCGATGCGGGAGGCGGGCGTTCGCGCCTGCCCCAGCGACGCGGCGCCGGAAATAAAGGCGCAGTGCGAGTACGTGCTGCAGGCCAAAGGGGGAGAAGGCGCCGTCCGGGAATTCATAGAGATTCTTCTCAAGGCCAGGGGTCAGTGGGAAGAGGCGATTGAAAAAGCCTTCGGCTAATATTTGAAACTATGCCGGAGCAGAAAATTTCCTGTGCTGTTTTGGTGGCCGTGGAGTAGAAAATCATAGACAAAGAGGGGAAAATGCATCATAAAAAAAGGGACTTTTTGTATGACAATATCAAGGGGATTATTGTCTACTTTATTGTGCTGATCCATTTTATCGGCGCGACGATTAAGAACGACATGCTCTGGGCGGAGCTTCTCAATACGGGCGTGGCGTTGACCAGCATGTCTGTATTGCTGTTTGTTTCCGGATTTTTTTCGAAGAATCCCCGGCATAATACGGTAGAAGCGGTGATACAACGGCTGCTGATCCCGTATCTGTTGATTTGCGTGCTGCGTGTGCCGTGGAACCTGCTTTTAAAGGGGCGGCCGAATTTTCATGTTTTTACGCCGCCGTTCGCTATGTGGTATCTGGTGATTCTGGCATTTTACAGAATTCTGGTGGAGACACTGCGAAAGATTCCCGGCATCCTGGCTCTTTCCCTGGTAGCCGCGTTAGGCAGCGGCCTGGTAGGAGAGATGTCCGGTTTTCCGGTGACTTCCCGGATCATCTGCTATTTTCCGTTTTTCCTTTTAGGCTATCAGTTTCGGCCGGACATGGTGCAAAAGCTGCGTGAGGAAAGGTATCAAGCAGTGGGAATTGCCTTGGGCGTGCTCTCCGTTGCCGTCACCTTTATGGTCAGCTATCTGGCTTGGCGGTACCAGTGGTCCGGGAATATCTACTGGAACAATACGACTTATACGGCGGCAAAGATGGACGCGGGGCTGGGCCTAGCGCTGCGAAGCGTCTTTTATATCCTGGGCGTGCTGGCGATCTTTGCCATGCTGCTTTTGATCCCTGCAAAAGAAACGATTTTCAGCCGGGTAGGCAGGAATTCCCTGGTAGTCTATCTGTTCCATACGTTTCTCTATCTGGTATTGGAGAATATGGAAGTGGTAAAGGGCGGCCAGATCTGGCAGGCTCTTCTGGTGTTGGCGTTGTCCGTGGCGGTGACGTGGGCGCTTTCCCGGGACGTCTTTACCCGATGGTTTGACAGGCTGCTAGAAGAGACCAACCGGATCATTTTTCATGGGAGCGAATAGAAAGCGATGACAAAACGAAGGAGACTGGCCCTGTGGATGGCTTTCATACTGCTGTGCGTTTTTGGGAATACGACGGTCTTTGCCGCGATTAAGGAATCGGACGTTTTTCTGGACGCCAACTGGTCCTATGTGGGAGCGACCTCCGTATTCCAGGCCGACGGCTGGCTGCAGGCGTTATGTGCCACAGAAGATTATTTGATCTGTATGGAAAACGCCTCGAATACGTCTTCTGCTCCGGATACGCTAATCGCTTTTTATAAGAATAATTACGACGAAAACGGGAATCCCGTGGAGCAGTTCAGCTATGCCAAACATATTACCGAGATGGACTACGAGCACGGGAACGGCATGACCTACGATCCGGTGCGTAACGAAGTGGTAATCGCCGGCGGGAAGGCTCTGCAGCCGGAAAATACCGGCTGTATCTTTATTGTGGACGCAGATACCCTGCAATTTAAGCGGAAGGTCCATGTGACGGACGAGGGACGGGTGGCGGCCATTGATTACTGGAAGGATACAGGACAGTATATTCTTCTCATTGGTAGCGACGATAATGTATTTAAGTTTGTTATTACCGATACGGATTTTCAGGTGCTGGATACGATCGAATCGGTGGATACCTCTGCAGGGAATACTTTCCAGGATTTTTGTATCTCTGGGGACTATATCATCAGTATTCCCTTTATGAAACGGACGGGGCTGGCGGACACGCTGCAGGTTTATTCGATCCCGGAAAAACGGCTGGCCGGTACCTACAGCTTGCAGTTGGAGGATGAAGATATCTACGTGGAGCCGGAGTCGATCTGTGAGATCGAGCCGGGGCGGCTGTTGATCGGAAGTACGTTAAAAGATACCAGTCAGATCGCCTTTTATACCACGCGGGTGGAATCAGCCTTTTCTGTGACCACGCAGGTGGAGCACGGTACGGTCACGGACAGTCAGCGGGTGGTGGATCAGGGAACGGATTTCACGGTAAAATATACGCCGGATGAAAATTATGAGCTTTCGTCGGTGACGGTGGACGGCGAGGAAGTGGATATAACGGAATATCCCAACGAATATGTTTTCCCGAATTTGCAGGAAAATCATAGGATCCATATCCGCTTTACAGAAATCCCCCAGTTTGCCATCGAGACGGTCGTCCATAACGGTAGCATTGATGCGCCGCTCCTCGTACGGGAAGGAAAAGAAGGCGTGGTTCATTACCAGCCGCGGGAGCATTACGCGCTTGAGCGGATTCTGGTGGATGGCCAGGAAGCGGAAATTACGGGAAATGAAACGGGCTATACGTTTTCTGAGGTGCGAAAGGCGCATACGATCGAGGTCTTTTTCGCGGAAGTGCCGGTCTATGAGATTACGGCCGAAGCGAAAAACGGTACGATTACGCCGGCGGTTGGCAGCGTGTACCAGGGTGAGGACTATGTGGTGCAGTATGAGGGGAAGCTAGGCTGCGTGCCGGCGCATATCCTGATCGACGGAGAAGAGCAGGAGGACGTAACGTCTGAGGAATTGTCGGAATATCATTTCCAGGACGTGCAGGAATCCCACCGCATTGAAGTCGTATACCAGTGGAAATATCTGCCGCTTCTGATCTTAGCCGCTTTTTGGCTGGTCGCCTGGTGCGTGGCCATGCAGGCGCTGAAGCTAGAGCGTCGCCGGCGGCGAATCCGAAAGACGAAAGAAAGGGCCGGCCTACAGTAGAAGGCGCCAAAAAGCAAAAAAGCCCTGCGTCCGGTTTGACTGCCGGCGTAGGGCTTTTTGATGCTTTCGTATACAGAAAAGCTGCCGATGGCAGATTTTCTGCATAGTGCCGTGTGGAAAAAGATGGTCATTGCTTATAGGTATCAGGACCATTTCCTATTGAGCTGCTGCTTAAATACAAACTGGCGGATTTCCTTTTCCGTGCTGTTGGGAATGTGGACGAACTGGCAGCCGTAGCCAAACCGCCGCCGGGGCAGCTCTTCCTTTCGAAGGACGACGGCGCTTACCTCTTGTTCCTTTTTCAGGAAGCAGTACCGGAAGGAAAACTGGTCGTCCACGTTCAGCTCAATTTTTGTCGTCAGATACAGGCCGCCTCCGCTGATATTTTCTACCGTTCCCGTAAATTCTTCCCCATTGTCGGAGAGAAAACGGATTTCCTTTTCCGTGCGTACACGGAGATCCTTTTGTCGCTGGATCGTTTCGCCTACCTCTAGGATCTGGCATTTCGCCATCCACGGCTCTAGAACGCGCGGATTTTCGTTTTCATATACCCGGATTTCGCTTCGTGTCTTTACGCAGCCAAGACGGCTGTCGAAGAAATCGATCCGAAGCTGGATCTTCTCATTCCCGAAAATATTTTCCCCTTCAAAGTGCAGTGTAATCTCTTCTTCCAGGCAGCGTACTCTGGCCTGAAGCAGCGGCGCCTCTTCCAGGCTGTAGATTTTACAGGCCCTGCAATCCTTAAGAATCATACTCGTTTCCAACCCCCCTGTGAATTTGACTCAATTCTACCATGGCAAAAGTCGAAATGCAACAGTTTTCTGACTATTTCGGGCCTTGTATTCAGGATAAAAGGGACGGACGCATGAAAATTTCCAAAAGACATTGATTTTATTTTTCAGATTGTTTATATTTATATGGGAGAGTACTCTCGAAATTTCTTCTGCGTCGTTGGACGCAGGAAGCTTTGGCGAGCGTTTATAGAAAACGGGGCGGGCCAAGGCCTGCGATTTCTCCCATCCTGCAGAAAAAGCAGGGCCGCAATGCAATATAGGAGGCACTTTCATGAGTCAGAAAGAAAATATTCGCGAAAAAAAGAAAATCTTAATCGTAGATGATTCGGAGATCAATCGTTCTTTATTATCCGATATGCTTTCCAGCGAATATGACATTATTGAGGCAGAAAACGGACTGGAAGCGGCGGGAATTCTGCATCAGCAGGAATATATGATCGCGCTGATGCTTCTGGATATTGTAATGCCGGTGATGGACGGTTTTGAAATGCTGGCCGTCATGAATCAAAACGGCTGGATCAAGAGCATCCCGGTCATTATGATTTCGGCGGAAACCGTACCGGCTTACGTGGATCGGGCGTACGACCTGGGCGTGCAGGATTATATCAGCCGTCCCTTTGATGAGCGTATCGTGCAGAGGCGCGTGGTCAATACGATTTTGCTTTTTGCGAAGCAGAAAGAGCTGGAATACATGGTCACCGACCAGATCATGGAAAAGGAAAGGGAAAGCCGGCTGATGGTGGATATCCTTTCGAATATTGTAGAATTTCGAAATGGAGAAAGCGGCCTGCATGTGCTGCATATCCGCATGCTGACGGAATTTTTCCTGAAAAGGCTGTTGGAGAAGACGGATCAATTCGGGATTTCCAGGACGGATATTTCGCTGATCACTAACGCGTCGGCGCTTCACGACATCGGGAAAATAGCTATTCCTTCCAGGATCCTGAATAAATCTGGAAAGCTGACGGATGAAGAATTTGCAACCATGAAGACCCATACCTTAGAGGGCGCCAAGCTTTTGCAGAGCGTGCCCATGCGGGAAAACGAACCGCTGGTCAAGCTCAGCTATCAGATTTGTCGCTGGCATCACGAGCGGTACGACGGCAGAGGTTATCCGGACGGCTTAAAGGGCGACGAAATCCCCATTGCCGCCCAGGTGGTGGCGCTGGCGGACGTATACGACGCGTTGACTAGCGAGCGGGTATATAAGCCGGCCTTTCCTCATGAAAAAGCCGTTGAGATGATCTTAAATAATGAATGCGGGGTGTTCAATCCTATTTTGATGGAATGTCTGCGGGATTCGGCGGAATTTCTTCAGGAGGAGCTGGAAACGGTTTCCAGGAAGCAGAATTCTCAGGAAGAGCTGTGGGGGACGGTGGAACGGATGATGGAAGCGGATAAGCTCAACGTCTCCGACCGTACGGTGAAGCTTCTGGAGCACGAGCGGGTAAAATACCAGTTCTTTGCAGAATTGTCCCAGGAAATTCAGTTCGAATATACAACGGTGCCGGAAATGCTTAGCCTGTCCGAATGGGGCGCGAAGTTTCTGCAGATGCCGGAGACGATTCTGAATCCCAAAGAAAGCGATTTCGGAACGAAGGTATTTTCTGAAGCGGATTTCGAGTCGCTGCTTTCCAAGGTGGAGGCTACGACGCCCAAGGAACCCGTACTAGAGGAGCATTACCTTCTGAACATCAACGGCATGGAGCGCTGGCATCGGGTGATCGTCCGTTCCATGTGGGAAAATAATAATGAATCGCCGGTGTATACCGGGGCCATCGGCAAGATGGTGGATATCCATGAGGATGTGGAAACGATTAAGCATCTGCGTCTGATGGCTGATTACGATCCGCTGACGGGGCTCTTAAATCATAAGTCCGCCCGGGCGCAGATTTCCGCCCACTTGTCAGATACGGAAAACGGGAAATATATCCTGCTGCTTTTCGATCTGGATCACTTCAAGCTGGCGAATGACACCTACGGCCATCTGTTCGGCGACGAGGTGCTCAAGTTCGTGGCGGAGATCATCAAAAATAATATCCGGAGCATGGATATTGCCGCGCGGATGGGCGGAGACGAATTTTTGGTCTTTATGCCGCATAAGGACACGATTGAGGCGCAGGTAAAACGTATTTTTGGCCTGCTGTCCAGCAAATACCAGGACTTTCAGATTAGCGTCAGCATGGGCGTTTCCGACGCAAAGGATTCCGGCGGGGATTACGATACGCTGTTCCGCATGGCGGACGAGGCGCTATACAGGGCAAAGCGCGGCGGACGAAATAAATATTGTTTCTATTGGGATGAGTAAAAAGGAGGAAAGGCAGCGATGACTGTAAAAGAATGTTATGAGCAGATGGGCGGAGATTACGAGGATGTCATGGGGCGGCTGCGCAAGGACGAACGGGTGCAGAAATTCCTTTTGAAGTTTCTGGACGATAAAAGCTACGGACTGCTGTGCAGCTCTTTGGAGGAAAAGAATATGGAGGAGGCCTTCCGGGCTGCGCATACAATTAAAGGCGTCTGCCAGAACCTTTCCATCACAGGGCTTTATCATTCCTCCAGCGAGCTGTCCGAACGCCTGCGAAACGGCCAGGCCTACGGCGAGGATATCGAGCCGTTGCTGGCGCAGGTAAAGGCAGACTATGAAAAAGTCAGGGACTGTATTGGAAGGCTGGCGTAAGGCGCGAAATAATCTGCTGGGGAAGAAAAGCGGCCGTACGATGGGAGACCGAATCTCATCCGTGCGGCTGTTTTTATTATGAAAAAATTTTACCGAAAATCTTGACAAAGCTGCAAATATATGTATAATAAGAAATAATTTAAAGCTTTAAAGTAAAAAATAGGCGTTGATCTGCAATCCGGAGCGAGAGACGCCAGAGATTCTGTAAATGAAGAAGTATGGGAGATTTTGTGATGACGGCGAATAGGAAAATGACGACAAATGCATATTCCTTTTATTATTTTCGGGGCTTTTATTATGGCGTCGACTTTTTTGCTGTGGCAAAACATCCCAGGGGAAATCTTTAAGGAAAGCAGAATCCTTCCATAATGAAGAAGAACCGTGCCGATGTTTGTGAACAGCAGACATCGGCTTTTTCTATGTCTTAGTATGCAGAAAGGTTGCCGGTGGCAAGCTTTCTGTATGTAGAGGGCCGTAGATGGAGACGAGCTGCGGCTCGCGCAGCAGGTAGGAAAAAATCATTCCTACTCGATTTTTACAGGAGGAGAATTGTATGATTGTCATATTAAAGCCAAATGCGGCGACGGAAAGTATTGTGGAATTAAAGGCGGCGCTGCGTAAGAAGGGGTTGCAGATTCATGAATCCCAGGGAAAGACGACGACGATCCTGGGCCTGGTAGGCGATACCGCCGCCCTTTCGGAGGATCAGCTGTTGACGTATGAAGCGGTGGAATGCGTTAAACGCATCCGGGAGCCGTACAAGCTGGCGAATAAAAACGTACACCCCAAACCTACGGTCGTAGAGGTGTGCGGCCAAAAGATCGGCGGCGGCCATTTCCAGGTGATCGCCGGCCCCTGTTCCATTGAATCGGAAGAACAGATCACAGAGGTAGCCAAGGATGTAAAGGCGTCCGGCGCGGGGCTTCTCCGAGGGGGAGCTTTTAAGCCGAGGACTTCTCCCTACGCGTTTCAGGGGCTGCATGAAAACGGCCTGGCGCTGCTTCTGGAGGCGAAGAGGGCCACAGGCCTGCCGGTGGTCACAGAGATTATGAGCACCAGCCATCTGGGGCTTTTCGATGACGTGGATGTGATTCAGGTAGGCACTCGGAATATGCAGAATTTCGAATTACTCAAGGAGCTGGGAAAGCTAGATAAGCCGATCCTTTTGAAGCGGGGCATGGCCAATACGCTGGACGAGCTTTTGATGAGCGCCGAATACATCATGGCAGGAGGAAACGAGCGGGTGATTCTTTGCGAACGGGGCATCCGCACCTTTGAAACCTCCACCAGAAATACGCTGGATATTTCCGCCATTCCCATGCTGAAAAAGAAAACGCACCTGCCGGTGCTTGTGGATCCCAGCCACGCCGCGGGCCTGCGTTTTATGGTGGAGCCGCTCTCCATGGCGGCCATCGCCGCCGGGGCCGACGGCCTGATGATCGAGGTACACAACAATCCTTCCCAGGCCCTTTGCGACGGTCCCCAGTCCCTGACCCCGCCCATGTTCGACGACCTGATGAAGAAGATCCGGGAAACAGTCCGGTTTTTCGGGATGCAGTAAGAGTTTGTTATCTACGGCCGGTATGACGTATACAAGAAAAAATTTCCTTGGCAGACTGCCGACAAAATAAATTTTTGCCATGGGTGTTCGAGGGTTAAGGCCTCGAACTGGAATCGAACAGGCGGAATTCATTTCTGCCTGTTCGCAAAAAGCCCGATTTGTAGGGGCTTTAGCCCTTGCACGAGCAAATCGGGCTTTTATCCTCCAATAATACAGAAAGGCTGCCACCGGTAGCCTTTCTGCAAAATTTCCTTGACAACCCCGCCTGGGATATGCTATAGTACAACACGTAAACTGCCGAAGACAGCAGGTGCCGTAAGGCATAAGTGGAAACGCCTGCCGAGGAAGCGTACATTCTTGTAAGAGATTGGTAAGCTCTGTCGCTTTGGCGCAGGGCTTTTTTCTTATCATACAGGAACGGCAGCACAAAATATATAAGGAGGTGCACCATTTCATGGCAAAAACAGAACTGAAACAGCCTGTCATCGAGGAAATTGCAAACACAGTCAAAGACGCCCAGTGTGTGGTTCTTGTGAACTACAGCGGTCTGACGGTGGCGCAGGATACCCTGATGCGCAAGGAGTTAAGGGAAGCCGGTGTGGTATACAAGGTATACAAGAACACCATGATGAATTTTGCTTTTAAGGGAACGCCCTGTGAAAGCCTGTGCGAGCATCTGGAAGGGACAAATGCATTAGCTGTTTCCGCAGACGATGCGACCGCGCCGGCCAGGATCTTGGCAAAATATGCAAAGCAGTACCCGACGCTGGAAATGATTGCCGGCGTAGTAGAGGGCAATTATAACGACAAGGCGGGCATCGAGGCGCTGGCGAATATTCCGTCCAGAGAAGAACTGCTTGGCAAGCTGCTTGGCAGCATGCAGTCGCCGATTGCAAACTTCGCTCGCATCCTGAATCAGATTGCGGAAAAGGGCGGCGCAGAGAATTGCGCGCCGGCTGAGGAAGCTGCAGAAGAAGCTCCCGCAGAATAAAGGAAAACTACGTACAATCATAATTAATGGAGGTAAATTAGAATGGCAAAATTGACAACCGCTGAATTTATCGAAGCGATCAAGGAATTAACCGTACTGGAATTAAACGATTTAGTAAAAGCATGTGAAGAAGAATTTGGCGTATCCGCAGCCGCAGGCGTTGTAGTAGCGGCCGCAGGCGCTCCGGCAGAAGCTGAGGAAGAGAAGGATGAGTTTGACGTAGAGCTGACAGAGGTTGGCCAGAACAAAGTAAAGGTCATCAAGGTTGTCCGCGAAGTAACCGGCCTTGGCTTGAAGGAAGCAAAGGAAGTAGTAGATGGCGCGCCGAAGGTAGTAAAGGAAGGCGTATCCAAGGCAGAAGCCGAGGATCTCAAGGCCAAATTAGAAGGCGAAGGTGCAAAGGTAACATTAAAGTAATCTTATATGCGCAAAGGAAAGGGGCTGTCGGGAAATAGATAGCCCAAAATAGGGGAGGAGGTGACCGGCATT
>CAOJIB010000012.1 GCA_948436455.1 uncultured Blautia sp.
AGCTTTTTCCGGGAAGTCCGCTGGACGTTTTTGAAATTGACAAAGATGCCCTGCGCAGTTTCCGGACGGAGGTATACGGTATTTTTCGCGTCCTCGGTCACGCCCTGGAAGGTCTTGAACATCAGGTTAAACTGGCGGATATCAGTCCAATTGTGCTTGCCGCAGGTGGGGCAGGCGATTTCGTGCTCCCGGATAAAGTCCATCATCTGCTCCTGGCTCCAGGCGTCTGCGCTCCCCTCCAAAGCGATTTCGTGCTCCGCGCAGTAATCCTCGATGATCTTGTCCGCGCGGAAGCGCTCGTGGCATTCCCGGCAGTCCATCAGCGGGTCGGAAAATCCGCCCAGATGGCCGGAGGCGATCCAGGTTTGGGGATTCATCAGGATCGCGCAGTCCACGCCCACATTGTAGGGGGATTCCTGGATAAACTTTTGCCACCAGGCTTTTTTTACGTTATTTTTTAGTTCTACGCCCAGATTTCCATAGTCCCAGGTGTTGGCCAGGCCGCCGTAGATCTCGGAGCCCGGGTATACGAATCCTCTGGCTTTCGCCAGCGCTACGATTTTATCCATTGTCTTTTCCATCGGTATCTCTCCTATTCCTTATACATTTTGGCCGCGCGCGGCGGCATTTCTCTCTATTATATCGTCAAACCCGTCCAGGTTCAATGAAAATTCCCGGATTTTACAAAGATTTCTGTAAGATTTCCAAGCTTTTGAATGGACGGTCCACAGCCGCCCGGAAATATGTATGGACAATCCGGCACAGCTCGTCTCGGGCCTTTGGGGCCAACGTAAACTGGAACAATCTGCCCGGCGGACTGGCGACGATGTACTGCAGGGCGTAAAGGGCGGCCCCGCCAAGGGACTGTGCATCGCCGGCAGTGCGTCGGCAGCTGGTGCACAACGTTCCGTGCGCGGCGCGGCTAAAGGCGGCCAGATTTTCTTTCGCGCCGCAATTC
Source organism: uncultured Blautia sp. (assembly GCA_948436455.1). Classification (GTDB taxonomy): domain Bacteria; phylum Bacillota; class Clostridia; order Lachnospirales; family Lachnospiraceae; genus Blautia_A. The sequence goes on from CAOJIB010000012.1 coordinate 959, forward strand.
TGGCAGCAAAAGACGTCCGGGTATTCGCCCTGGATCACCAGCGTGCGAAGCTCGAAGACGGCTCGCACCAGCGCGTTGTCCGCCCCTGGGCGCAACAGGGCTTTTAAGGCCAGATAGATCAGATTGAGCATTTCCCTTTCGTCGGTATATTCCCGGCCGAAATAATCCGCCACCTCCAGAAAGTAAAAGCCGTACCAGACGCCCGGCTGGAGAGGGGCCAGCTCGGTAAACTGATGGAGCAGGGAGGCGTGGGCTAGATTGTAGCTGTTTTTTCCCTCGTACAAGGAAAAGCTGCCGAAAACGAAGGGATTCGCCGCGGCTAAGAGTGGGCTTTTGGGGCGACGGGCGCCCCTGGCAAAGGCAGTGATTTTCCCCCGCTCCCGGGTAAGCAGCACCAGCCGTTTGTCGTATTCCCCCATAGGCATGACGGACAGTACCATGCCCTGTACGGTGATCAGATCTCTCATGGCGCGCTCCCCGGCCGTTGACGGCGGTTACAGCTCTTTTTTGTCATAGCCGAAGTTCTTCATCAGGAAATCACTGTCCCGCCAGTCCTTTTGCACCTTGACCCAGAGCTGCAGATTGACTTTCTGCTCCAGCAGATGTTCCAGCTCGTACCGGGCGTTGCTGCCGATTTTTTTGAGCATGGCGCCGTGCTTTCCAATGATGATTCCCTTGTGGGAATCTCGTTCGCAGATGATCGTGGCTTCGATATCGGTCAGGCTTCCCTTTTTCCGGGTATGCATTTTATCGATGGCCACGGCGATCCCATGGGGGATTTCCTGATCCAGTGCGTGTAGAGCCTTTTCCCGGATGATCTCCGCGGCGATCTGGCGCAGCGGCTGGTCGGTGACGGTTTCTTCGTCGTAGTACAGCGGGCCGTTGGGCAGATATTGGAAAATGCAACGGATAATGTCCTGGGTATTGACGCCTCGCAGGGCGGAGCAGGGGATAATCTCTGCAAAGGGCGAAAGCTTCTGGTAGGCGTCGATGGCCCGGGCGATCTCCTCCCGGGAGACGGTGTCTACTTTATTGATAATTAAAATAACCGGCAGCCGTAGGGCGGCGAGCTGTTCGGCGATCTGTTTCTCCCCGGCGCCGATATAGGGGGCGGGCTCCACCAGCCACAGGATGACGTCTACCTCTTTTAAGGTGCGCTTTGCCGCCTGGACCATATATTCCCCCAGCTTGTTTTTCGCCTTGTGAATCCCCGGAGTATCCACAAAGACGATCTGGCCCTCGTCGCTGGTATAGACGGTGCGGATACGGTTCCGGGTAGTCTGGGGTTTCTTGGAGGTAATGGCGATTTTTTGGCCGATCAGGTGATTCATCAGCGTGGATTTCCCCACGTTTGGCCGGCCGATGATGGCGGCAAAGCCGGATTTTTGCGATTCATTCATTGCTTCCATCAAGCGTTTCCTTTCTTACTTAGTCAGATGCTTCACTTCCAGGAAGACGTCCTTTTCTCTGGCGATGGTTTCCTCGCTTCCCAATACGCAGATCTGCTCCTTGGCCAGAATGGCTTCCACCAGCTCGGCCAGGGCGCGGATATCGTCGGCCTGGGCGTTCAATACCTGTTCCCGCTCCTTTTGCAGCATTTCGTTCGTTACGCCGGAGAAATAGGCGATCATGGAGAGGTCGCCCTTTGTCTTTGGCGTTTTCGGCACGTCCAGATTGCTGATCGTCCCGATGATATATTTGTCCATCTCCCGGCCGTCAGCCTGAAAATCCCGCAGATAGGCGGGAATGCCGGCGTATACGTCCAGGGTTTCCCGAAGGTGCGGGTCCCGGTAGGAGGTGAAGAAGCTTTCGCCGTTCCGCTTAAAGCCGCTCATGCAGCCGTAGGCGCCGCCCTTTACGCGGATGTTCATCCATAGGTAGTCATAACTTAGGATGACCTTGAGAATATGCAGGACGCCGGTATAGGAAAAGCCTGCGTCCCGGAAGTTTCCGGTCTGGGCCACGTACTGCACCTGGCCGGAGGTCTGGAAGCCCTCGTTCTTTTTCTGACACTGGATCGTCAGCGTTTCTTTGGACGTTTCGCAGGTACGCAGATGCGTAAGGAAGCCGGGAATTTCCCCGGAAAGCTTCATAAGCCCGGCCTCGTCGCCGGTATAGCTGACGGTTAGATTCTCTTTGCGGAAAGTATGCTTCATCAGCGTTTGCAAGGTCTGTACCAGCGCGTCCTTTCTTTCCTGGAAATGCGCCTCCAGATCCTCTAAAAACTGGTAATAGCCCACGCCGCACTCCTGATCCTGGAAGGCGGCCATGGGCGCGCCGTAGGAGGAGGCGCGCAGCACCGCCGTGGAATGGCCGGCGCTGATAAGGCCGGTCTGTGCTCTGGACTTTAGGCGGGCAATGATTTCGTACAGCCGTTTCGTATCCTCCAGGCGGGAGGTGTCCAGGATCTCCTCGAGCATTTCAAAGACGAAGGGAAGCTGGGGCGGTAGCGCTTTGGCCCGCAGGGCGAAGGCCGGAAGGAAGTCCTGTCCGTCCACCCGGTCGAAGACCTCGATGCCGCAGGAAATGCCGCCGGTATTGGCATTGATCTTATTATACAGCTCTCCGTACGTATAGTGGGCGGTATCCACATAGCCCAGCACGGACTTGAGCAGTCCCAGGTAGGGGATCCATTCGCCGGGAAGGTGGCGCACGTCGAAGAGCAGCGTCAGGTAGGCGATGCCGTTCGTCGCAAAGTCGTGGTGCAGTACGGGAACGTCCTCGATGGTATGCCGGATATTGGAGTATTTCTGGGCTTCCCTGCCGATGTCCGACCGGGAAAGCATAGGGATGCACGAAGCGTTTTTTTCATCCTCGGGCATTTCCTGGTAGGCTTTTAGGGCCTTCGTACGTTCGGCCAGGGTGCGGCGTTCGCCGGCGGAAAGGGTTTCCAGATAGTTGGAAAGCTTTTCCTGGGTTTCCTTTTCCCTGCGGGCGGCCAGCCCCGGAGAGGGCGTCAGCGTCAGCGTCAGGCTGTGGGGATTATGCAGCAGGTGCGTTTTCACCAGCTCTTCAAAATGGCCGGTGCCGATTTCCCCGCGCAGCGCGGCGAACACGTCTAATTGTTTCAGGGGCGCGAAGGGGTTTTCGTCGCTGTACAGCCAGTAATCCAGGACCTCCAGGCCGTAGATCAGTCCCTTGGGATACGAGCCGAAATCCGCTTCCCGGTAGGAAAATTCCTCGTAATTGATGGCGGCCTTTAAGGCCTCTTCATCAATGCCGTTTTCCACAAGTGTCTCCAGGGTTTCTCGGATGATGGTAAGGAATTTTTCTTTATTTTTGGCGTCGGCGCCTTTTGCCACAATGGTGAAATAGGGCTGGAGAATGCCGTCGTTGTAGGAGCCGTAAATATCCTGGGCGATCTGGGCGTCTAAAAGGGCCTTTTTTAAGGGGGCGCCGGGGGCGCTAAGAAGCGCGTAATTGAGCATGCCAAAGGCCGCGATGGTTTTGCAGTCCAGGGCCGCGTCCGTGACTACGTTATAGGAAAGGTAGGCGGCGTTCTTTATGCTTTCTCCCTCCAGGACGGGGTATTCGCCTTCCAGTTCCTTCATTTTGGCGAAGGGCTTCTGCCGGGCGATGGAGGAATCTACCTCCAGGTATTCGAAGCGGGAGAGATATTCCCGGTCGATGAAATCCAGCTTTTCGGCCATATCCATATTTCCGTAGAGATAGAGAAAGCTGTTGGAAGGATGGTAGTACCGGCGATGGAAATCCAGAAACTGCTCATAGGTCAGCGCCGGAATCGCCTCCGGGTCGCCGCCGGATTCCCGACCATAGGTGGTGTCCGGGAAAAGCTCGTCCATGATTTGCCGCTCCAGCACTTCGTCGGGAGAGGAGAAAACGCCCTTCATTTCATTGTAGACCACGCCGTTATAAGTCAAAGGGCCGTTTTCGTCGGGCAGGTGATAGCTCCAGCCTTCCTGCCGGAAGATTTCCTCCTGCCGATAGATATTGGGATAGAACACCGCGTCCAGGTAGACGTGGAGTAGATTCTGGAAATCCTGCGCATTGCAGCTGGCTACCGGGTAGGTGGTTTTATCCGGATAAGTCATGGCGTTTAGAAACGTATTCAAAGAGCCTTTAGCCAGTTCCACAAAGGGGTCCTTTAGTGGAAAATGCTTCGAGCCGCACAGGACGCTGTGCTCTAGGATGTGGGCGACGCCGGTGCTGTCCACAGGCGGCGTCCGGAAGGTAATATCAAAGACCTTATTGTCGTCGTCATTTTCGATGAGCATGATCCGGGCGCGCGTCTTTTTATGGCGCAGCACGTAGCCGGTGGAACGGATATCAGGCAAGTCTTCCTGTAAAACCAGCTCATAGGCCGGGATTTTTTCTATTTGCATGCAATTCTCCTTTCTTAGAGCAGCCGTTCGGGAAAATCCCGATCCTCGGGAAACATTTCCTGATAGGTTTGAATGCTTCCCTTGGAAAAGATCTGCATTTCTTCTATAAGCTGTAGCTGCTGGGGGACGGTTTTGGCCGCCAGAATGGTATCGGCGGCGATTTTTTCCTGGATTTTTTCATCGCTGATGCTCACAAGGCCCATAATGGCCGTGCCGTAGCGTTTATCCTGCAGGCAGGCGTTCATGTAGAGCCGGGCGGCGTGTCGGCATTCCTGTAAAAGGATTTCTTCGCCTGCGGGCCCTTCCTTGGCGGCGGCGGTGTAGCCGAGCTGTTCCAGGAGCTTTCGGACTTCTTTTTGGTGACGTTTTCTAGTGAAATTACTCATGTGGCTGCCGGAAAAATATTTCAGCGTGACCCAGAGCTGTATAAAGCCGTCGGCCCGGGCGTCGCTGTTTTTATCCAGCTTCTTGGCGTATCGGGCGTCCCACAGCGCCAGGCGGATGGAATTGCCCGCGGGGTCTTCTTCCTTTTCTATGGATGCAAGAAGGATGTCCCTTCGCTTTAAAGGGTCGGTTTCGTCGTAATAGCTGCGCAGCAGCTCGGATGCCATGAGATTATTCATCTGTACCTCCTGTTATCGTACCGTAAATGTTTTATCAAAGGCGCGTCGGGATTTTAGACGCACCCAAGCTCATTATCCGCAAGGAGCAGCGCCTCCTCGATCACCTGGTCCATGTTCATGTAACGGTACATGCCCAGACGTCCGCCGAACAGCACGTCTTTTTCCGCCAATGCCAGGCGTTGGTATTTTTCGAATAGTTCATTATTTTCTGGATCGTTGATGGGGTAATAGGGTTCCTCGCCACGTTGCCATTTCGCCGGGTATTCCCGGGTGATGACCGTCTTTTTCTGGGAGCCGAAGACAAAGTGCTTATGCTCGATGATCCGGGTGTAGGGCACCTCGTAATCGGTGTAATTGACAACGGCGTTTCCTTGGTAATTGCCCATATCCAGCACCTCGTTTTCGAAGCGCAGGGAGCGGTATTCCAGTTCGCCGAAGCGGTAGTTGTAAAATTGGTCGATCATACCGGTGAAAAGGACTCGGTCCGCCTGGTTCATCCAACGTTCCCGTTCGATAAAGAAATCGGTATTTAAGCAGACCTGGACGCCGTCTAAGAGCTTCTTGACGATCTTCGTATAGCCGTCGGTGGGAATCCCCTGGTAACGGTCGTTGAAATAATTATTGTCGTAGGTGTAGCGTAAGGGCAGCCGCTTGATGATAAAGGCGGGTAATTCCCTACATTCTCGGCCCCACTGTTTTCGGGTATAGCCTTCCACCAGTTTTTCATATACGTCCTGGCCGACCATAGCCAGCGCCTGCTCCTCCAGATTCTTTGGATGGACGATATTCATCCGGGCAATCTGCTCCTGGATTTTGGCCTTGGCCTGGGCGGGGGTCTTTACGCCCCAGAGCTGGTGAAACGTATTCATATTAAAAGGAAGGTTGTACAGTTCATCCTTGTAAATGGCCACCGGCGAATTGATATAATGGTTAAACCGGGAAAACTGGTTGATATAGTGCCAGACCCGTTCGTTGGAGGTGTGGAAAATATGCGCTCCGTATTTGTGTACCTGAATCTCTTCGATCTCTTCCGTGTAAATATTCCCGCCGATGTGCGGCCGCTTGTCAATGACCAGACAGGTCTTTTGGCGGGCGCGCGCCTCATGGGCGAATACGGCGCCGAACAGGCCGGCCCCTACGATCAGATAGTCGTATTTCTTCATAATATAGCTCACCTTCTTTAAATAATAAATGTAGTATAACAGATTTTTCTGTTTTGGGGTAGGGCTAATACGACGAAATGCCATATACCGCCGCGCAGACGCACAGCGATACATGGCATGTCTCTTGTTTTTTATTTTTCTTTGGCCACCGCGTCGAATTCGTCCAGAATTTCCTGAGAGGGCGCTTTGGTGGTCAGGCTGAAAATCACGATCATCAAGATGCTAAGCAAAAAGCCTACGGCTAGGGAATAGATGCCGGTGACGGTGCCCAGCGTCTGGCCGCCGATCAAGGGAATATAATCCCAGAGAATCACGGTTAGGCCGCCGGAGACAATACCGGCCACCGCGCCGGCCAGGTTCGTCCTGCGCCAGAACAGGGACATCAGGACGATGGGGCCAAAAGCCGAACCCAGGCCCGCCCAGGCGTTGGACACCAGGCCCATGATGCTGCTGTCCGGGTTCCAGGCGATCAGTACGGCCAGGACAGATACGGCTACGACGGTCAGACGGCTGATTTTCATGACCTTGTCGTCCGCGGCTTTTGGATTTACGAAGCCACGGTAAATATCCTCCGATACAGCGGAAGCAGTGACCAGAAGCTGGGAGTCCGCCGTGGACATAATCGCCGCCAGGATGCCGCACAGGAACAGGCCGCCGATAAAGGGCAGGGCCAGATCCACGGTAAATACCTTGTGAATCATTTCAATGAAAACATTTTCTGAAGAAGAGGACGTCGTTTCGCCCAGGATGGTCGGGAACAGATAAGCCCTTCCCAGGATACCGATGAAGCAGGCGCCGGTCAGGGAAAGGATGTCCCAGCCGATGGCGATGGCTTTGGATTTTTGAAGCTCTGCTTCGTTTTTTACAGCCATGAAGCGGGTCAGGATATGCGGCATGCCGCAGTAGCCCAGGCCCCAGGCTAGCTGGGAAAAGATCTCAATAAAGGTATAGGGCCGCTCGCCGTTGGAGAACAGGCTTAGGTAGCCGGCAGTTCCGCCGGGCACCTGGCTTTGGGCAAGCAGGTCGACCATACTGCCGTCCAGCATATTGTAGGCGATGATGGGTACCAGAAGGAGTCCCACCAGCATCAGGCTGCCCTGAACGAAGTCCGTGACGCACACAGCCATGAAGCCGCCCATAAAGGTGTAGACCAGGATAACAAAAGCGCCGATCAGAAGCGCCGCATGGTAGTCGATGCCGAATACGGAATTAAAAAGCTTTCCGCCGGCAGCCAGCGCGGAAGCGGTGTACACCAGGAAAAAGATCACGATCACGATGGAGGAGACCATTAGAAGGATGCGCTTTTTGTCCCGGAAACGGTTTTCAAAGTAAGACGGCAGCGTCAGGGAATTATTCGCCCGGATGGTATAGCGGCGCAGCCGGGAAGAGATAAAGAGCCAGTTACAGACCGTGCCGATAAAGAGTCCGATGGCGATCCAGGCTTGGCCGGTGCCAAAGGCGTACAGAGCGCCCGGCAGTCCCATCAAAAGCCAGCCGCTCATATCGGAAGCCTGGGCGGATAAAGCGGCCACGCCGGCGCTTAAGCCCCGGCCTCCCAGGAAATATTCCTCCGTAGTCCCGGCCTTCTTCATACAGAGGATGCCGATGACAATCATCAAAAGCAGATAGACCGCGAAAGCGGACAGGATAATTACAGTTGTATTCACAATACTTTCCTCCTTGCAGTTCGAGGCGTCTTTTCAAAAGCCTCGTAGTGTTGCCTTACTATACAGAAAAACTGCTAGTGACAGGTGCGTTGCCACAGCAATCCATACTACTTTAGCACACTATGGCGGTACAGGCAAGAATAAACAAAAAATTCGTGGGCAAAAGGTAACTATTTGGCCCAGGACTTTGCATTTGCCGCAAAGTCCATGAGAACAAATATAAGTAGCCGAGAAGGAATTTGTCCCTCGCCGTAGGCGACTTGGAATGGACAGTATGAAGCTATAGGCTGAATAGTTACGGCAAAAGAGGAAAGACTTTGGAGGAAAAAGGCTTTTATCGGCGTTTTTTTAGGTAGACCCTGCGCATATAGGAAAAAGTGCGCGCTTCCCCGTATGCGGCCAGCATCCGCAAAAAGCCTTCTAATTCTCGCCGAGTCTGGGGATGGACGAACCACATCTTGTCCTTTCCCTTTAGATAGTATTTCAGCGGTTCCTGATCGGTGTACGCGTCGCCTAAATAATTCCGGGAGGCGCTGATGCGGTCCATGACCATTTCGGCCACGTAGTTCCGGGGCATTTTGGCTCCTCGGACTACTTGGCTGTTGGCGTCATTATAATCAACTGCGTAATCTACCCAGTATTCGTAATGATGCCGGTTCCTCCCTTTGTGATGCAGCCAGGCCCGGGAGACGCCGTAGGCTTCTCTCTCGGCGTTATTGGGGCTGCGGTAGCCCTGGTAATATTTACAGCCTACGAGAAACTCCGAAGGGCTGTATTTGGACAGATCATGAAGCAGTCCCTGCCGGTACAGGCCCACACGGAAGCAGTATTTCATCACCATATGCCGGTGCCTGGTTATTTTTTGGAAATGTTTCCACGGATGCATAATCTTTACTCCTGTTCAATAAATTTTGCCCGCCGTCCGCCGTTTTTTCCGATCAGGATCTGGATGGTCCGGGAAGGTACGGATAAGAGCCGCTGGTCTTTTAAAGGCTGCGCCTCCTCCTCGGAATAAAATCCATCGCCGGCCAAATCCGAGGTATCGGCGGTCAGATGCCAGAGACACCCCTTGGGAAGGCGGGGAAGGGCGAGCTCCTTTGGCTCCCAGTGAAAATTGTAAGCCAGATAGAGAAACTGGCAGCCGGTTTCTCTCGGTTCATAGGCGCAGCAGTACATGACGCCCAGATGGCGGGAAGTGCCCTCCTCTCCCGCATACCAGGCCCGCTGGCTGTGCAGGGAAATGTCCGGATAACCAGCCGCTTTATAATCGGTGCCCCGGGGTTCTTCGGGCAGGTGCAGGATCGGGTGGGCCCGTCGAAAAGCGACGGCCTGTTTGACGAAGCCAAACAGGTCGGCATGTTTCTTTTGGCCGCTCCAGTCGATCCAGCCGGTTTCATTATCCTGGCAATAGGCGTTGTTATTTCCATTTTGGGAATTGGCGATTTCGTCGCCGCCGTAGATCAGCGGCGTTCCCTGTGCGAGGAGAAGCAGAAGGAACGCGTTGCGCATCTGTTTTTTTCGAAGCCGCCGGATGCTGGTTTTCCGGCTGGGGCCTTCCTCGCCGCAGTTCCAGGAAAAATTGTAGTCGGTGCCGTCCCGGTTGCCCTCTTTGTTTTCTTCGTTGTGTTTGCGGTCGTAGGAGACTAGATCGGCCAGGGTGAAGCCATCCTGCGAGGTCATGTAATTGATGGCGGCGCAGTGGGGCGGGTTCCTGCGCAGATACTGGATGGCGGCTGGGAGCACGTTTTCGTCTCCTTTAAGCCAGCGGCGCATTTCCCTGGAAAATCCGTCGTTATATTCGCCAAGCCTTTTTGACGCGCCGGATGACCCGCAAGCGGAAACGCCGGTGAAAAAGAGCTTGGTTCCAAGAAGGTGCGGGTCCGCAAGGAGCAGCTCCTGCGGTAGGCATTTTCCCAGTAGATGGAAGCCGTCCACATGATAGACTTCCCGCCAGTGGCGCAGAATATCAGGAATTTCTAAAGGAAGGATGGCGTCGTCAAAGAAAAATTCCATGATGCATGCAAGACCTTCTTCATGCAGCGCATGGACAAAACCGGTGAATTCCTTTCCTGGATCGCTTCCGGCGCAGTAGGCCGCTTTGGGGGCATAGTAAAAACCGCCGGTATACCCCCAGAAATTCAGCGTTCCTTCTAGAGGAAGATGGTATGTGCGAAGGCATTCCCCGTTCTCAACGGACAGCGAGCGGCGTTCCTCGAATTCGTACGCGGGCATCAATTCCACAGCGTTGATGCCTAAGGATTTCCAGTAAGGAATCTTTTCGATCAGGCCGGCGAAGGTGCCTTTTTTGCGGACCTTGGAATTTTTCTGCATGGTATAGCCCCGCACGTGGATTTTATAAAGGATCATATCGGAAAAGCCGATCCCCGGCGGCTGATCTTCCCAGGATTCTTCCCGGAAAAAGCCGCAGCGCACCGCGTGTTCCTCAGTTGGCTGGACGCTTCCAAAAGGTCCGCGCCCTACCAGCGCCCGGGCCTTTGGATCCTGTACAACGGTTCCGTCTACCCGATAATTGTATTCGTAATTTTTCCCCGAAAAGCCCGCGAGGAAAATCGAGCGCACTTCGCCGGCCCAAGGATTTTCCGGCAGGGGGATTTCCCGGCAGGGCAAGGCCTCTCCTTTGCGATACAATAATAGTTCCACCTTTGACCCTAAAGGGGCCAAAAAAGCAAAGCTGCAGCCTCCCGCGTTTATGCGGATCTCCGGCTTTTTGGAATTCCCCTGATATACCTGGTATTTTTTCACGTCTTCCATATAGCGGCCTCCCTGTTCGTTTTGTCGATGTAAGTGATCAAGTAGTCAGTAGATAGGAACAGTAATATGTTTCATGGTCTGCACTGTGGCCGTTAGAAAAGCGGCGGCGTGCTTTGTGATGCAGGGAAGTTTGCGGGATTGCGGAAAATAAGGAAGTAATGGAGCAATCCGCAGATAACGTTTTTCTTTTATCCGGTGCATAGTGCCTTTACCCGGTCGTATACCTGGCTTTCGCAGGAGGCCTGCGTCATGACAAGCAGGATATCGCCGGCGAAAAGAGCAGTGTCCCCTCTGGGGAGCAGTTCGCTGGAATTGCGCAGGATCGTTACCAGCAGGCAGTCCTTGGGCCAGGCCACCTCCCGGACCTGTTTCCCAACCAGAGAAGATTCCTGATGGATGACGATTTCTATCAGAACCCGTTCTCCTGTTTTGGCGTCGGGCGGCGCCCCCCGACGGGCTAAAAGACCTTTTAGCAGGCTTTCATAGATCGGTTCGGAGCCGAGAAGGGACGCTACGATATAGGCTACGATAGAGATCATGGACAGAGAAAGCATCTGGCTTAAGGAGCCGGTCATTTCAAAGATCAGGATAATGCCGGTCAGGGGCGCGCGGACGATGGCGGTAAAGAGGCCGGCCATGGACAGAAGTACGAAATTATTTATATTGGCGGCGTCCATTCCGAAATATTGTACGCCAAAGAGGCCGAAAATACCGCCGATCAGAGAACCCAGCACCAAAAGCGGAAAAAAGATGCCGCCGGGCGCGCCGCTGCCAAAGCAGATGAGGGAAAAGAGAAATTTCCCCGCAAGGAGAAGCACGGCGGCGCTTAGAGCGATGTCTCCGGCCGTCAGGGCGTTTACCAGCTCGTGGCCGCTTCCTAAAAGAGAAGGGGCGAAAAAGCCCAGAAGGCCCGCAAGGAGGAAGGGGATCAGCATCCGTATTTCCGGTCGCAGCGGGCATTTGTCCAGGAATAGGCGCTGCGCCGCCAGGGTCGCCCAGTTATAGAAGGCGCCCGCCGCGCCGAGCAGTACGCCAAGGAGAAGCAGCGTCCAGTAGAGATTCTTGGGAAGCTCGCCCATGATATCGAACTGGAAGACTGGTTCAAATCCCAGAATGTTAGAAGAAAGGTAATCCGCCGTCAGAGAAGCTGTCATTACGGAAATCAGCGCGGTAACGGAAAAATTCTTATGGACTTCCTCCAAAGAAAACATCACGCCGGCCAGCGGTGCATGGAAAGCGGCGGATAGCCCGGCGCTGGCTCCGCAGGTCAAGAGGAACCTTTCTTCGGTAATGCTACAGCCCCGCAGCCGGGCAAAAGCCTTTCCGGCCAACGCGCCCAGCTGGATCGAAGGCCCTTCCCGTCCTAGGGACAGCCCGGCCAGCAAAGAAAGAAAGCCTCCGACAAATTTCGCCGGCAGCACTGTTTGCCAGCGCTGATCCAGCTTTCCCACTACTTCTCCTTCCAGTTGAGGGATTCCACTGCCGGAGATCAGCGGCTCTACAGTAAGGAGACGCCCCACGAGCAGCGCAAGGAAAGCTAGCGCCAGCATCCACAACGTCATTCGTCCCGGTCGGCCCATCGTCCAGGCAAGGACGGCGTGCAGCCAAAGATCCGCATATTTCAAAGCGATCCGATAAGAAAGGACGACAAAACCGCTAATAATGCCTACGGTCAGTCCTTCGCCGATGAAAGCCGTCGGAAAATGCGCCGCCCGCTCCAATGTATGGGATGTGTCTTTCTTCAAAACGGCTCCTCCTCTCTGGCAGATTTCCGGGGATTTTGTCAACAATATGTATCCTATGGAATATTATACCCATACTGCCCGGGGAATGTAAAGCAGAAATCTTCCTATTCGCCGGTTTTATTATATGGAAGAAATCCGTTCGTCGCCCTTGCAATTCCCGGGTATTTTTGATAAAGTGGAGACAGCGAAGTTCACAGGGCATCTTTGGCGAGGCGTATGGCGTCGTCGCTGCAAAGTGAACAGCGACGAACGATAAAAATGCAATCTGCCCGTACGGGCATAAAGGAGGAAAATTATGAACGATGCCGCAAATTCAGCAGGCTGCAGCCCCAGCGACTGCGCTTCCTGTCAAAGCAACTGCAGCTCTAATCCCAATCAGGATCACAGCACGATTACGCTGACGATGGACGACGGCACGGAGATTAACTGCGCGATTCTGACCATTTATCCGGTGGGAGAAAAGGAATATATCGCGCTGCTTCCCTTAGATGAGGAAGGGAAAAATGATTCCGGCGAGGTGTTTCTCTACGCCTTTACCGAGGTAGACGGGAATCCGCTGCTGGCGAATATTGAGGACGACGACGAATACAGCGCCGCCGCCGCCGCTTTTGACGACATTTTAGAAAAGGCAAGAGAAGAAGAAGAGGCGGGCGCGCCAATCGAATAAAGCGGAACGCGCAAAAAAACGCACCAAATAGGAAAAATTGATAAAAAATGCTACTATGCATGGCTCGGAATTTGTGGATTCCGGGCTTTTTTGATGGTAAGAAACCTATAGCATATGAAATATCGTGTGAAAAATTATAAAAAAAATATGAAATAGTCAAGAATATTTGTGCAAACAATTGACATGAGGGATGAAAATGTGGTATAGTGTCCTCGTACTAAAAAAATTGTACATAAAAATATTGGAAGGAAAAAGAAAGGAGTAGGAAAGAAATGAAAAAAAGAGTACTGGCGCTTTTACTGGGAACCACTCTTGTAGCAGCTTCTTTAGTTGGCTGCGGTGGCGGTGGTTCTGATGCAGCAGCAGATGACGCGGCAGCAGAAGAGACTACGGACGACGCAGCGGAGGAAGAGGCTCCTGCAGAAGAAGAAGAAGCAGAAGCTCCCGCAGAGGACGCGGCCGAAGAAGACGCAGCAGAAGCGCCCGCTGGCGACGTGAAGGTTGGCTTCGCTATGAAGACAAACAACGGACCGTACTTCATGAAGCTGGTAGCAACTGTAGAAGAAGAAGCAGCAGCAAAGGGCTGGGAGTGCACTGTACTGACAGCTAACGAAGACATCACAAAGGAAGCTGAGAATATTGAGACATTCATTACCCAGGGTATGGACGTTATCTTCCTTGACAGTATTGATCCGGATGCATGTATCCCCAGCATCGACGCAGCAGCGGAAGCAGGGATTCCTCTGATCAATCTTGACTCCGGCGTTAACGGCGGCGATTATGTAACAACCGTATATTCTGACAACAAGGCGAACGGCAGACTTTCCGGTCTTGCATATGCGCAGTGGCTGGAAGACAACGGCAAGGGCGACGAAGAGATCATCTCCATCCTGTTAAGCGGTAAGAAGGGTAACGTTGCCGGCCAGGAAAGAAGAATGGGTCTTTTCGCAGGTATCGTTGAAGGACGTACAGGCTGCACAGAAGACGAAGCTTGGGTAGCATCTCAGGAAATCGAAGACCAGATCACCGGCAGCGGTACTGCTGAATATGCAGACGCGAACTTCAAGATCGTTGGTCAGGGCTGGGGCAACTGGACAGAGGACGACGGTCTGACAGCAGCAGAGGACTTCATCACTGCGAATCCGGACGTGAACTGCCTCCTTGGCGAGAATGACCAGATGCTGTTCGGCGGCATGACCGCTCTTGACAATGCAGGCCTTACAGGCGTTGCTATCGTTGCAGGCGCCGACGGTGCACAGCAGGCATTTGATCTGATCAAAGACAATGCAAACGCAGCAAATCCCTATATCGTATCTGGTCTGAACAGCCCGGTACTTGTAGGCCGTGAAGGTGTGAGAATCGCAGAAGAGCTCATCAACGGAGCTTCCTGGGATGATTACGAGCAGATCACCTTGACAGAGGCTGCTGGCGTTACCTCTGACCTGGTTGACAAGTATTATGATGTTGGATTCTAATACAGCAATCGAATTCCATAAAAACAGGCGGTACAGGCTGTAAAAGGCCGACCGCTTCTGCGAACAGGCAAGGCTCCTCGTCGGGCCTTGCCTGTTTAAGGATAAGGAAACCATTGCTGCTTTGGAATACATGAACTGTTTGGAGGAGAAGGCATGCAAGAGACGAAGTATAGGTTGGAAATGAGAAATATCACAAAGCATTTCGGCGGCGTTAAAGCCCTGACGGATGTGTCTTTAAGGGTGGAGCCGAATGAAATACATGCTTTGATCGGTGAAAACGGCGCTGGAAAATCTACGTTGATGAAGATTTTATCCGGAGCTTACAAAAAAGACAGCGGAGAAATTCTGCTGGAGGGAAATCCGGTAAATATTACGAATCCCAAGGAAGCGAAGGAATTGGGAATCGCCATTATCTACCAGGAATTCATGCTGGCCCCTGATTTAACGGTAGCGGAGAATATCTATATCGACCAGTTGGCCGCCGGCAAGGCGACGATTAACTGGAAGGAGCTGCGCAGCAAAGCAAAGGAACAGCTTGCCAAGCTGGGCTTTGACGATATTTCCCCCACAGAAAAAGTAGGCAATTTAAGCGTGGCGTATCAGCAGGTAGTAGAGATCTGTAAGAATTTAACAAGGAACGCGAAAGTGTTGGTTCTTGACGAACCGACGGCAGTATTAACATTTTCAGAAATTCAGAAATTATTTGAGATCGTTCGAAAGCTGAAAAGCGAAGGCGTGAGCATTATCTATATCTCCCATCGTTTGGAAGAGCTTTTTGAATTAAGCGATCATATTACGGTATTGAAAGACGGAGGGTATGTCGACACTGTGGAGACAGCCTCTATTGATAAAAATAAACTGGTAACTATGATGGTAGGCCGTGAAATGAGCCAGATGTTCCCAGAACGGCATGCCGAAATCGGCGAAGAAATTTTACGAGTGGAGAATTTGAACGCCGGAAAGATGGTCAAGAACGTCAGCTTCTCCTTAAAAGCCGGCGAGGTCTTAGGATTCAGCGGTCTGGTAGGCGCCGGACGTACGGAAACGATGCGGGCGCTTTTCGGCGCGGATCCCAAAGAGTCCGGAAAGGTGATTTACTTTGGGAAGGAAGTCGACTTTAAGAGTCCGCTGGAAGCGATTAAGAACGGTTTTGGTATGCTTCCGGAGAACAGAAAAGAGCAGGGCCTGCTTCTTGCACAGAGTATTCGTATGAATAGTACCCTGACGATCTTAAATAACAAGATTGCTCACGCGGGCGTCATTAACCACAAGCATGAAAAAGAATATGTGAAAGAGCTTTTGGCAAGTATTTCCACGAAGTATGGCAACACGGAAGACAACGCGGACAGCTTAAGTGGCGGAAACCAGCAGAAGGTGGCGTTGGCGAAATGGATCGCCGCCGACTGTAAATGCATAGTTTTTGACGAGCCGACCCGTGGCGTAGACGTAGGCGCGAAAGTAGAGATTTACAACATTATGAACGAGCTTGCGGCAAAGGGCGTGGGCGTTATTATGATCTCTTCGGAAATGACGGAAATCATCGGTATGTGCGACCGGGCGATCGTTATGCGTCAGGGCGAAATTACCGGAGAATTTACGAACGAAGATATCAATGAGAATACGATGATCAAAGCGGCAATGGGGGTATAGGTAGATGAAGAAAAATTCTAATATTAAAAATATTTTAATTCAAAATAATACATATATTATCTTTTTGGGACTGTTTATTATCTGTTCTATTGTTTCCAGCAGCTTCTTAAGCGTGATGAATATTCGGAATATCGCGCTGCAGCAAGCGGCGCCGATCTGCGTTGTTTTGGGTATGCTGTTCGTCATTCTGACCGGCGGTATCGACCTGTCCGTAGGTTCTTTGATGGCGCTTGGTTCCGCGGTGACTTCCTATCTGATCGTAAATAAGAACATGCATTTCGTCTTGGCTATGCTGATTTCTCTGGTCATCGGCCTGCTCGCCGGCACCTTCACCGGCATTCTGGTAGCCTATGCGAATTTCCAGGGTTTCGTGGCTTCTCTGGCGATGATGACCATTGCCCGCGGCTTCGCGCTGGTAGTTACAAACGGTAGCCCGATCCGTATGGAAAAAGACACTCTGGGTACTTTGGTAGAAAAGAGCTACGGCTATCCGATCCTAATCATTACGTTGATTATTATTATCGCCTTGATTTTTGTACAGAAATATACGGCTTATGGACGTATCGTGATTGCGCTTGGTAGTAATATCACAGCCGTTGAGCTGGCCGGTATCCGCGTGCGGAAATATCTGGTATCCGTATACACGATCTCCGGCGTATTGGCAACCTTAGGCGGCATTTTCGTAGCGGCCCGTTCCTATACCGGTAGCGGTGTTATCGGTGAAGGACAGGAGCTGGATGCGATTGCTTCCTGCGTTATCGGCGGCGCCAGCCTGGCTGGTGGTAAAGGTGAAGTATTCAAGGCCGTTATCGGCGCCCTGGTACTGGCCCTGATCGGTAATATCATGAACCTGATGGCTGTACCTGCTTATCCGCAGGATATTATCAAAGGTTGTATCATCATCGTAGCCGTTCTTTTGCAGATCGCTACAGACGGCGCAGGAAAGAAATCCTGACGATTATACAGACAGCTTGGAAAGGTGGAGGACGAAAGGGGACTCCACCTTTTTTCGGTACTATTCATAAAGCCTATGTAAAAGGAGGAAATTATGCCTTACGTAACATCAAAAGAAATGCTGCTGGATGCACAGAAGCGCGGGTATGCAGTCGGCGCTTTTAATTGTGAAAATATGGAAATGGTCAAGGCGATTATCGCCGCCGCCGAGGAGCTTCATGCGCCGGTCATGCTGCAGACGACGCCCTCGACGGTAAAGTACGGAAAATTAGATACCTTTTCCGCTTTGGTACAGGCGGAGGCGAAGCATGCGTCCGTTCCCGTATGCCTGCATCTGGATCATGGCAGCAGCTATGAATTGGCCATGGACGCGATGGAAGCAGGCTATTCTTCCGTAATGATCGACGGCTCCGGGCTTCCCTTTGAAGAAAATATCGACGTGACCCGCAAGGTGGTGGAAAAGGCAAAGGCCCAGAACATCCCAGTGGAAGCGGAGCTTGGAAAGGTCGGCGGCAAAGAGGATGACTTGGAGGTAGAGGAGGATACGAATACCGATCCGGCAATGGCGAAGGAATTCGTAGAACGCACGGGCGTACAGTCCCTGGCGGTGGCCATCGGTACGGCTCACGGCTTCTATGCCAAGACTCCGGTGCTGGATAAGGAACGGCTTTCGCAGATTCGTCAGGTGGTGGATATCCCGTTGGTGCTCCACGGCGCATCCGGTCTGACGGACGAGGATGTGATGGATTGCGTAAAACGAGGAATCTGCAAGGTGAATTTCGCTACGGAACTGCGTAAGGCTTATACCGACGCGGTGAAGGAATTATTAAAGGAAAAGCCGGAAACCTTTGATCCGAAGGCCTTCGGCAAGGTAGGTATGGCCGCGGTTACAGAACTGGTGAAAAATCGTATGAAGGTATGCGGCTGTGAGCAAAAGGCGGATCTGACGGATTAAAAACCGAGGAGGCCAAGCATAGGAGAAACTATTTATGGGAAAATATTTAGTAGGAATCGATATCGGCACCAGCGCCTGCAAGATCGGGATTTTCGATGAAAAGGGGAACGCCGTGGCCACTGCCAACGGCAATTATTCCATTTCGTATCCCCATCCCGGCTGGGCGCAGCAGCGTCCGGACGACTGGTGGGAGGCCGTTTGCCATGCCATTCGCCAGGCTATGGAAAAGGGCGGGATTCCAAAGGAAGAAATTGCCGGCGTGGGCATCGACGGCCAGGGCTGGGCCGCGGTGATGATGGATAAGGATGGAAACGTGCTGGCTGATACGCCTCTTTGGATGGATACTCGCTCGGCGCAGATTTGCCGGGAGATCAAAGAGAAAATCCCAGATGAGGAGATTGTTCGTCTTTGCGGCAATTCCCTCCAGCCGATGTATACCACCGGCAAGGTTCTCTGGTACGAACGGGAAATGCCGGAGGTTTATCGCCATACGTATCAGGTATTGCAGTCCAACTGCTTTATTGCCTATCGGCTGACGGGCGTTATGGTACAGGATAAATGCCAGGCGTACGGTTGGCATTGCTTCGATATGCGAAAAGGTGTCTGGGATGAAAAACGGGCGGCGGAGCTTGGCATCCCGGCAGGCTTCTTGCCGGAGCTGGTGGAGTGCCATCAGGTAGTCGGCAAGGTGACGAAGGAAGCGGCGGCGCAAAGCGGCTTGATGGAAGGAACACCCGTGGTGGCCGGTGGGCTGGATGCGGCCTGCGGCGCTTTAGGCGTGGGCGTTTTGGAAAACGGAGATACCCAGGAGCAGGGCGGCCAGGCCGGTGGAATGAGCATCTGTACGAAGGAATATAAGTCGGATGCCCGGCTGATTTTGGGCTTTCATGTGGTACCGGATCGTTGGCTTTTACAGGGCGGCACCACCGGTGGCGGCGGCGTCATGCGTTGGCTGGAGCAGCAGTTCGGCGATTACGAAAGAGAAACGGCTGCAAAGACGGGAAAATCCTCGCTGGAGGTGTATAACGAATTAGCCGGGGCCGTGCCTGCCGGCTGCGAGGGCCTGGTGATGCTGCCGTATATGTCCGGCGAGCGCAGCCCAATCTGGAATCCAAAAGCTAAGGGTGTTTATTATGGTATGGATTTTGGGAAGACGAAAGGGCATTTCATCCGGGCCGGCATGGAAGGCGTCGCCTATTCCCTGCGGCATAATCTGGAAGTGGCCAAGGAAGCCGGCGCAGAGGTGACGGTACTGCGCTCTATGGGCGGCAGCGCCAATTCCCTTCTGTGGACGCAGATGAAGGCGGATATCACCGGAAAGCATATCATCGTGCCGAATTCTGACACAGCGACGATCCTGGGCGCGGCGATTCTGGCCGGCGTGGGTATCGGACTGTACGGCAGCTTCCGGGAGGCCATTGATACGACGATCGCGATTCGTCGGGAGCATCAGCCTAATCCGGCGATGCGGGAAATCTATGACCAGACGTATCAGACGTATCGTCGCCTGTATGAGGAGTTAAAGGGCATGATGGTGTAGGAGTGGAAGAAGGAGGAAGCAAAAAGCGATGAAAGAAATCTGGAGTATGGGAGAGCTTCTCTGTGAAATCATGCGCCCGGATAGGAAGATGGGCCTTTTGGAAGCGGGAACCTTCTTGGGGCCGTACGCCTCCGGGGCGCCAGGGATATATATTGATACGGTGGCAAAACTGGGCTATGATTGTGGCTTTATTGGCGCGGTGGGCGACGACGCTTTCGGCCGATGCATTACAGGAAAGCTGAAAAAGGACGGCGTAGACTGTACGCATATCGCCGTCAATCGGGAGATTGCCACCGGCGTGGCTTTTGTGGCTTACGACGATGAGGATGAGCGGACCTTTTTGTATCATATGGGAAATTCCGCGGCGGGGCAGATTGTTTATCCGAAGAGCCTGCCGGAGAATATCGGCTTGTTCCATGTGATGGGCTGTTCGATTATGCCGACGCCTTATATGGCCGAGTGCGTTGTCCGGGCGGTGAAGGAATGCCACGAAAGGGGCGCGCTGATCTCCTTTGACCCGAATATCCGCCGGGAAGTCTTAAAGGAACAGAATCTGAACGAATTGGTCGCTCCGATTATGGAACGCTGTTCCATTTTTCTGCCAGGTAAGGAGGAAATGCTGCTGATCGCCGGCTGCGATACGGTGGAAGCTTCTGTAAAGAAGCTCTTTGAAAATCCTGTGTTGCAGGTGATTGTTATGAAAGACGGCAGCCGGGGCAGCCGTGTGATTACCAGGGACGAGGACTTTCAGGTGCCGATCTGCAAGATCGAGGCGAAGGATTCCACCGGAGCGGGCGATTCCTTTGACGGCGGTTTTACCTCTGCCTATCTGGCGGGGAAATCCTTGAAAGAATGTGCGCAGATCGCCTCCGCGGCGGCGGCAATGAATACCGCGGCCTTTGGGCCGATGGAGGGCGCGATTACACCGGAAGCGATAGAGGAAATGATTCGGAAAAATTATGCGTAAAGAAAGGAAGAAATAGATATGAAAGCAGCAGTTGTAGTAAAAAACGAAGTGGTGGAATATCAGGATATTGAGGAGCCGAAAGTACAGCCGGGCTCTGTCAAGGTAAAGGTGAAAGCTTCCGGGATCTGCGGTTCTGATATTCCCCGGGTTCTTCACAACGGCGTACACTTTTATCCCATCGTGCTGGGACATGAGTTTTCCGGCGATGTGGTAGAGGTTGGCGAAGGCGTAACGAAGGTACAAGTCGGCGATCGGGTTTCCGGCGCGCCGCTGCTTCCCTGCATGAAGTGCGACGACTGCCAGCGGGGCAATTACGCGCTGTGCAAGCATTACAGCTTTATTGGTTCCCGAGTGAACGGAAGCAACGCGGAATACGTAGTCATCCCGGAAAAGAGCGCGGTGCCCTTTGACAAGAGTATTTCCTACGAGCAGGGCGCGATGTTCGAGCCGGCGACCGTGGCTATCCACGGTGTTTTACAGAACGAGTACAAGAGCGGCGGCACCGTGGCCGTTTTAGGCGGCGGTACGATCGGCATGTTTACCATGCAGTGGTGCAAGATCTTCGGTTCCAAAAAGGTCGTCGTTTTTGATATCAGCGAAGAACGTCTGGAGATGGCTCTTCGGCTGGGCGCAGACGACGTGATAAATACTACGGAAAGCGACTACATGGAAAAGGCGAAAGCGCTGACCGGCGGCGCGGGTTATGATTATGTCTTTGAAACGGCGGGCGCTGCGCCGACGATGTATATGGCCTTCGAGCTGGCCGCCAATAAGGCGAACGTATGCTTTATCGGCACGCCCCATGTGGATCTGACCTTTACGCCGGCTATGTGGGAAAATATGAATCGCAAAGAATTCCATCTGACCGGTTCCTGGATGTCGTACAGCGCGCCTTATCCGGGAAAGGAATGGGAACTGACCGCCCATTATTTCGCCACTGGCCAGTTAAAATTCGACCCGAGCTTCGTCTTTAAGAAAATGCCCATGAGTCAGGCGCAGGAAGCCTTTGACATGTTCAAGACGCCCGGCCTTGTAAAAGGGAAAATCCTGTTGACAAACGATTAATAGACAAATGGAGGGATGAAAAAATGGCGGATGCAATGAGAAATATCATCGAGAAACGGAAAAAAGGCATTCCCTGTGGAATCGCTTCATACTGCAGCGCGAACGAGCTGGTGATCGAGGCGGCCATGGAACAGGCGCTGCGCTTTGACGACGACGTGTTGATCGAGGCGACGGCCAACCAGGTAAACCAGTTCGGCGGCTACACCAGCATGCTTCCAGCGGATTTTAAAGAGTTTGTCTATAAGATTGCCGATCAGGTAGGCTTCCCTCGGGAGAAGATTATCCTTGGCGGCGACCATCTAGGCCCCTTGACCTGGGCGGGAGAACCGGAAGCCTCAGCGATGGAAAAGGCCGAGGAGCTGGTAAAGCTTTTTGTTAAGGCCGGCTATAAGAAGATCCATCTGGATACAAGTATGAAGTTGGCGGACGACCCGGCGGATACCGGGCTGGCGGACGAGATTATCGCCCGCAGAGGCGCGCGTCTTTATGCCGCCTGCGAGGAGGCTTATCAGGAATTGGTAAAGGAAAATCCCGCGGAAGAGAGGCCTGCGTTTATCATTGGCAGCGAGGTGCCCATTCCGGGCGGCGCCCAGGAGGC
Source organism: uncultured Blautia sp. (assembly GCA_948436455.1). Taxonomy (GTDB): domain Bacteria; phylum Bacillota; class Clostridia; order Lachnospirales; family Lachnospiraceae; genus Blautia_A. The sequence continues at coordinate 23,143 of CAOJIB010000012.1, forward strand.
GGAGGATTCCGTTTCCGTCACAAAGCCCGAGGCGTTGAAGAAAACCATCGCCGCTTACGAGGCAGAATTTGCAAAGAACGGCTTGGAAGACGCTTTCCAGAATATTATTGGAATCGTTGTGCAGCCGGGCGTGGAGTTTGGAGACGACGACATTATCCACTATAATCGGGAAAAGGCGGTGGCTCTTTGCGCGGCGGCCGGCGAATATCCCAATCTGGTGCTGGAGGGTCATTCCACCGACTACCAGTCGCCGAAGAATATGAAGATGATGGTGGAAGACGGGATTGCGATTCTGAAAGTCGGCCCGGCGCTGACCTTCGCTCTACGGGAGGCCCTTTTTGCCCTCAGTATGATGGAAGAGGTACTGGTGCCCGCGGAAGCGCGCGCCAATTTCATCCAGGTTTTGGAAGATACCATGCTAAAGAATCCCGGGAACTGGGCGAAACATTACCATGGGACTGAGGAACAGCTTTATATTAAGAGAAAATACAGCTTTTCCGACCGCTGCCGTTATTACTTTGCTCAGCCGGAAATCGTAGCGTGCATGAAGAAGCTCTTTGCTAACATTGACGCCTGCGATATTCCTATGGGAATGCTCCATCAGTATATGCCCTACCAGTACATTAAGGTGCGGGACGGCAAGCTGCAAAAGAAAGCGGCCATGCTGGCCAAGGATCAGGTGGTGCAGATGATCGAGGATTATAATTATGCAGTCAAGCATCACTATATGACAGGAAACGCCTTTTTGGATTAAACGCCGTATCTGGCTAAAAGCGCCGCCCTATGACGAAAAAGTTATGGGGCGGTATTTTTTTTCCATCCTTGGAGACGAAAGCCTTTCTTTATGCATCTAATCTATGTAATAAGCAAGTCGGCCGACAGAAAGGATAAAAGCGATATGACAAAACAGGCATTAGGCGATCTGATTCTCGCTTCCCAGGAACAGTTGTACCGCGTAGCGAAATCTCTGTTGTATAACGATGCGGATTGCGCGGACGCCATACAAGAAGCGATTGCCCGTGCATTTTCCAAGTTGCATACCTTAAAGAACGACAAATATGCCAAAACCTGGCTGGTGCGGATTTTGATGAATGAATGTTATGGAATGATGCGAAGAGAGAAAAAACTGGTTTCTCTGGATTTTGTACAGGAAGAGACGGCTTTGGAGGCCGCCGACTATTCGGATCTATATACGGCGGTAGCAGAACTTCCAAAGGATATGCGCATGGCGGTAGTACTGTATTATGCGGAAGGGTTCAGCATCAGAGAAATCGCGGCGATTGAGGAAACGACGGAAAGTGCAATCAAAAATCGCCTGTACAAAGCGAGGGCCAAGCTAAAGAAAAGGCTGGAGGAAGAGGAGGTAAGAGCGTTATGAGACTGGAAAATTTAAGAGAAGAATTTCCGGCTATGCCGGACGAAATCCGTCAAATGGTAGCGCGGGAAGTGGCCGCGGGGCTGCGCGGGGAAGAGAAGAACCAAGGGAAACGGTTATCTTTCAAAAAAGCGGCGGTAATCACTTTAGCGGCGACGCTGGCCGTAGGCACGACGGCCGTCGCCGGTACGAGGATCTACCAGTGGCGTACGGAAAAGGAAGGGGATTATGGTCTGAAGGCCGGCCTTGTGCCGGAAGAGATCCTTGCTGAAGAGGAAGCCGCCGTGCTTCCGGATGAAATCCCGGCAATATCCATAGAAGCCAGTTATCTGCCGGCGGGTATGGTCGCCGCGGACGATGGCTCGACGAAATACTATTATTCAGAAACTCCGTATCAAGGAGGGATTTCCATTGCCACACTCGTCATGGACGAGGATCTTTCCGCCGATGAGCTGCCGGTCAGCGATATGTACGTGACTCTCAGCGAATCGCTGAACTTGGGCGGACAGGAAGCGGTCTATCTGGAAAAACAGATCGAAGAGGGGGCCGGCATAGGGTTTGATAAGAAAATCTATCTGGCGTTTCCTAAGTACTGGCAAATTCTGGAGATTTTTGTCGGTGAAGACGTTTCCAAGGACGAGGCATTGAAAGTTGCCGAAGGCTTGCAGCTTACGCCTACCGGAGAGACGACGCCCCGCCAGGAGGTATATACCTGGAGCCAGATGCTGCAGCAGGAGCCGCAGGCGGAGGAAATACCGCAGACGGCCATTGCGGAGGAAGTGGGAAATATTCATAAAGTCGGAGATTCTATCCAGGTTTCCACCTATGCGACCGTAGGGGAAGAGGAATGGGTGGAAACGCTTCTTGAAGCGAAGGTAACGGACGTACAGATTGCGGAGGATCTGAGCCTTTTGCAGGATGCAGATGCGGACTTGCAGGCGGCGCTGGGCGCAGACGGAAAGCTGGTGGAAAATGAAATTTCCTATGTACATGCTGGTAACGGCATAGATTCTTTGGATGAAACGGTTTATACCGAAAAGGTGAAGCAGCGGCTGGCTTATGTGACGGTGGAATATACAAATACGAGCGAGCAGGAGCTGCGGGATGTTCTATTCTTTGGAAGCTTCGTGGGACTGGTGGAAAATACCCAGGGCTATGCAATTTATGACCGGGCCGCCTATGACGAGCGGCAGGAAACAGATTTTGTCAGTGAAAGCAGCCTCGGCGGTTTTGGAGAGATGGACTATTACGACGTACATGGAGGAGAACGAGACAATAATTACATTCCTTCTATACAGCCGGGGGAAACCGTTACGGTACACATGGCGAAGATCGTTAATGAAGACGAGCTGGATAAGATGTATTTTCTACTGGATACGGCGGGCGGCGCGTTTGAATTCAGTGAAGAAAGCTTACAGACTGGCTATGTAGATATAAGACAATAAAAGAAAAGGCCGAAAGCCTGCAGAAAATTTCCTCTGTGGGCTTTCGGCCTTTTCACATATTTTTATTTAGGAGGTTACTTTTTAGAAAACTGTTTATTCTCCGGCAGGTCGCGCGTCAAAGGTTACTGTCAATGTCTGGGCGACGTATTCGCCGTTGTCCGCGCGGTTTATGACGATTTCTACCGTTTCGCCTTTGGCGTAATAGGTGAGCTTTTCCAGCAGATCATCTCGGGAGGTTACGCTTTGGCCGTCCAGTTTAGAAATAATATCGCCTTTTTTCATGCCGGCCGCTTCTGCCGCGCTGCCCTCGCTGACCTCGGCGACGAAGGCGCCGTTGGGCATATTATACATCTGGATTGCTTCGTCCGTCAGATTGGCTACCTGGATGCCCAGATAAGCGCTCTTGCCTTCTTCCACCTTGTCGCGGGTTTCCCGGCTCATTAATTCATCCAGGATCGGAGAAGCGCTGGTGATGGGAATGGCGTAGCCCATGCCCTCGACAGCGTTTGCCGCTTCCTTGGCGGAATTGATGCCGATGAGCTGGCCCTGCATATTCAGAAGCGCGCCGCCGCTGTTTCCAGGATTGATGGCGGCGTCGGTCTGGATCATTTCGGCGTTGTTGGATTCGTCAACGGCTACCGTACGGTTCAGGGCGCTGACCCAGCCGGAGGTCACGGATTGTCCGTAGCCTAAGGCATTTCCGATGGCGACTACCTGATCGCCCACCTCCAGGGAATCGGAGTCGCCGATCTGGGCAATTTGCAGCTGGGCCATGGTGTCCTCCGGGATATCGCTTTTCTTTACGGAAATGACGGCCAGATCATTGGAAGGATCGGTACCCTTGATGCGTGCGCTGACGGCGCCTTCCATATCTAGCTCATTATTCTGGCTTAAGCTGTCCTTGGTCTGTTGTGCGGACGCCACGGAATCGCCGATAAAGCAAACGCTCAGCTCATTAGCGTCCGATACCACATGATTATTCGTGGCGATCAGAAGCTCTTCATCATTTTCTCCGACGATTACGCCGGAGCCACTGCCGATTCCCTGGTATTTCTGCATGCCGCCGAAAAAGTTCGGGATTTCCTGTACGCTGACGGAAGTAATCGCCACGACGGAGGGCATAGCGCTTTTGGCCACGGAAGCCACGCTTCCGCTGATCGCCGCTGTCGTGCTGGTGTTAGAGCCTGCCGCTGCATCCGTCTGGGGTACCAGCGGCGTACTTTGCAGGGAAGGCTTCGATTCCTCCTGGGTATGGAAATATTTATTTCCCAGGAGATTGGCTCCCTGGAATACGGCGCTGGCAACCAGTCCAAAGACCAGCGCCATCGTAATGGTCAGGCCGAATTTCTTCCCTATGCCGCTATCGCCGCCAGGCTTTTTCTCTGGCCGTTGCTTCTTCGGCTGTGGATGGTATCCGCCTCCCGGATAAGTGTTTCTCTGGTACGTCTGTTGTCCGTATCCCTGGTTCTGCTGGTAGCCGTTCCCCTGGTACGGATTCTGGTAATTGCCTTGATAGGAATTTTGGTAAGAGGTTGGCTCTGGTTCCTCCTCCTCTGTGGCGGAGGTATCGGAAGCGCTTGCCGTTTCCTGTGCGGCCTCTTCATTTACCGGATAATGCTCATATTGCTTCTCCTCATGTAAATTTCCTCGATACATATCTCCATCCCATTGAATACGATCACTCATAACGACAACTCCTCTCTGAAAAACAATTCGTACTGCTTTTATGAGGCTTAGTTTATCAATCAATTGTGATAGAAATGTGATGATATGTTTAATAAATGATGAAACTAAAGAAACTGGAAATTATTTTCTCCAAAATCCCGGACTGTCCGTGCACATAAGGAGGAATCGTTTTGGCAGCCGCCGATAGTTTTTTCCCAGCAGGTAGCCGGCGTATTTGCAGGCGCTTTGCGCAAACAAAGAGGGGATCAGCCACCATCTGCGTATGGAAGCTAAATACCTGGCGGTGGCAAGGACCAGCTTGATCCCCTCTCCTTCCGAGGGGATATCGCGAAAGACGTCGGGATTTTGCGCCTGGGAGACGCCCAGGTCAAAATTTCGGTGGAATTGCTGCCGGCAGGTGTAATTGTGGGAATGGAATACCCGTGCTTTGGCGGCATAGGCTACGCCGTAGCCGCGACGGATCACTTTAGCGGCATAGAGCATATCTTCATTAAAAATGGCCTGCGGGACAAAGCCGCCCAGTTTTTCGTAGGTTTCTTTTTCATAGGCGGCGCAGACGTCGGAGCAGAAAAAGGTTTTGATCCCCAAAAGGGGCAGATCGTTCGCAGTTTTTACTCGGCCTTCCTCTGGATAATTGAAGCAGCGGGTAAAACGTTCCGCCTCCCGGCAGTCTTCCTTGGGGAGCTGTCGAGCGTAGGCCGCCTTCACCTGGGGGTCCGAAAAGGGCGCCAGAAGCTCTTCCACTAGATGATGATCGGCGGGAACGGCGTCCTGCGTCATGAAAATCATATAATCGCTCTGGGACATGCCGGCCAGTTGCCGCCGGGTCGCCGCGTGGTCGAAGTCTTCTTTGGCGATGTGGCGGACAAAAAGCTGCGGATGGCGCGCCTGTAGGCCGTCGTCCCAGAAAGAGGCTTCCGTATTGATGATATAAATATGGGAAATGGGGAAGGACTGGTTTTCCAGCATGGTCAAAAGCCGTTCCAATTCTTTGCCCGGCCGATAGGCGGGGATCAGTACGTCTGCGGTTTTTTGGCAGAGAGTTTGCTCGTTCATTTTTTTCCTCTTATAGAAAACGGCGGATAGATGCGCGTTTGGCATCCGTCCGCCGTGTAGGCAGTATTGTCAGGATTCTTCCGATCGGTTGGCAAAATACGTTTCATCGTAGCCGGAAAGCTGTACGATTACGTCGCTGCGGTGCAGCACCACATCCGAGGGCTGATAACTTGGATCTTCACCGAATAGGAAATTGTGCAGTTCCACCACGTTATTTCTTAAAGTAACCGGCACGACACAGGAGCCCTTTGTCTCAAAGGTAACGGGTACGAAGCCCTTGGGGAAGCCCATCGTTTCGCCCAGATTGTAGGAGAGCATGCCGGCGCCCATCTGGAAGATCTCTTCTTTGCGCAGAGAAGTTTCGATCATCGGGAATACCCGGTTCATTACGTCGTTGAGCTGTACGAGGCTGGCTTTTTTCGCCTTTTCCACCAGCTTGGAGATTACGGTTCGCTGGCGTTCGGTTCGTTTGTAATCGTCGCCGCCGCCGTAACGGATACGGGCATAGGAGGTTGCCTGTGTGCCGTCCAGGTGCATTAGCTGCGTCGTTCCCTGTTCCGGGGGATCCAGCGGTTCATAAGATTTTCCGGTGACTTCGGCGGTGCCTACGCAGTAATTGTTCATATGCACGACTTCGTCGTGGGTCATTTCGATATCTACGCCGCCCAGACAGTCTACAACCTCTGTGACCGCTGCAAAATTCACGGTTACATAGTCTTCGATATTCAGATCCAGATTTGTATTGAGCATAGACAAAGCCTGCCGGGCGCCGCCATACGCGTAAGCCGCGTTGCATTTCTGGTAGGAATCATCCCCCACATCCAGCAGAGTATCCCGGTATAGAGAGACCATTTTCACTTCTTTTGTATCATTATTGATACTGGCGATAATAATCGTATCGCTGTTTTCCGCGCTCAGCTCCGTACCTTCGCCACGACTGTCAATACCGAAGAGAGCGATATTGGTAAAGCCGCCGAAGGTTTCCGCCTGTACGGCGTTCATTTCGATGTCGCCTTTTTCGAATTCTGTCGTTTTCATATTATCCAGGCCGGCGTTGACCTTTCCGTAGACGTACAGGCCGCCGATCAAAAGCAGTAGTATGATGATTTCCAGTACAAAAAAAACTTTTCTTTTTACGCCAGATTTTCTCCTCGCCATGATCCTTCCCTCACTCTTAAGAAATGTAAAAGTTTCTGTCAGTATGCGTTTTTATTGATAAAGCCTGTAAATATGGTCATGATCAAAATCTTGATATCCAGGCCGATGGTCCAGTTTTCGATATAGTACAGGTCGTATTCGATGCGCTTGCGGATGGAGGTATTTCCCCGATAGCCGTTTACCTGCGCCCAGCCGGTTAAGCCTGGCCGCACTTGATGCTTCACCATGTAGCGGGGGATTTCCTCCCGGAATTTCTCCACGAAGAAGGGCCGTTCTGGACGGGGGCCTACCAGGCTCATATTCCCTTTGAGAATGTTAAAGAGCTGGGGCAGCTCGTCGATGCTTGTCCGGCGCATGAATTTGCCGATGCCCGTCACCCGGGGATCGTTTTTTACGGTCCACGCCTTTTTTTCCTCCTGTTCGGGCTGTACTTCCATGGAGCGGAATTTGTACATCCAGAAGGGTTTATTATGCAGCCCCACCCGCTCCTGCCGGTAGATCAGCGGTCCGGGAGAGGTCAGCTTTATCAGGATGCACATAAAAAGCATGACCGGAGAGGCCAAAATAATGCCGAAGAAGGAGCCGACGATATCCATCAGCCGCTTGACGACCGCGTTGAACGTATTCGTCAAAGGGACGTAGCGTATATTGATGACCGGAAGCCCCAGAATATCCTCGGTATAGGGCTTGGTGGGAATAATATTATTGTAATCCGGAATGAATTTTGTATGCACGCCGGACTTTTCGCAAAGGGCGACGATTTCTTCCAGCCGGTCGTATTTCGCAAGGCCCAAGGTGACGACGATTTCATCCAGACAGTTCGCGGGAAGGATCACCATCAGATTGGCGATCCGGCCGATGACTTTCACGCCCCGGTAGACGGTGCCCGCTTCCACGTCGTCGTCCAGGATGCCCCGGATCGTATAGCCCCACTGGGGATTGGCCAGGATCCGGTCGATGTATTCCTCCGCCGCCCGGCTGTAGCCCACCAGCAGAATATATTTCTGATTCATGCCCCGCCGCCGCATATCCCGGAGAATGTAGCGGATCATATTCCGCACGAAGGTTTCTCCGGTCACGTTGATGGCGCAGAAAATGTAGATGACCGTCCTGGAAAAATCGTTCTCCTTGAGCATGTAGAGTACAAATATGAACAGCAGCATTCCCAGCATATTGGCCTTGCAGATGTTAGCCAGCTCCAGCCGTCGCCCTTGCACGCGCTTGGGCGTGTAGAGATTAAAGGCGTAGTAAAGCACAAGAAAGCCGGGGACGATCAGAAGCAGCACCGACATATATTGTTCAAAAGAAAGCCTGCCGCTGGCAGGGTCGTTCAGCGGCGTTAGGAATTTTATCATCCAGGCCAGCAGATATGAAAATGCAATGACAAAAGCATCCAGCAGAACATGCATCCGATTGAAATACTTTTGGTTATCTTTGATCAATAGAATTCACCTCTGGAAACGGTTTTTTTGTCAGCTTGTATTAGTAGTTCCGGCATCTGCACTTATATACTATATAATAGTTGTTCTTAAAAGTAAACATAATATTCCTGTTTTAATTCTGAAAAATTTGTAAAATCCTGCCGGCTGCACCCATGGATTTTTCAGGAAAAACTGAACATAAGACGGCATTGGCAAAGCGGCTGCATTCCGGGAGCCGTTCGAAAGGATGCCCTAGTTTTTTAGAAACTTCCCGATATTTTTCCATAATTCCCATTGAATTTTGCAGTAATTTCCCAGATGCTTCCAGGAAAAGGGCACCTTCTTTTCTTTTTTACATAAGCTCAGGCCATTTTTGATGCCGGCCGCATATTCCCTGCCAAAACCTTTTTTCACAAAGAAGAGAAATTTTATAAAAAATCCGGCGGCCAAAAGGGGGGAGTTTAGGATAAGCTGCGGAAGGGGCATATTCTTATAGGCCATATAGACGTTATTCCGGGAAGAATAACGGGTTTTAAACTGGTTATACCGAGAGCCGGTCGTACCGCTTCCGATATGATAGACGACGGCGTAGGGGAGATACCAGTTCTCATAGCCGTAGATCCTGGCCCGGTAGCACAAATCCATATCTTCCAAATAGGCGAAATGCTCTTCGTCGAAGCAGCCGATTTCCTCTAGGATCTTCCGGCGGTAAATGGCGGCGCCGGCGCAGGAGGAGAAGATCGGCTCTTCCACATCGTAGGCGTCTAACGGCTTTCCTTTTCCCCGAGCAAAGGCCCAGCCTAGGGCATTATAGAAATTTCCTGCGTCGTCCATCTGCTCTCTATTGTGATACTGGATCATCCTCGCCTGGCAGGAAAAAGCCTTCTTGTGGCGGCGGATACCGGCGAGCAGCTCCCTGACAAAATCCGGGTGCACCTGGGTATCGTTGTTTAGAAGGATCACATACGGACGGCGGCTGGCGCGGATGCCCGCGTTGACCGCGCCGCAAAAGCCGAAATTTTCGCCCAGGGGGATCTGGCGGATTTGGGGGAAATTTTCCGAAAGCCAGGAAAGGCTTTCGTCGCTGGAGCCATTATCCACCACGTAGATAGGAAATCCCTGCACGCTTTGGGCGGCCAGGGCCGGAATGCATTCCTTTAGATAGGCCAGGCCGTTGAAATTCGGTATTACGATAGATACTTCATGGATCTTTCTGTTCATATATTTCCTCGTTAGCGCGGAGCGCCGGGCTTTTGGCCGCATCTTGCGTGGGGCCGCAGAGAATAGTTCCATTTGCTTAAGGAAAGATTCTTATTATAATAAGGATCTCCATTTTTTAAGATTTCTGGCCAGTGGCTCCGCATATATTCGATTTCCCGACCGAAGCGCCGGATCTTCTCCTCACTGTCTTCCGCGCCCCGGGTTTTGGACTCCATATGGTACAGCTCGGCGTAGGGATTATAGATGATCCGGTATCCCTCCCGGCGAAGCTTCAGGCACAGATCCACGTCGTTAAAGGCCACCGCCAGTTCCTCGGTAAAGCCTCCCGCCTTTTGGAAGGCCTTCTTTTTCACCAGCATACAGGCGGCGGTCACAGCGCTTTGCTCCTGAAGAAGCGCCGCTTTATGCAGATAGCCGGTGCGATCTTTTTGCAGATCGGTGAAGATATTGCCAGCAACGCCGCCTAAGCCTACGACGATTCCCGCATGCTGGATCGTGTGATCCGGATAATAGAGCCGCGCGCCCACTGCGCCCACGCCCGGCCGCTGGCAGACGCCAAGGAGTTCCTCCAGCCAGTGGGGACTGATCACCGTGACGTCGTTATTGAGGAACAGCAGGTATTCTCCCCGGGCGTGGGCGACGCCGAAATTATTGATGGCGG
>CAOJIB010000013.1 GCA_948436455.1 uncultured Blautia sp.
CTTCGTCAATGGTGGACATGACGTTATTTAAAAGGGCGTCCACCTCTTCGTTGGTGTAGGCGGACATATTACAGCCGCCGTCCCCAATATTTTCAATCGTATCCAGACTGTATACATAGGTTCCTGGATCGGCGCAGTCTGCATCCCAGCCGACAATCAGCGCGTCGTAGGTCCGATCGGCGGAAAACATCATCCCGGAGCGTTCGCTGGGAGTGACTACCTCTACTTCCACCTGGATACCGGCCTGCGCGGCCGTATCCTGCAAATAGAGCGCTGCCGTTTCATCCGACGCATCCGCTGAAGAGACGGTAATGGTCATGGAAAAGCCGTCGGGGGAGTTACTTTTGGCCAGATACTCTTTTGCTTTTTCAATGCTGTACTCGTATATAGGAGCGGCCGCATAATACGCATCCCAGTATGCCTGAAGCTTCGGGTCATTGGAATTTCGCATGCTTGGCGGAATTACGCAGGCATCCCCGGCAGACGCGGCGTCTCCCCAGATATTTTCCTGATAACCGACGGCGTCCCAGCAGCAGGCCAGCGCCTTCCGGCAATTTTCATCGGACAATGCTTCGGAGGTTGTATTTAAAAACATAATCTGCGTCTTATTTGTATCCACTTCCAAAAGCTCTACATCTGCCGCATCCTTTAAAGCGTCCCGGTCTGTAACGGATAGATTGGAATGGTAATCCACCTCGCCGGTCTTGAAAGCCGAAGCCAGCGTCGCCTTATCCGCCATAACGACGAATTTCACCCGGTCAAAGGACGGTTGGGCCTCCTGGTTCCAATAGTTTTCGTTCTTTGTAACGGTCACGTATTCCCCTTCCACCCATTCTTCGTACATGAAGGGGCCGGTACCCATAATTCCACCCAAGGATGTGCCGAAATCCGCTTCATGTTCTTCGCAATACGCCTTGCTGTATATGGAACAGGCGCTTGCCAGCGTATAATAGATCCAGGCAGGATCCGGATATTTCAGATGGACGATCACGGTAAAATCACCGTCCGTTTCGATGGAATCGATGGAAGCGTTCATCCAGCCCACGCTGGAAGCAACTTCCTCATCCGATACCCTTTCCAAACAGAATTTCACATCCTCAGAGGTCATTTTCGTGCCGTCCCAGAAGGTTACGTCCTCCCGGAGCTGGAACGTGTACTGCATCCCATCTTCGGAGATATCCCAGCTTTTCGCCAGGTTTCCCACGATATTTCCCTCCTCGTCGTTTGTAGTCAAGGCTTCAATCATGGAACGCTCAATTACATAAGCGTCCGGACTGTACACATTGGCCGGATCCAACGTATTGGTATCCCGATCCAAGGCGACGACGAATTCCGATGCGTCTCCGCCGGACGCCGCAGTTTCTTTTCCCGCGGACGAATTACCGCCGCAGCCGGTAAGAAGCGTTCCTATCATAGCAACCGTTACTGCTACTGCCAAAATTTTCTTCATATGCAATCCTCCTTCTTCCTATACATTTTTATATTTCCTGTACCGCTTCCTTTGCCAGGATGCATCGGCACATGTGTCCGTTGACTGTTACCGGCTGGATTTCTCCTTTGCAGGCGTCCTGTCTTCGGGGACATCTGGAATAATACACGCACCCCTCCTGCTCGCCGGCCATCTCGTTGGTATCCGTCAACATTTCTATATCGTTTTCCTCCACTTCCGGATCCGGGATCGGAATCGCCGAGAGCAGCGCTTTCGTGTAAGGGTGCCAGGTATGGTTATACAGATCGTCGATGGCGCCGTCCTCCACGATCACACCGTTATAGATCACCGCCGCTTTATCGCAGAGATACTGTACGACGCTTAGGTCATGCGATACGAAAAGCATCGTCAGATTGATTTCCCGATTCAGATCTCGAAGGATATTGAGCACCTGCGCCTGAATGGATACGTCCAGCGCTGATACCGGCTCATCCGCGATTAAAAGCTCCGGTTCTCCCAAAAGCGCCCGGGCGATGGCGATCCGTTGCAACTGGCCGCCGCTGAACTGATGGGGATATTTATCCAGCGCTTCTTTTTCAATGCCCACCATTCGCAGCGTTTCGATAATATCTTCCTCCTCCCGCCCGGAAGCGATTTCGAAATGCTTCAATACCTCTTTAAGCGTGGCGCGAATCTTCATTTTCGGATTCATCGACGCATAGGGATTCTGGAAAACAATCTGCATCTTTTTCTTATAGGGCAGCAGTTTCTTCGGGGAAAGGCCAAGAAGCTCCTCGCCTTCGTATTTAATGCTGCCCGAAGTCGGCGGAATCAACTGCAGGACGCATCTGCCAAACGTAGACTTCCCGCAGCCGCTCTCTCCTACCAACCCGTAGATCTCTCCTTTTTTGATCCGAAGGCTGGAATGATTGACGGCCACTACCTTGCTGTTTGTATTTTTTCCTTTGCTGCCGAAAGCGCGCTTGATCTTAAATTCTTTTACCAAATCTGTTACTTCCAGCAGGTATTGTGCTCTTTCACTCATATATATTCCTCACTGCCCGCCGCTTTATATCTGGGCCGCATGGCACCGGACCATCCGGCTGCCGTCGGCGGATATGCGGACGCTCGGCGCCTGGGTTTTACATTTTTCCATGCACTGTGTGCATCGGGGCGCAAATGCGCAGCCCGTAATCTCTTTCTTTAAGCTTGGCGGCATTCCCTCGATCACTTCCAGCTTCTTCTGCTCCATACCTAGCCGGGGAATCGTTTTTAAAAGCGCCTGGGTATAGGGATGCAAAGGAGCGGCGAATAAGTCGCGGGTCGTAGCGTATTCCACTACCTGTCCGGCGTACATCACAGTAACGTCGTCGCATAAATGAGCCACCACGCCCAGATTATGCGTAATAAAGATAATGGCCATACCGGTCTGCGCCTGCAGCTCCTTAATGCTTTTTAACACCTGCGCCTGAATCGTCACATCCAGAGCCGTCGTCGGCTCGTCCGCTAAAAGAATCGAGGGATTGCAGGCCAGGGCCATGGCGATCATAATTCTCTGCTGCATACCGCCGCTGAATTCGTGGGGATACTGGTCAAACCGCCGCGCCGCCGAACGGATGCCCACCTTTCGAAAAAGCTCGATCGTCCGTTCCTTGGCCTCTCTTCGGCCAAGCTTTTGATGTTTTTCCAGAGCCTCCGCCACCTGCACGCCGACTTTGACGACGGGATTTAAGGAGGTCATCGGATCCTGAAAGATCATCGAAATCTCATTTCCGCGGATCTGCTGCAATTCGGCCAGACTCATCTGAGCGATATCCACCTGCTCGCCGGAACGCTTTGTAAAAAGGATTTCCCCTTTGACCTTGGTTTCTTTGATATTGTGGAGCCAGAGGATGCTCCGGACGGTGACGCTTTTCCCACAGCCGCTCTCCCCTACGATCCCCAGGGTCTTTCCTTGGCGCACATAGAGGTTTACATTGCGGACGGCGTGCACGTGCCCGTCCTCCGAACGAAAATCCACGGAAAGGTCGTTGATCCTTAAGATTTTCTGCGGTTTTTCTGCCATAGTTACACCTTCTTTCTGCGTGGATCAAAATATGCATCCAAGGCTTCTCCCATCAGATTGATACAAATAATCGTAATCATAATGATGATTCCGGAAGAAACCGCTAAAATGGGATTTGTCATAATAATATTTTTTCCATCTGCCAAAAGTTTCCCCCAGTCCGCCTGCGGTTCCTGCACGCCCAGTCCCAGAAAGCTCATCGCGGAAATGTCCAGCAGCGCGTAGCCCATACAGAGAGTTGCCTGCACGATAATCGTTGAAAAACAATTAGGAAGGATGTGACGAACCATAATATACGGCGCGGAAAATCCGATGGCCCGGCAGGCCTCCACGTATGCCTGCTCCTTTTGCACGATCACATTGGAACGAACCATCCTGGCGATCGTCGGTATGTAGAAAAAGCCCAGAATAACGACAGTATTGCGGATGCCCCGGCCAAAAATCGATACGGTGATCAGAGCCAGCAGCATGGCCGGAAAGGACAGGATTACATCGCACACACGCATGATCATATTGTCCGCTCTGCCGTTGGTATAGCCGGAAATCAGCCCCAGAGGGACCCCTGCCGCCAGTCCGATGCCCACCACGCATAAGGGACCGAGCAGCGCCGTGTAGCCGCCGGTTAAAAGCCGGGATAAAATATCTCTGCCTTGACTATCCGTCCCCAACCAGTGAGCCGGGCTGCTTCCCTCCAACCGATGGGCAAGATCCATCGCCGCCGGATCGTAGGGTGCAATCACCGGGGAAAGAATTACAAGCAGAATAATAAGGCCCAATACAACCGTCGCGACGCAGGCAAGCTTATAATCCTTCCAGAGCCGGCGCAGCACGTCGGATTTTTTTCTTTTTGTCCTATTCATCTTTCAGCCCTCCTTACCGTATCCGGATTCTGGGATCCATCAGCGCGTTCAGCACGTCCACCGCCAGATTGATCAGAAGAACCAGTACGACGATCACCAGGGTAATCCCCTGCACCACCGGATAGTCGTTTTTCGCCACGGCGTCCACTAAGAGGGAGCCAATGCCGCTGATAGAAAACGTCCGTTCTATGATCGAAGTGCTTCCCAGCATACTCGCCATCTCCAGGCCGGAAATGGTAAGGTAAGGAACGACTGCGTTCTTTAACGTGTGGTACAGGATAATCCTTTTATTGGACAGGCCCTTGGCGCGGGCCGTAAGGATATAATTGCTTTCGTGAGCCGAAATCATTGCCGACCGCAGATTTTTCGCGTTCATAGCCACCATGCCCAGACCGATGGACAACGACGGCAGGAACAAATAATAGAAATTTTCCCAGATCCCTCTTCCGGAGCCGTACACCGGGAACCACCCCAGCCGATATGCAAAAAGCAGCATACACAGCATACCGATAAAATACGCGGGACAGGCCGCCGTAATAGTTGTTAGAACAGAAATCACGTGATCGGTATAGGTACCCTGCTTCACTGCGGATACAATCCCCAACGGCAGCGAAACCAGAATTCCGATTACAAAGCCCATAAGTATCAATTGAAAGGTCAGGCCAATTCGGCTGGTGATCAGAACCAGCACAGGCGTATGCATCTGAAAGCTGGTGCCCCAATCCCCTTTAAGGATCCCCTTCATCCACACCCCATACTGCACGACCACCGGATCGTTCAGATGATACTTCGCCCGGATTGCTTCCAGTGTGGCCTGCGTGGTTTTCCCACCTCCGGCAATGGACGCCGCTACGTCGCCAGGTGCTAGGCGCACCAGCGAAAAGATGATGACGGAGGCGATGAAGAAGATCACAAGTATTGAAAATAATCGCTTTAGTATATATTTGCCCATTCCCTTCTTCCTTTCTCAATTTTCAAAAACACTATTTGGCGTCAGACATTTCCTCAACTGCAAAATAAAGCTGCAGATATAAGCGACAGGCATATTCATCCAGATCAAGTCAGGTGATTTCTGTAATACGCTTTAATTGATACAGAAACGTCGCCCTTTGCATGTGTAATACCCGTATGGATTTCGCTATATTTCTGTCATTTTGCAGATAGGTTTTCAGCGCCCGAATTAACTGCATATTATTGTCCCGGTCATACTCTATTAGCTTTGTAATCTCTTGCGGACATATTGCCTCTAGTGAATACCGGCTTGTGATTGTTCCAAGCAGATCCTTAAGATCGTAGTCCTCATATAGAAAATAGCTTGTTTTCGGGTCATCTTTCGAACCCAGAAAATACGCGGCCTCCGCTTGTTTATATCGATCCGCAATCTGCCGGATACCTACAAATTCCGGACTGCTTCCAGCCTTTAAGCACCTTTCCCGGTATAGCCTAACCAACATCTGCTGGACGCGCTCTTTTTTCTTCTGCATGGCCGTCAGATTGATAATATGCACCATATGATCGTCGAAGGTAATCAGCGCACTATGCGAACAAGCCGTTTCCAAAAATACATACGTGAACATTACGATATCTGTGGACAATACTTCTGTATCGATGGGAACGTAGCAGCAGAAATATCTATCTTCTAAATGCCATCCAAACGCTTCTAAGACCAGCGTCAATGCCGTTTCGTCCACATTCCTTCCCACAAGCAGCTCCTGCAAATATTTGTCAAAATTTTCCGGATGAGCGTTAACCACCACATCCTGCTTTCCTAAAAACGGTGTCAGAAAATCGCCCAGTGTTTTCAAAGCGAAAAAATCTCCGTCCTTCAGCTTGCGTTCTACCTCGCATATAATAAGTCTGGCTCCATAAATTCCGCCGAAAAAAATATTATAATATAGGGTTCTGTACCCCAGATTTTCACCTGAATTGATTTCCGGTTCTTTTTTCATAATCATCTGCCGGCGATCGGGATCATTTCTAAGCTTGTCCAAAAATTTGTCCGTGATATATTCTCCCTCGATCTGCTCATCATAGTCTTCTAATTCTCGAAAAAAATTCTCTGCCTTATCCGTAAGATTACAGCAAAATACCAGCTTTAAGGAGGACGTATACAAAAAGAACGGATTCTCAATAAAAGAAGTCGCCGTCATTGCGATATTTTTAATATTATTCTTGTGCACAGCCGCCTGGTACAAAGCGATTTCCCAATTTTGATACGTTTCAAAAAGCTTTTGCAGCCTTTGTAGTACTAAAACTGCATTTTTTTCCCGGAGAACCAGATAGTCATTCGGTATATTTCCCAATCGTCCTATTTCCTCGCCGTCTAGGAAAACATAAGCCCCATTATACTTTGCCGTCGTAAAACAGGAAAAACTTCCGCTTTCTACGATATAAATCTTGTCCGAAGACGTAGCAAGCTTTGGATCAAAGATAGAAACCATCTCTACTATCCCAATGCTGCGGTCTGCATGAATCTGTTCCTTTATTACATCCTTTCCAAGATAATCGCGGATCATATACATGGTAATTTTCATAAAACACCTCCACTTCTATTTTCCGCTTTCAAGCCCAAACGAGTCTCTTTTCTATACCGCAGAAACGCACGTTTCCATTCTTACTATCCGCGGTGCGCATATTTTTTATATTTTTGCTTTGACAAAAAGGAGACATAGCTCACAAAGTCAGCTGTATCTCCTTTGATACTTCCCATATAACCGTCCCAAAACCATAAAAGACAAACAGCTTTGAGATTTGCGAGCACTGCATATTTTTTATATAGAGATCTGGTATCCGTTTATGATCCTCATGCGGGGATCCCCATCAGTCTGCCCACCAACAGGCCGATTAGTAGCGCAACCACTGTCTTTTCCAAGAAAATAATAAATAATTTCCCAATATTCAGTGGAACTGCAGATTTGCTCATAACAAGACCTGTCTCCGTCATACAGATTACCTGTGAAACACCGACTACACAAAGAATAAACGTTGCAAGCTGTGATTCAATACTGGCCGCAGTGATAAAAGGCAACAAAAGATCTGCAAATCCTGTAAATAATGCCGGAGCCACGCTAGATGCTTCCGGAACTCCGATTGCTTCCAAAATCGGTACAAACGGTATGGCAACCCAGTCAAATATTGGCGTATAACCGGCCAAAACAGTCACCAAGGTTCCAAGAGCAATAATCAACGGAAACACCTCAAAATAAAGAGTAACCGCCACACTAAATCCATGTTTCAGCATACCGCCAAGAGACGGAGCCGTTTTCACTTTATCGTACGCACGGTTAAAACCCTGGACAATTCCTCCCTTTCCTTCCTCATAAATCTTCTTTTCGCCTTCGAAATAAGTATCTGGTATAAGAGTAAGCGGAGGAATCCGGCACATGATAGCCACGCCAACAATAGCCACAAGTACTGTTGCAAGAAACATTCCAAAGAAATACCTGTCCTCCAACCCGGATATTCCGCAGCTATAAGCCATCATCGCCCCATACGGTATGGTGCAAAAGCCAATGCAGATGATTGATGCTTCACGGCCTGTCAGATACCCTTTTTTATATTCCGATTCAATAGGCAGAAGCTGCACGGTTCCGCTTCCAAACCAAGCGGAAAGGCAAAGCACAACGGATCTTGCTGGAATCCGGAATAGTGGCCGAAAAAATCTCTCCACAAGACTTCCCGCCAGTTCCATAAGACCAAAGTCGGTAAGAAATGGAAGAAGCACTGTTCCCAGAAAGAAGAAGAGAATCAACGAAGGCATCAGATCCATAAACATAAGGCCGCCCGTATCCTCACTGATCAGCCATTGGGGCCCTAAATTGAAGTATACAAGGATAGAGATCGCTAATGCCGCCGCCCGCACAATAATATTAAGCGCCGAGGGAGAAAAGCAGTCATTGAAGAAATCGCTATGTTTCTTTTTCTTTGTTGCCAACGCATACAACGTGCCGACAAAAGAAAGCACCATAATCGTTAACGCTACTGTCGGAAGAATCCTGCCCGTCGCCTCTTCGATACTTTCTTTGATAAAGGAAAGCAGCATCTTGCTGGCTCCTCCGCCCCATGGAAGCGGAATACAAAATAGCAACAGCCCCAAAATAGATCCCACAATCAGCTTTCCAATGATTCCGCCCTCTTTTTTCTGACTTGCAGTAGTTTCATTATTTATCGCTTTATTATCCATAAATGTATTTCCCCCTCATATACAACACTCTCCCATACGCTGCTTCTTTATAATATTTATCTTTCTGGGAAGCATTCTATATACATACGAATAGCCTGTTCTTACAATGCGCTTTCAATGTCGGCCACAGTCACCAAGGCGTCTCTCTGCAGATATTTAATAGCATCCAGCGCCGCCTCGTGGGCCTTAACGCTAGAGCCTGCCACGGCGTCCTTTACCACCTTAATGTGGTAATCATGCTGGTGCGCGTCGGCTGCGGTATAATGCACGCAAACGTCCGTAAAACCGCCTACCAGATACAGCGTATCTACCTTTAAGCCCTTTAAAAGGATTTCCAGATCTGTCCCAAAGAAACAGCTATAGCGGCGTTTGATAAAAGTATATTCTCCCTCGATCGGATACGTCAGATGCGCGTAATCTGTATGCGGATCGTCTTCCAGCAGATGCGGTCCTTCCGCGCCATCCAGCTCCCGTCCAAAATCCACAAAGTTTTTCCTGTGAACCTCCTTAAACTGGATAACCGGCAGCTTTTTCGCGCGGAACACATCCAAAACCCTCTTGGCGTTTTCTACCATCATACGATCCATTTCCTGCGCTTCGGAAACGTCAAACCCCTGCGACCCCCAGGCACCGGTCATATCCCCTCCCTGCACATCCACAAGGATCAATGCACTATTTTTTGCTATTTCCACAATAATTCCTCCTTTCATATTATATAAACTATGTATATTAAACATTATATGGAACAGGAAATGCAAAGTATATAGCTAAAGTTATACTTTTTAATGTGTACCATTTATACAAAATATATAAATGAGATTTTTTTAAAAAATATGTGTAAAAATAATACTAACAAGACAAAAAGCTGTTCGTCCCCTTTAAGAAATACAGACGGCAGAAACTATTAAAAATGTGTGGAACAAACACTGCAGATAGAAACGGCAAAGGCACGGCTTACGTGGAGAAATATAGAATTGTGATAAAAGCAGATGAATGCTATGATGGTGAAGGTACACAAATCGAAATTTGAAAGGATGTTACTATATGAAAACGAAATTATCAGAAATGACAGCAGAAGAATTATGGAAGTTATTTCCAATCTCTCTGGTGCCATACAATGAGCAGTGGATCGAATATTATGATGATATGAAAGACCTTTTGCGTACGATCCTTTCTGCTTACCACATCTGGCGAATCAACCATATCGGAAGTACGGCAATACAAGGCATATGGGCGAAAAACATTATAGATATTCTTATAGAAATCGATCCTGACGAAAATATAGAAGCCGTTGCCAAAACCATCGAATCAAATGGATGTATTCGTATGTTCTCAGGCGCAAATCGAATATCATTGAATCAAGGGTATACGGAACATGGATTTGAAGAAAAAGTCTATCATTTGCATTTACGACGAGCAGGCGATAACAATGAATTGTATTTCAGAGATTATCTGAACGAACATCCGAAGATAGCCAAAGAATACGAACGGCTCAAATTGGATTTATGGAAACAATACGAATATAACCGGGACGGCTATACGGAAGCAAAGGCAGATTTTGTAAAGAAATGGACGCTGGAAGCAAAAAAGCTCTATAGAAACAAGTATTCATAAATTTTTCTCCCCGTCAAATAGACAAGCTTCCCATTTTGGGTATATAATAAAATTTAGACGCCGAAATGCTCCACTCTTTCCGGCGCAAAAACCTATGATAAAAAGGAGAATTTTATGGCTTTTGATGGAATTACCGTAGCCTCTTTAGTCCTGGAATTAAAGGATTATCTGCTGGGAGGGCGAATTCAGAAAATCGCCCAGCCGGAAGCAGACGAACTATTGATTACTGCGAAAGGCCCAAAGGGGAATTGCCGGCTGCTACTCTCCGCCAGCGCCTCCCTTCCTTTACTTTATATAACGGAAAAAAATAAAACCAGCCCCTTGACGGCGCCGAATTTCTGTATGCTGCTACGCAAGCATATCGGCAGCGCCAGGATCGCGGATATCACCCAGCCAGGCCTAGAACGCGTCGTTTGCTTCGAGCTGGAGCATCGAAACGAGTTGGGCGATCCCTGCCGGAAATATCTGCGCATGGAGCTGATGGGCAAACATAGCAATATTATTTTCTGCGATGAAAACGATAAAATCCTGGACAGCATTAAGCACGTTTCCTCCCATATGAGCTCCGTGCGGGAGGTGCTGCCGGGCCGGAATTACTTTATCCCGCAGACCCAGGAAAAATACGATCCGCTAACGATTACCCAAGAACAATTTTTTCAGACCATTTTCAAAAAGCCGCTGCCGCTGGCAAAGGCACTGTATACGACCCTGACCGGCCTTTCCCCCGTCATCGGTGAAGAAATCAGCTACCGGGCTTCCCTGGACGGCAGCCTGCCCACGGAGGCATTGACCGAGGCGGAACGGCTGCACGTCTATCATACCTTCCGGCGGCTGATAGAACAGGTGCAGGCGGGCGACTTCGCCCCAGCCATTATCTACCGGGAGGACGAGCCGGTGGAATACGCGCCCCTGCGCCTGTGGCAGTACGAACAGGGGCATCAGGCGGAACCGTTCCCCAGCGTTTCCGCCATGCTGGAGGGCTATTACGCCAAGAAAGATGCAATTACCCGCATCCGGCAGAAATCTGCGGATCTGCGCCGTATTGTCCAAACGGCTCTGGAGAGAAACCGAAAAAAATACGCGCTTCAGAAAAAGCAAATGAAGTATACAGATAAAAAGGAAAAATACAAGATCTACGGAGAAATGATCCACGCCTATGGCTACGGTCTGGAAGAAGGCTGCAAATTCTTCACGGCTCTGAATTATTATACCAACGAGGAAATCGCCGTTCCCTTAGATCCTACGCTGACTCCGCAGGAAAACGCCAAGCGGTATTTCGATAAATATAATAAGATGAAACGTACCCAGGAGGCCTTAACCTTGCAGATCGCAGAGACGGAGAATGAAATCAGCCATCTGGAATCTGTCGCCGCCGCTTTAGACATTGCGCTAACAGAAAGCGACCTCTCCCAAATCCGGGAAGAGCTGGCCGAATACGGCTATATGAAAAAACATACCGCCGGCCGGAAAAAGGTCCTGGCAAAGTCCAAGCCCCTTCACTATATTTCCAGCGACGGTTACCATATGTATGTGGGGAAAAATAATTACCAAAATGAAGAATTGACTTTCCGCTTCGCCACCGGCAACGACTGGTGGTTCCACGCCAAGGGCATGGCTGGTTCCCATGTAATCGTCAAAAGCGAAAACGAAGAATTGCCAGATCGTACCTTCGAGGAAGCCGGCCGGCTGGCGGGGTACTACTCGAAAGGACGCACGGCCCCCAAGGTGGAAATCGACTATATTCAGAAAAAGCATGTGAAAAAACCAAACGGCGCGCGCCACGGCTTTGTAGTCTACTATACCAACTATTCCCTGATGGCCGCGCCGGATATTTCCAGCATCCAGGAAGCCGATTCCTGAAAGGCATACAGACAACCTTCCACCGGCAGTCTTTTTTGCATACTAAAGTATAAAAAACCGCTCTTTCGCACGGTAGGCAAAAGAGCGGTATACGTTTTCTTTATCTTTAGCCCTCGAAGGCCTTTAATTCTTCCTCACAGGAGCGCATAGCCAGGATCGTTTTTTCAAAAAGCTCGTTTAAATCCCAGCCCAGCATTTCCGCTCCCTGACGGATAATCTCCCGGGAACAGCCGGCGGCGAAGCGTTTGTCCTTGAATTTCTTTTTCAAGCTGGATACCTCCATATCCTGTACGCTCTTCGATGGACGCATTTTGGCCGCCGCCCAGATCAGGCCGGTCAGCTCGTCTGTGGCAAACAGTACCTTTTCCATCATGTGCTCCGGCTTATCCTCAGAACAGATTCCATAGCCGTGGCTGCACACCCCGTGGATGATCTCCGGCTCCGCGTCAATCTCCGCCAGAAGCCGGGGCGCCACCTGGCAATGCTCCTCGGGCCACTTTTCGTAATCTATATCGTGCAAAAGACCCACCAGCCCCCAGAAATCCTGTTCCTCTGGGTATCCAAGCTCGGCGGCGTACCAGCGCATAACGCCCTCCACCGTCAATGCGTGGAGAATATGAAAATGTTCCTGGTTATATTTTTTCAGCAGCTCCATGGCCTGCTCTCTTGTGATTTTTGTCTGCATGTTGTTTTCTATCCTTTCTCGCAGCTCCTTAACAGATACCGCGAAGTAAAAGCTTTTCCGGAGGGATTTTATGAAGAAAGCAAACGCCCAGCCGCGGCTGGTCAAAAAATGCAAATTATTGCTTTTTATCTGTATTTTCTATTATCTGGTCACCTGGTTCACCGGCTGTCCCATCCGGTTTCTCTTTGGGATCCCCTGTCCGGGCTGCGGCATAACCAGAGCGTGGCTCTTCGCGCTGCGCCTGGACTTTGCCCAGGCCTTCTCCTACCATCCACTTTTCCTTTTGGCGCCGCTTTTCCCCGTCTATTTTCTTCTAGAGGAGCAGCCCGCAATCCGCAGGTATCAATGGCATATAGGAATTTTAGCCGGCGTATTTCTTCTCGTCTGGTTCCTTCGATTGCCTTTTGGCAGCCTGGCCGCACAGCTACGGCAGGGATTTCTCTTCCGGACTTTTTTCACATACAGAAAGCTTGCCACCGGCAACCTTTCCGCATACTAAGGCATTTTGACAGCCGCCTTCCCACTTTGGAGGGCGGCTGCAAAATTTCTTCTATATTACTATTGCTTCTGTACGATATTGATAATCTTTCCCGGCACGCAGATCTCCTTGACGATCGTCCCAGTCAGCTTATCCGCCACCGCTTCTTTTCCTTTGGCAATGGCCTCCTCCTTGGAAATATCCACCGGCACGGAAATCACCGCGCGGGTCTTGCCGTTGATCTGTACCGGAATCTGAATTTCGTCGTCCTTCATAGCCTCCTCATCAGCCGTAGGCCAGGTGCTGTGGAAGACAGAATCCTCATGACCGGCCTTTTCCCATAATTCCTCGGCGATATGCGGCGCAAAAGGCGCCAGGAGCACGATGGCCGTTTCTATGGTTTCCTTGTCGATGCCGCCTTGTTTCTTGGCGATTTCCATCAATTTATTCGTATATTCCATAAAGCCGGAGATTACCGTATTTAAGCTGAAGCCCTCCAGACGGCGGGTAATGTCGTAGACCAGCTTATGGCGCAGCTTTACCATTTCCTTTGTGGCGGGCACATTCGCTTCCAGGCTGTCGGACGCCAGCTTCCAGAAGCGGTTTAGGAAACGGTACACGCCATCGATTCCCCGGTCATCCCATTCTGCGTCCAGCTCCGGCGGACCGACGAACAGCTCGTACATCCGCAGGGAATCACAGCCGTAGTCCTGCACCAGCTCGTCCGGCGACACCACGTTTCCTTTGGATTTACTCATCTTAATGCCGTTCTTGCCGGTGATCATTCCCTGATTGAACAGCTTCGTAAACGGCTCGTCAAAATCGATGACGCCGATATCACAAAGGAATTTCGTATAAAAACGGGAATACAGAAGATGCAACACGGCATGCTCCACGCCGCCGATATACATATCCACCGGCAGGTACTTATCCGCTTTTTCCCTGGAAACCAATTCGTCCGCGTTTTTATTATCCACATACCGCAGGAAATACCAAGAGGAGCCGGCCCACTGGGGCATGGTATTCGTTTCCCGCTTCGCCGGACCGCCACAGCAGGGGCAGGTCGTATTGACCCATTCATCGATAGCCGCCAGCGGAGATTCCCCGGTACCGGTGGGCTGATAGCTTTCCACCTGGGGCAGCGTCAACGGCAGCTCTTCTTCCGGTACCGGTACGTTGCCGCACTTCGGACAGTGGATAATCGGAATGGGTTCGCCCCAGTAACGCTGCCTGGAGAATACCCAGTCGCGGAGCTTATAGTTGACCGTCTTTTTGCCAATGCCCATTTTCTCAATCATGGCGGGCGCCTCTTTTTTCAGTACCGCCGATTCCATGCCGTTCCAGTCGCCGGAATTGATCATCGTGCCGGAAGCTTCGGTATACGCTTCCGTCATAGAAGGAATTTCCTTCCCGTCTTTCGCAATAACCTGGATGATAGGAATCTGGAATTTCGTCGCGAATTCAAAGTCTCGGTCATCGTGCGCCGGCACGCACATGATCGCACCGGTACCGTAATCCGCCAGCACATAATCGGACAGCCAGATGGGAATCTTCGCGCCGTTCATGGGATTGATCGCGTAGCTGCCGGTGAAAACGCCGGTTTTTTCTTTATCCTGGAGACGATCCACATTGGATTTCATGGATGCGTCATAAATATATTTCTCTACAGCCTCTTTCGTTTCCTCAGTAGCCAGGCTGGCAGCCAGCGCATGCTCCGGAGCCAGTACCATGAAGGTCGCTCCATAAAGGGTATCCGGCCGGGTGGTGTAAACGGTGATCTTTTCGCTACGGCCATCAATGGCAAAATCCACCTCCGCGCCGTAAGATTTTCCGATCCAGTCGGTCTGCATCTTTTTTACCTTTTCCGGCCAATCCAGCTTGTCCAGATCGTTCAGCAGACGCTCGGCGTATTTGGTGATTTTCAGCATCCACTGACGGAGGTTTTTCTTCGTTACCGTCGCGCCGCAGCGTTCGCAGCAGCCGTTGACGACCTCTTCATTGGCCAGGCCGGTCTTGCAGGACGGACACCAATTGATGGGAAATTCCTTCTCATAGGCCAGCCCTTCCTTAAACATCTTTACGAAAATCCACTGGGTCCATTTATAAAACTCCGGATCGGTAGTATTGACCTCCATATCCCAATCGTAGATCGCCGCGATATCCTGGATCTGCTTTTTAATATTCGCTACATTTTCCGCCGTGGACTTGGCCGGATGTACGCCCTTTTTGATGGCGTAATTCTCCGCCGGAAGGCCGAAAGCGTCCCAGCCCATGGGATGGATCAAATAATAGCCCTGGAGCATCTTAAAGCGGCTCCACACATCCGAAATCACATAGCCTCTCCAATGCCCCACGTGCAGCCCGTTCCCGGACGGATAGGGAAACATATCCAGACAATAATATTTCGGTTTTTTGCCGTCGTTTACGTTCACGGGCTTCTTCTCCCAGTTCACGCGCCATTTGGCTTCGATGGCTCTGTGGTTGTAAGGTACTGCCATAATAATCTCCTCCTCATTCTATATGCGCTTACAGAAGCTTTTTCAAAGCCTCCGAAAATACGCTGTTTATTCCTTTTCAGCCTTCAGCCTGCAGTAGATTTGCTTCTGTCCGCTTCCTACCGCGATTTTTTTCACTTCGTAATCCTCTAAGGATTTCAAAAAAGCCGTCAACTTGGAAAATCCAAAATTCCGTACGTCAAAGTCCGGCAACCGCTTGGAAAGCTGATCGCCGAGCATTCCCGGAGAAAGCCAGCCGTCTTCGTCGGAAAACTGGTTGATAATCGCATTGATGGTGCTGCGGATATGCTTTAGGTTTTTATTTTTCTGACTGGCCGCCTGGTTTTTCTGATTGCAGGATGGGTTCTTGGCAGCGGCCGCCTCCGGCTTCTTGATCTCCGCCGGCTTTTCATGCAGCTCCTCTTTTTCCTCCTCCTGCTGATTGGAATAGAGGATATCCAAATATTTGAACTGATTGCAGGCGGAAATAAAGGGCTTCGGCGTCTTTTCCTCTCCCATGCCGATCACATGCATGCCGGATTCCCGAAGACGAGCCACCAACCGGGTGAAATCGCTGTCCGAGGAAACGATACAATAGCCGTCCACCATACCGGAGTACAAAATGTCCATCGCGTCGATAATCATCGCCGAATCGGTGGAATTTTTCCCCGTGGTGTAGCTGTACTGCTGCATGGGGATAATGGAATTCTCCAACAGGACGTTTTTCCAGGAAGCCAGCTGAGGGCTGGTCCAATCGCCGTAGATTCGCTTATACGTAGCGATTCCGTGGTTGGCCGTCTCATCCAGGATGATCTTTATATATTTGTCGGAAATATTATCCGCATCTATTAAGATGGCAAATCGTAATTCATTTTCCATATTTTTTCTCCCTTGCGGCACAGTCACACCGTATCCTCCAAAGACATATCCGCCTCTGTATCCGGCTCTGTAAGCGCTTCTCCTTCCGCGCCGTCCAGCTTCGTCACCGTATGGATCGTCTCGCCTTCTTCGTATTCCAACGTCACCTCGTCGCCTTCCTCATAGAGGATCACATTCACAAATTCTGCCAGAGATACGTCGTAGATCGCATCCTCGCCTTCCAGAACGATATAGAAATGCGTATTTCCGTCTACTACGCCCTGCACGATCTTTTCGATTTTTCCTTTGCTCTCCTTTGTTTCCAATTCTTCATTGTCAAAGCCGGCCCCGGTATTCTTCAGCATCTTGATATAGGTTTTCTCGCATTCCTCCACCGTGTCCCCAATGGCCACGTTTTGATATTTCTGGATATTGACCATAGCATATTTCTTAACCAGGCCCGCGTTGTCTTTAAGGGCGATGAAATACGTCGGTTCGCCTTTGATATTCAGAAGCAGCGGGAAGGTCGCGTGATAGCCCAGATTTTGCACCTGTCCTTCGGCGGATTCCATGGCGGAATACTCCTCCGCGCCGGCGATCTCGTAATATTTCGTCTCGCAAGTCCGCTGGTTCATCAGCACGAATCCCACGTTGGAGCGATCGCCGCTCACCGAGGTAACGCCGGTATACACCCAAACGTCGTCGTCCAACGCCAAATAATTATAGCCCTCCGTCGTCTGCAGACATCCCTTCTGTCCCAAAATACTATTGAAAAAACCGTTGACTAAAGTGCCGTGGTAATCGTACAGCTGCACCAAGAGATCGGCGGGATACGCCCGGTCAATCCAGGCGGGACAATCTTCAATCTTATAATTCTGACATTCGCCGGTAACGGCGTTGCACAGAATCACCCGGCCGATGGTCTGACCGCCGAATAGACCGATATTAAATTTCTTCACCGGACAAATCCAATAGGGAACGCCGTCGTCGTCGATTTCAAAGCTGAGCTGATCGAAAATATATGTCGGATATTGAAAGCGGAGATGCCGATAGATATTCCGATTAAAATATTCGGATTGGCTATAACGCATACCCTGCTTTAGTTTCACCAACTCCGTATTCTGGGTGGCCATGTCGATGGTAATATAGGCGGGAATCCCCTCCTTCCGGTTTGTCAGCCACTTGATGGGACTGGCGTAAACAAGCGGCGTCACCCGCACTGGCCGACCCTTGTAGTTGATCTGAGAATACAGGCTGCTCACCTCAAACTGGGAAACCATATCCACCATACTGCCCATCTTCCGATTTCCCAAAAGCTCCGCAGAGTCCTTGTCAAGGAGAGGAATCTGATTATAGCGGATCTGTTCGATATCCTGTGTAAAATCTCCGGTAACCGGCTCTAAAAGCTGCTGATACTTTTTCGCGTTGATCACCGGCGACGATAAGACGCTGCCCGCCAGATATACGACCAATACCAGCAGGAAAACGCTAACGGCGATCTTTAGGACCTTACTTTCCTTTATATCCTGTACGGAACGTACGCGCTTCGCCCCATAGACGACCGCGAGCAGCGCCAGAATTCCCAAAAGGAAAAACCAGAAGCCGGCCGCATGAATATTCACTGCGGGAAGCGCCGTATAGTAATAAAGCCCGATAAGCAGCAGCAGAGCCACCGCTGCCAGAAGCTTTCCTTTTTTCGATTTCATTTTCTGTCCTCCTTATCATCTGCCAAAGCCATTTTGGAGACTTTTGGCAGACTTTTTCTTATTCTACCAGCTTTTAGGGGGGACTGTCAATTTGTTCGTTATACTTTTTCAAATCGCTCCCCTATCTTGTTCATCGCTTTTTTTGCGAAGCCGGCGGCAAAATTTTCTTCTTTTCTATTGTTGCCATTCTCTCACAAAGATAAAAGAAATCCATTGTGAAAAAAGCCAAAAGAGGTTATACTGACTTGTGTAATCCGCAAAACAAAAAATGGAGATTCCAAAGAAAAGCCTATGATTCGACTAAGACCCTATAAAACGACAGATGCAAACACCATAGTATCATGGTGTCAGGATGAAAAAGCATTTTATCAGTGGACGGCAGGCGTGCTTGGCCATTATCCTATTACACAAAACGAATTTCGCTTTGTAGAAGCACTATTGCCATTTACCGCGTTTGATCAATCAGGAATTGTCGGTTTTTTCACGTTAAGAAATCCGAATGAATCCTTCGATGAATTACGCTTCGGATTTGTGATTGTAAATCCCAACAAGCGTGGGCAAGGCTACGGAAAAGCAATGCTTCGACTAGGCCTGAAATTTGTATTTGATATCTATGGCGCCAAAAGGGCGTCGTTGAGCGTTTTCGAGAACAATCCTACGGCTTATTACTGTTACAAATCGGTGGGATTTGGGGACGTGATTCTTGATACGCCTGAAACATATCAAGTTTTCGACGAGGAATGGGTGTGCAAAGAATTGATGATAGAAAAAAGGGCTCCTTTTCGATAAGTCTTTCGGATAGAAAAATTCTTATCGAAAAGGAGTATTTTATTATTCTACTGATTTTCCAAGTTTATACGCTTGTTCCAGTTCGGGCTTTCCTTCAATATCGCCCACGTCCATATTTCCTCCGGCCAGTACATGGCCAAGACTTTTCCAGCGCAAATGCTTCATCAGATTTTCATAATACGTCAGAGCATCCTCAAATCCATGTCCCTCAGCCGCCATCAAAAGCACCGCCGAACGGTCGTTTCCTCGAAGAAGGTTCCCGTCCCCTTCCTCCAGGGCAAACAGACGGTCAAACGCCGTCCGAAGCTGGCCGCATAAATTCCAATAATACAGCGGCGATGCAAGCACTATCACATCGCACTCTCTAACCGCCGGATAGATTTTCATCATATCGTCTTTTTGAACGCAAGGACATTCCCTGCTGCTGTGTCCGCCAAAGCATCCTTTACAGCCATGAATCTCCATACGATCGAGGAAAAACTCCGTGACCGTATGCCCGGCTTCTTTCGCGCCTCTGGCAAATTCTGCAGCCAAAGCGGATGTGTTTCCTTTTTTACGTGGGCTTCCATTTAGAATCACTATTTTCTTTCCCATATTTTCCCCCTCAAATGGCGTCGGCCAAGGCCGCCGCTTTTTTGCATCCATCCGTTTTTTCAATATCGCCGACGTTCAGCACCCCAGGAATCAAGACTTCGCCAACCATCGTCCACTTATTCAAAGCACACATACGTTCCATCGGAATCCGAACCCCATCCATCACAGACATATCTTCTTCCTCGCAACAGGTGATCAACGCACATTTCTTGCCGGCAATGTCTTTTCCACCTACAACTAAAGAAAAAATCCGGTCGATGACTCCTTTAATCTGCGCCGGGATCGAATACCAATAGACCGGCATGGTAAATACAATGGCGTCCGCCTCTAAAATAGCCGGAGCAATCGTATTAAAGTCATCGTCAAAGGTACAGGCTTTTCCTGTAGAAAAACAGGTTTCACATGCATGACATCCGCCTACTTTTTTCATAGCCGCGTCAAAACGGGTAACGGTATGCCCTTTTTCTTTTGCCGCCTCGATAAACGCATCCGTCATAGCAAAGCTGTTTCCCTTTTTACGGGGACTCCCAGTGATTACTACGATTTTTTTACTCATAAGATGATCCTCCTTACATCTAATTGGGCTGCACGACCCTATTGATATCCTTTCATGCGTATCTGCAGGATCAGCCCTGTGCGGCCGTTCTTCACATTGACTTTTCCTGCTGTCGATATTATAATTATAATCAGAATAAACGAAAAGACAAGTACGCACCTTTAAGTGCGATACTTACGAAGAGGTTATATACTTACCTAAAGGAGAGTGTAAAATGAACGAACGCTGTATATCCCAGGAATGCCTCGAAACAACTGGGTTTAGTTATACCTTATCCCTGATCAACGGAAAATACAAAATGACGATCCTGTATACCCTGATGGAATTTGAGATCGTTCGTTTTAATGAAATGAAAAAATATATTAAAGAAATTTCCTATAAAACTCTCAGTTCCACTTTGAAGGAATTGGAAGCGGATCGGTTGGTACACAGAAAAGAATATCCGCAAATTCCTCCAAAAGTGGAATATAGTTTGACCGAACGGGGAAAATCATTGATTCCCATCCTGGATAGCATGTGCGAATGGGGCGACACGCACCGGCTTTAGGGCGCCGTAAAAATAACTGGCCGTTGCGCCGCCGTCAATCAGAAAGTCCGCCCCGGTAATAAAAGCCCCCGCCGGACTCATCAGCAACTCCGCCACGTTTGCAACCTCATCCGCCGTGCCCGGTCTGCCCGCCGGGCATTTTGCAAACATATTTTTATAAAAATCCCCGCGGGGTCCGTTGAATTCGTCCATGGCAAGGGGAGTCACGATAATTCCCGGCGAAATGGAATTCAGCCTTGCGCCCCGCTCTCCCCATTTTACGGCTTCCGCCATCACGCGTTTTTCGTTACAGCGTTTCGCCATCTGATACGCGTGCAGCGTGTCCTTTATATTTTCCGGCTGTAAAATGTAAAGGCCGAGCAATTCTTCCGTTGGAGTTAGGGCAAGCTGTTCATCTTCCTGGGGAGTCAATTGTTTCATCCGATGCCCCGACTGACTTGAAATCGTTACGCCGACGCCGCCTTTGGCAATCACTTTTCCTACCTCCTCCAATAATACCGCGGTTCCGTATAAATCCACTTGTAAAATTGCTTCCACCGGCGCCTGGCTTGGAGAAACTCCCGCGGCGTTGATCAGCATCTTTATCTCTCCATAGCGAATCGCCGTATCGATTAATTGTAAAATAGACTCTCTAGACGATAGATCCATTTCCATAGGCTCTACGTCAAACCCCGCGCAGTTCATAGTTTCCGCAATCATTTTTGCATTTTCAAATTTCTTGTCACCCACGACAATCTTTTTTCCGTATCCTACCCGTCTTGCAATCGCCATACCGATCTGTCCGGCCCCTATCAGGAGCACAACCTCTTTTTTCATTTTGCATATCCTTTCTTCCATTGTTAAAGAAACAATCTTTTCAAATTCTTCTGTATGCAGAAGCTGTGATTTTATTCTTCCAGCCATTTTTTCAGCGCATTTTCACATCGGTCGACGCTGCTTCCCTGAATCGCCAGACCTTTTTTGATACGAGCGCCCGGGCAGCATTTTGCAAGATCGGCCTCGCTTCTGCCCATTTTGCTGCCTTCATGCGTACATACCGGGCGAATCGTTTTTCCCTTAAAATCCAGCTGCTCCAGTGCCGTAAACATATGCATCGGCAGGGTTCCACAATAATTCGGATACATAATGGTCACCAGATCATACTGCGACATATTCTCTGGCACACCCTCCACTTCAGGGCGCGCACCGCTTTGCAAATCTTTTTTCGCCTGTTCAATACAAGTATTGTAATCTGCGGCGTACGGCTTTGCCGGCACAACCTGAAATAAATCGGCTCCCGTCAGAGCCGCCGCTCTTTCCGCCACGACTTCTGTGTTGCCTTTTTCAATGTATTTCAGGCTTCCGCCAAAATAATTCTCATCCGCTCTTGAAAAATATAAAATCAACTCTTTCATGCCTACCTCCGCCAAATATATTTTTTATACCTCTATTCTAATTACAACAACCTTATCAATCAATTCGATTTTCGGCAGTATAGGATAAGTTTTTCTTATAGAAAACCGGCTGTCAGCACTTTTGGAAATCGCATGACAGAAAAATAGAACCCTTTTGGGCCAGTGGCATAAAAGGATTCCAATCAATCTTACCTTTCGAATTTCCTTCGTAAAATATCTGCAAACTCTTCCGATATTCTTTTTGTATTTTCTTTTTTCCAAAAGACACAATAATTCCGCTTCATTGGCGCGTCGCCGCGATACAATGGAATTCTCACAATATTTGCTCCAAGACTGCCCTCTAGGGGCGTACCTTCGCTTGGCATAAAGCCCTGTCCGCTGATTACAAGTATCCTCGCTTCTTCCATCGTATCGGCAAACAGCATTTCTCCCTGGAAACCGACTACATCATGATAATATTCTGCTTCCGTTTCCTGTTCTGCTTTCGATGATACGAGGATGCAGGACATATGCTTTAATTCTTGTACGGTCACTTTATCTAAAGCAGCGATTGGATTCCTCGCCGCAATTTCTATATGCGTCGTCAAAGACGTCAGAAGCATATTCATAAATTCATACGAAAACGCTCTACGTTGATCATTAAAGGCAAGATCAATGTCGTTCGTCAACAGCATACGATACAGTTCATCATGATTTCCATAAAAAATTTTCACGAGAATATCGGGGTATTTTCCTGTAAATTCCTCCAGGGCAAGATGGAATTCCTGTCCGCTGTAGCAACGTAGGAACCCCACTTTCAGGCACGTTTGCTCCCCGCCCGCAAGCCGGCCGGCTTCCCGAACGATCTGATCATAATCAGCCACCAGCACAAGGCTTTTTTTATAGAAAAACTCTCCCGCAGGTGTCAATGCAAACTTCCGTTTTTTTCGCTCCAACAATGGAAATCCCAATTCTCTTTCCAACGCCTGTATCTGCTGCGAAATGGCGGACTGTGAGATATTGCACGCATACGCTGCCTCTGAAAAGCTGTTATGCTTGACTACCGCCTGAAAATATCTGATCTGTCTTAACAAAACCTCTACCTCTATATAATCTTTCCATTTGCAGGAAGGGAGAGCACCGCCGTCACGCTTCCGCCGCCCAATAGATCCTTAAGCTCCTGCTGCGTCATATGATCAATCTTTCCCAGCCTTGTAAAATTCCACGAATTTGTATCGTAATAGATCACAAAAGAATTCCCCTGATACAAAATCAAGTCGCCGGCGCCCGTGCGGATCTGTTCGTCATTTCTCGGCAGACTTTGCGGCAATGTTCCCACTTTTTCCATGCTTGCGTAATCATCCATTTCAATGGTAACGGGTCCTTCCGAAAGCATTTCGATCAGCGCTTCCGTAGAAGAATTCTGCACAAGAGTTGCCGCGAGTACAGTATCTCCAATCTGAATATACATGGTCATATGGTTTTCTTCCTCCTGTTCTGCCTGATAAGTTTCCATCGGATCGCTTTTTTCCAGCTCTATTTTCGGCCGCTTTGTTTCATCTAAATTTCCCACAATTCGGCCGTTTCCATCGTTTACAGCGGATTTTTCTTTCTCCTGTTGATTCTCGCAAGCCGTAAAAGAAACAACCATTAGAAACAGCAGCCCCCAACAAAAGAATCGTTTCATCTCATATTCCCCTAAGTAATTAAATATGCGTATAGCTACCGGATCATTCTTTCTTAAAACCAAGTCTTGGACTACGCGCAGACGCACACGGCTTTCGATACCGGCCCGCAGACAACTTTTGTTCTGGAAGGATCAATTCGATCTGTTTCCATAATGATCTCGCCAATCGCATCCGCATAAATTTCTCCACAGATAGGATTTTTAATACTGTCTATACTACCGCATACAGTTGCATGGACTTCGCTGTTTTCAAAGGACAGATCCGTCTGCTCCATAATGCAATCCTCCAAAATCAGTCCTTTGCAGTAGCACAAAGGCTGCGTACCGATAATCTTACAACGGATCAACTTCAAGTTCTTAGCATACCAGCCAAGATACTCTCCGCGAATCACACAATCTTCCACCGTCACGTTTTTGCTGTGCCAAAAGGCATCCTTCGTATGAAGATCAGAATTCCGAATTACAGCGTTTTCCACATACTGAAAAGAATATTTCCCCGTCATAGTCAAACCATCAATCTCCAGATCCCTACACTTGAAAAACGGATACTCCGATTCCAAAGTACAACGTCTGATCCGCAGATCACTGCATTTCCATGCAAATTCCGGCGAATGAATTTCACATTCGGTCAGTGAAAGCTTCCCATGGCATTCCCGGAGAGCTTTGATTCCATGTATAAATCCCTGAATTCAAAATAGCAAATACTTATATTAAATATATATCTATGCTTGACGGTTATATCTGACCATGCTATATTGAATAAAACAGGAGGTACTTACCTTTGGAAATTCGCGTCCTTCAATATTTTCTTGCCGTGGCAAGAGAACAGAGCATATCTGGTGCGGCAGAATATCTGCATCTTTCTCAGCCCACCCTTTCACGCCAATTAAAAGATTTAGAAAACGCACTTGGTAAGCAGCTCTTTATTCGTGGAAATCGAAAAATCACCCTGACCGACGAGGGCATGACGCTCCGAAAACGGGCGGAAGAAATTATGGAGCTTGTCAGAAAAACGGAAGATGAAATCATGTTTTCTGAAGAAACCGTTACAGGCAATGTCTACATTGGCGCCGGAGAAACAAAAGCCGTACGCATTCTTGCCTGCGCTGCGCATCGGTTATAGGAAAGCTTTCCCAAAATCCGCATCCATATTTCCAGCGGAGACGCCGCAGACGTGACGGAACGGCTGAATAAAGGACTGATTGACTTTGGGGTTCTATTTGAGCCTACCAATTTATCCGCGTATAATCATTTGCGGATTCCCGTACAGGATGAATGGGGCGTCCTGATGCGGCGGGACGCTTCCCTGGCCAAAAAAGAAAGAATTGCACCGGAGGACTTATGGGATAAACCGCTTATCCTTTCCCGCCAACAAAAGGAAGGTGGCGCCTTATCCGTCTGGCTGAAGCAAGATTTTTCGAAGCTAAATATTGTCGCGACCTACAGCCTCTTATATAACGGCTCTCTTATGGTAGACGAGGGAATGGGATACGCCCTGTGCCTAAATCATATCATCAATCCCACCGGAGAAAGCAATCTCTGTTTTCGGCCGCTTTTTCCGAAGCTCTCTATTGGCCTCTACGTAGTATGGAAAAAGTATCAATCTCTAAATAAAGCATCGGAAAAATTTCTCGCACAGCTAAAGGAACTGATTGAATAATTGTTCTACAACGACAAAGCCGCCGCAGACTCACAAAAAAGAATCTGCAGCGGCCATTGTTTTTCTTTTATTTATCTTCTCCATCCGCAAGCTGGCTAGCTCTCGCCGCGATTTCCTTTTCCTGGATATCGCTGGGGGCCTGCTCATAGCGCGCGAAGGTATAAGCAAAGTCTCCGCTTCCGCCGGTCATGGAACGCAGATCTGTGGAATATCCGTAGATCTCCAGCATCGGCACGTCCGCCTCTACGATCGTATTTCCGTTATGGTCGGGATTCATGCCCAGCACACGGCCGCGACGCTTATTCAAGTCGCCCATGACGTCGCCGGTGAACTGATCCGGCACGGTTACGGTCATATTGACGATGGGCTCCAAAAGTACGGGAGAAGCTTCCATAAAGCCCTTCTTAAAGGCCAGAATTGTCGCCATCTTAAAGGCCATTTCCGAAGAGTCTACCGCATGATAGGAACCGTCGTACAGTGTAGCCTTGACGCCTACCACCGGATATGCGGCCACCGGGCCCTTGGTAACGCATTCCTGCAGACCTTTTTCCACAGCCGGGAAGTAATTCTTGGGAACGGCGCCGCCTACGACTACCTGCTCGAATACGAAAGGCGTCTCCAGATCGCCGGAGGGCTCGAAGCGCATCTTTACATGACCGTACTGTCCATGGCCGCCGGACTGCTTTTTGTGCTTGCCTTCCACGTCGGAATTCTTCCGGATCGTCTCGCGGAAGGGAACCTTCGGCTTGGAAAGCTCGATATCTACTTTATAACGCTCTTTAAGCTTGCTGCGTACGATATCCAGATGCTGGTCGCCCATGCCGTACAAAAGCGTCTGGCGATTAGCGGAATCGTTAACTACCTTCAAGGTCAGATCCTCGGCCATCAGCTTGCTAAGCGCCTGGGAGATCTTATCCTCGTCGCCTTTATTTACTGCTTTGTATCTCTTGTACGTATACGGCGTGGACATCAAAGCCTTCGTATAGAGCACCGGATGGGCCTTCGTCGCCAGGCTGTCCCCTGTCTGTACGGTATTAAGCTTGCCGATCGCGCCAATATCGCCGGCGTGAAGCTCGGGCACCTCCTGGGGCTTGGAGCCTTCCAGCACATAGAGCTTATTCAGCTTTTCTTCGTTGCCTTTTTCTACATTATAGAGAGCGTCGTCGGACTTGATAACGCCGGAGCAAACCTTAATCAACGAATATTTTCCAAGGAACGGATCTACGATCGTCTTCCATACGTATGCGGATTTCGTCTTTGTAAAGTCGTAATTCGCCTCAAAGATCTCGTTGGTCTTCTGGGAAATTCCATTGCAGGAACGCTTATCCGGGCTGGGGAAATAGCCGCAGATGTCGTCCAGGAGATTGGAAACGCCGCGCAGATTAATAGTGGAGCCCATGCATACCGGTACGATGCTGGCTTCCTGTACATTGCTGGCTAAAGCGGCAGAAATCTCCGTTACAGAGAATTCTTCTCCCTCGAAATAGCGCTCCATAAATTCCTCACTGGTCTCCGCTACGGACTCCAGCAGGATGTCCCTGTATTTCTCCAGATATTCCTGGGAATAATCCGGGATCGGGCATTCTTCCTTTTTGCCCTTTTCGATATATTTTCTGCCGGCCTTTTTCACAACGTTGACATAGCCGACGAATTTTCCGTCTTCACGAATCGGGAAATGCAGCGGCGCAATTTTCTTGCCGAATAATTCCGTCAGATCCTCGACGATCTTCCGGTAGCTGACGTCGTCCACATCCATCTCTGTCACAAAAATCATTCTGGGAAGCTTATATTTCTCACACAGATCCCACGCCTTCTGCGTGCCCACCTGGACGCCCGCTTTCCCGGATACGACGATAATCGCCGCGTCGGCCGCGCTTACCGCTTCTTCCACTTCGCCTATAAAATCAAAATATCCCGGCGTGTCTAAAATATTTACCTTCATCTTTTCCCACTGGATAGGAACAAGCGTAGATGAAATGGAAAAATGCCTTTTGATTTCTTCTTTATCAAAGTCACTGACGGTATTGCCATCGTCCACCTTCCCTAAGCGGCTGGTAATCCCCGACAGATATGCCATTGCCTCCACCAAACTTGTCTTGCCCGCCCCACCGTGGCCCAACAGGACTACGTTTCTGATCCGGTCAGTTCTATAAACGTCCATTATGATACCTCCCTGTTTGCATACGGGATACCCCTTTTGCACTCATTTTATGGAATGCGCCAGCGCACCAGTATTTTAATAATTGATTTGTATGTTCTTATAGTACTAAAATTCCCGCTACTTTTCAAGTAGTTTATTCTTTATCCACAATATTTCTCACCAAAATTGGGATTTCTTCGGAACAAATGCATGAAATCTATGGAGAAAAGGCCGTACCTTGGAATTTTTTAGAGCATTTGACATTTTCCTACCTATATTTTACAATAGAATTCGCTATTGTAAAGCAAGAATACAGGCAGAATTAAGAAAAGAAATTTCTATTTTTCGATAAAGGAGCTTTTATGACTACATCCATTGCTTTTCTCGGCCTGGGACTGATCGGCGGCACGCTGGCCAAAGCCATCCGCCAGGCGCATCCCGACTATCAGCTCATGGCCTACGACCCCGACCGGGATACGCTGGCCCGGGCGCTTAGCGATCGCAGCATCGATACGAACTGCGCCAAGGACGATCCGCGCCTGGCCCAGTGCCGGTATATTTTTCTGTGCGCGCCCGTGGAATATAACTTGGAATATCTGCGATTTTTGAAAGAACGGATCTCCCCCGACTGCATCGTCAGCGACGTGGGCAGCGTTAAAGAGCCAATCCACCAGGCGGCGGAGGA
This sequence comes from uncultured Blautia sp., assembly GCA_948436455.1. Taxonomy (GTDB): domain Bacteria; phylum Bacillota; class Clostridia; order Lachnospirales; family Lachnospiraceae; genus Blautia_A. The sequence continues at coordinate 28,265 of CAOJIB010000013.1, forward strand.
GCTGGGACTTGCAGACTGCTTTATCGGCGGACACCCCATGGCAGGCTCCGAGCGCTCCGGCTATGAAAATTCCAAGGCGCAGCTTTTAGAAAACGCTTATTTTATTCTGACGCCCTCCAAGGATATCACCCTCGAAAAGGTGGAAGCTTACAAGGAATTGGTGGCGTCCTTTGGCTCCATTCCTCTCATTCTTACCCCCCACGAGCACGATTATATCACTGCGGGCATCAGCCATATTCCCCATGTGATCGCTTCTTCACTGGTGAATCTGGTGCGGCTTTTAGACGATGAAGAGCAGCACATGAAGCTGATCGCCGCCGGCGGCTTTCGGGATATTACCAGGATCGCTTCTTCTTCTCCGGTGATGTGGGAACAGATCTGCACGGAAAATACGGAAAATATTTCCCAGATTCTAGACGCCTATATCCGGCTGCTGCAAAAGGCGAAGGCCGAGCTGGACGGCGGGGATTTCGCCGCGATCCGGCAGATGTTCGCCGACTCCAGGGATTACCGGGATTCTATGGATATCGTTTCCTATGGGCCTTTGAAAAAGGAATATACGCTGTATATGGATATTCTGGACGAGGCCGGCGGGATCGCCACCATCACGACGATCCTGGCTATGGCCAATATCAGCATCCGCAATATCGGCATCATCCACAACCGGGAATTCGAGCAGGGTGTCCTGCGGATCGAATTTTACGAGGAACCGGCCATGCAGCAAGCGGTGTCCCTTTTGAAAAAACGGAATTATATTGTGTATGAACGGTAAAGGAGGAATTGCGTTATGATCTGCATTACACCCAAAAAACATCTGCAAGGAGAAATCCTTGTTCCGGGAGATAAATCCATTTCTCACCGGGCCGTTATGCTGGGCGCGCTGGCCAAGGGCCGCACCCGTATCACGCATTTTCTGCAGGGAGCCGACTGCCTTTCCACCATCGCCTGCTTCCGGGCCATGGGCGTGGAAATCGAAAATCTTCCCGACGAAGTGCTGGTGCATGGACGGGGACTGCACGGCCTTGCCGCTCCCGCCGGGGCGCTGGACGTGGGAAACAGCGGTACCACCGCCCGACTGCTCTCCGGGATTCTCGCCGGCCAGTCCTTTTCCTCCACCATTACCGGCGACGCTTCTATCCAATCCCGTCCTATGGGAAGAATCATCACGCCGCTTTCGGCCATGGGCGCTTCCATCGAAAGTGAAAAAGGCAATGGCTGCGCGCCCCTTCGGATTGCCGGCCGGCCGTTGCAGGGCGTTTCCTATACGTCCCCTGTAGCCTCTGCCCAAGTAAAATCCTGCGTCCTTTTAGCCGGCCTGTACGCCGACAAGGAGACCTCTGTCACGGAGCCGTATCTGTCGCGGAACCATACGGAATTGATGCTCTCTTACTTCGGCGCAACGGTCACATCCCAGGATACCACGGTGACGATCCTGCCAGGGCCGACGCTGACCGCCCGGGAAATCGCCGTGCCCGGAGATATCTCCTCCGCCGCCTATTTCATCGCCGCCGGGCTCCTCGTTCCGGATTCGGAAATCCTGCTGCGGCACGTGGGCATCAATCCCACCAGGGACGGCATGCTGCGTGTCTGCCGGGCCATGGGCGCGGATATGGAGCTTTTAAACGTCAGCCACACAGGAGGAGAGCCGACGGCGGATATTCTGGTGCGCACTTCCCCACTCACCGGTGTTACCATCGGCGGCGAATTGATTCCCACGCTGATCGACGAGCTGCCGATCCTGGCAGTGATGGCTGCCTTTGCCCAGGGCGAAACCATTATAAAAGATGCCAGAGAATTAAAGGTGAAGGAATCCAACCGTATCGACGCGATGGTACAAAATCTCTCGGCCATGGGCGCGGATATCACCGCCACCGAAGACGGTATGATCATTCGGGGCGGCCGCCCCTTACACGGCGCGGATATCCGGACAAATCTGGATCACCGAATCGCCATGTCCTTTGCGATCGCCGGCCTGGCCGCTTCCGGCGAAACCAGGATCGCCCAGGGAGAATGTGTGGATATCTCCTATCCCGGCTTTTATCAGGCATTAGAGAGCTTATAATTTTCCTTTAGAAATGCGATCTCCTTTGCCCACCCTTCTTCGTCGTTGGGGGTTTCCAGGATAAAGGGAAGCCCGTTAAGCGCCGGGTGGTTAATGACCCGTACAAGGGCCTCGGCGCCGATCTTCCCTTCGCCGATCTTGGCGTGACGATCTTTATGGCTGGCCAGCGGATTCATACTGTCGTTGAGGTGGATCGCTTTTAGCCTGTCCAGTCCGATCACCTGGTCGAATTCTTCCAATACCTCGTCCAGGTGTTCGACGATATCGTAACCGGCGTCCCACACATGACAGGTATCTAGGCAGACGCCTAGCTTTTCATTTACCTCTACCCGATCGATAATGGCGCGAAGCTCCTGGAAATCCCGGCCCATCTCGCTGCCCTTGCCGCTCATAGTTTCCAAAAGGACGATAGTGCTCTGGGCGGGAGTGAGCACCTCGTTTAACACTTCCGCGATTTTTTCAATGCCCACATCCGCGCCCTGGCCCACGTGGCTGCCTGGATGGAAGTTATAATAATTCCCCGGCGTATATTCCATCCGCTGGAGATCCTCCCGGAGGATATTCCGGGCGAATTCCCGCAGATTTTCCTTGGCGGCGCAGGCGTTGAGCGTATAGGGCGCGTGGGCCACCAGCTTACCAAAGCCCTGTTCCCTGGCGAAATCCAGATAGGCCGCCACATCCTTTTCATCAATTTCCTTTGCCTTCCCCCCACGGGGATTCCTGGTGAAAAACGCGAAGGTATTTCCCTTTTCCCCGGCGATCCGCTTTCCCATCGCCAGATAGCCTCCCGACGAGGAGGTATGATTTCCAATATAAAACATGCTGTTCTTCCTCTTTTCTTTGTAAAGTCTTTATCTATTTTAGCAGATTTGACGGCGTTCGGGAAGGCTTTTGTGGTTTGCCGAATCGATGGCCAGGTATTCCGGTTTTTCTCTCGCATACGCTAGATCAATGGGGCAATCTCCGGCACCAATCCATTTTTAAACGCATCAATCATCGCTCTTCTAAATTTGAATTTTGGCAGAGCGTCTTTATTTTCTTCTTTATAGGCCGCATAATCCGCGCCGTCCTTTAGTTTATTTTCATTTGCAAGTTCGCCATCCCTGAAATTGAACACTTCATACTTGACATCTTCAAATGGCAAATACCATTTTTGGGCGTATTTTTTAATCTCTTCGTCAATAACCGCGTAACGCATTTGATTGATAATAACGGAAATATCCTGACCTAAAAATCTCTCCTGGTCTTTTTCGATCTCCTCTACAACCTGCGTAAGCAATGCGCTTAACGGTGGATTATCCGCGGCGAATTCATCTATGATTCCTCTGATAGTTCTGACCCTGGCTTCGAATTCGGCAGCATCAAAATCGTTGTTCGTCTGATCCAAGGCTTCTATAAACCCCTGCAGCAGTTCCACAATATATTCAAAATCAATCCGCAGCTTGCTATAGGCTACCAAATCATAATCGTCCCATACAGGTTCTTCGTCGGGGCCCGGATCATCGTTCGGATTTTTTAATTCTTCCATGACATTTTTATACATGGCGGCATAATTTTCATATTCATCTTCGGAAAAATCAAACTCGTCAAGCACGCTTGGTTCATATACCGAAAATGCTTTCAGGTGTGCAAAATCATGATCCAGGGCTCTGAAAAGATTGACAAACGCCTTTTTCTGCTTGCGTGACAGCCCCGCGATATCTTCCGTTGTCCGCGCCAGATGGTGGATGGCTTTCACAGAGATGGAAAAAGACGTTTTCACATCGTCCCAATCCTCTGCGATGGGATTCCCGTCGCCTCCGCGCGAGTACAATCTGAGGGCTTCATTGATCGCCTCTTTATATTCCTTGGGCGCCTGAAAGGTGACAATCTGCCCATACTGCTTGTTTGTGTCAAACAATCTGTTCGTACGTGAAAATGCTTGGATGATATTTTGTGGAGCCATAGGCTGCCTATCCATAAACAACGTCGAAAGGCAGGGCGCGTCAAACCCCGTTAAAAGCCTATCCACAACGATCACCAAATCAAGCTGCTGATTCCGATCCAGGTACTTTTTTTCCTTTCGCGCCAGCCGGTCGTTGAGATTGCCGTTATACGCAGCAATCGCTTCTACTTTATAACTGGTTCCAAACATATCGTTATAATCTTTTAGCGATTCTTTCATTTTATCCTGATGGACGGCGGATGTTTCTTCGTTCTCCGACAAGGAATACGTTATGGCAAATCTGGGAAAATCGGGAAGCGCCCTATATACATCCTCGCGAATTTTTAATTCATCTTTACCTTCCTTTATTTTCTTCAATAAATCGTAATACTTCTGCGCCATCGCGATGGAGCTGGTCGTCAATAAAGCCTCATACGTCCGTCCCCTGCCGTTTCTCATGCCAAATTTCTCGTAGGACTGATTCAAAATCACATCCAGCACTTTTCGCATATGTGCTTCTGTCTCATACACTCCTTTCGTATCGTTGGCATGGACGTTTTTCGCTCCGAGATTCTCCACCATGAATCCCAGAACCGCTTCATCGTGAATCGCTTCTTTAATGGTATAGCTGTGCAGGCATTCTCCATAAAGCTGCTTCGTGGTTCGTGGCAAATCCCCTTTTTGTTCATAGCTGTTTTCATCAAAAATAGGCGTTCCCGTAAAGCCATACCATAGAGAATTGGTGAAGAAATTCTCCAGAATTCTTTTCGTTTGCGGCGTTACCGCTCTATGGCATTCATCCACAACAAACGCAACTTTCAAAGACTTGATCTTCTCATACCTTCTGGTTCCTTCCTTCAAACGCCG
>CAOJIB010000014.1 GCA_948436455.1 uncultured Blautia sp.
AGGCGGCCAGCAGATCGTCCAGCGTTTTCCAGATCTCTTCCCGGCCCTGCTTCGTAACGGAGGAATACGGGAATATCTTCGTATCCGACGAAAGCCCCAAACCTTCCCGCAGCATTTTCAAATGCTTTGGAAGCTGGCTCCTTTTAAGCTTATCCGCCTTCGTGGCTACGATCATCGGCGTATAGCCGTAATGCGTGATCCAGTCGTGCATCATCTTGTCGTTGGACGACGGCTCGTGCCGGATATCTACCAGCAAAAATACCGCTCGCAGCTGCCGGGAGGCATGGAGATAACGCTCCACCAGGCGACCCCATTTTTCCTTTTCCGACGGAGAGGCTTTCGTATAGCCGTACCCTGGCAGGTCTACCAGATACATACAGTTGTTGATGTTATAAAAATTTATGGTCTGTGTTTTTCCTGGCTGCGCACTGGTCCTAGCCAGCGACTTCCGGTTCATCAACCCGTTGATCAGGGAAGATTTCCCTACGTTCGACTTTCCGGCAAAAGCCACTTCCGGCCAGGCGGTTTCCGGCAGACGGCTGGTCACCCCGCACACAATATCCAGCGATACGTTTTTAATGATCATCTTTTCCTCTTATTCGCACAGCGCCTGACGCAGTACCTCGCCCATAGCGTCTACGTAGACAATCTGCAGGCCGCCGGTGATCTCCTCCGACATTTCCGCGACATCCTTTTTATTTTCCACAGGCACCAGCACTTTTTGAATCTGCGCTTCCTTAGCCGCCAGCAGCTTTTCTTTCAGGCCGCCGATGGGCAGCACCCGGCCCCGAAGCGTAATTTCGCCGGTCATGGCCACATCCGCATGCACGGGCTTCTGCGTAATGGCGGAAAGCATGGCTGTCGCCATCGTAATCCCGGCGGAAGGGCCGTCTTTGGGCACCGCCCCTTCTGGAATATGAATGTGAATATCGTTCTCCCGGAAAAATTCCGGTTCCACCTCATATTCCGGCGCTACGGAACGGATGTAGCTGATGCCTGTCTTGGCAGACTCCTGCATCACATCGCCCAACTGCCCCGTCAGAAGAAGCTCGCCCTTGCCGGGCATGACGTTGACCTCGATCTGCAAAGTATCGCCGCCAAGGCTGGTCCAAGCCAAGCCGCGGACAATCCCCACCTCGTCTTTTTTATTGGCCAACTGATGGGTATAGCGCTCTTTCCCCAGATATCCTTCCAGATTTCCGGCGGTCACCACCAGCTTTTCCTCGCCCTCTTCTAGGATCTTTCGAACGGCCTTCCGGCAGATCCGGGCAATCTCCCGCTCCAGGGAACGCACGCCGGCTTCCCGGGTATACCCGGTAATGATCTTTTTCAGCGCGCCTTTCCGGATGGACAGCTGGCCTTTTTTCAGGCCGTTGGCCTTCAGTTGCTTTTTCACCAAATGCTCTCTGGCAATATGCTCCTTTTCGTTTTCCGTATAACCGGAAATCTCCAGAATTTCCATCCGATCCAGCAGGGGACGGGGAATCTTCTGGGCGTCGTTCGCCGTCGCTATAAATAGTACCTCGGAAAGATCCTGCGGGATTTCCACATAGTGATCGCTGAAATGCTGATTCTGCTCTGGGTCCAGCACCTCTAAGAGCGCGGATGCCACGTCGCCTTTATAGTCCGCGCCGGTCTTATCAATCTCATCCAAAAGCAGCAGCGGATTCGCCACCTGGGCCTGTGCCAGGCCGGCGGTAATTCTTCCTGGAATCGAACCGATATACGTCCGGCGGTGGCCGCGGATCTCCGCTTCATCCCGGACGCCGCCCAGGCAGATCCGTACATATTTCTTATGCAGCGCCCGGGCGACGGATTTGGCAATGGAAGTCTTTCCGGTGCCCGGCGGGCCCACCAGGCACAAGATGGGGCTTTCCCCCTTTTTTGTCAGTGTGCGAACCGCCAGATATTCCATGATCCGCTCCTTGACCTTCTCCAGCCCGTAATGATCCTCTTCCAAGATCTTAAACGCTTTCTTAAGATCCTTCGAATCCTCGGATTTCTTATCCCAGGGCAGTCCCAGAAGCGTCTCAATGTAGCCGCGGGACACCGCCGCCTCAGAGGGACTGTTCCCTAGATTTTTCAGTTTTTCGATCTCTTTTGAAATTTTTTCCTTTACTTCGTCGGATGCTTCTAATTTTTCCAGCTGCTTTCGATATTTTTCCACATCGGCCTGGGAAGAATCTTCTCCCAGCTCCTCCCGGATCAATTTTAGCTGTTCCCGCAGGATGTATTCCCGCTGGTTCTTATCTACTTTATTCTTAAGCCTTTGCTGAATGTCCTGCCGGATCTGGTGGATCTCGATCTCATTGGTCATCAGAGTTCCGACCACCTCGCAGCGCTGAGGAATCGTCAAAGCCTCCAGAATCTTCTGACGGTCCGTATACGCCAAAGGAAGATTGATACTGATCTGATCCACCAAGTGCCCTATATCCGTCAGCTTCATGATCTGGCCGATCAGCTCCCGGCTAAGCTTTCCGCTCTCCACGCAGTAGGCATGGAACAGCTCCTTTAAGCTGCGCAGCGCGGCTTCTTTGGCATTCTCATTGTCAAAATCTTCTTCCTCCTCATATACCGCCGCCTGGGCCAACAGGTACGGCTCTTCCGCCAGAAAAGCCAGCAGCCTGGCCCGCTGACGTCCCTCCGCAATCACCCGCAGCGTATCCTTGCGCAGGCGCATCACCTGTTTGACGCTGGCGATGATTCCCACGCGGTACACATCCGACATTCCCGGATCCTTCGTCTCCGGTTCTCTCTGCGTCACCAAAAACAGCTCCTGATCCTGCAGCATCACCTTCTCTACCGCGCGGATGGACTTTTCTCTGGTAATATCAAAATGTACAATCATACCCGGCAGGATCGTCGTTCCCCGAAGGGCCGCCGCCGGCAGTACACGAATTATTTCCTGCATCCTACATGCCTCCTTATCAGGCAGTTGTTGCTGATTTGCCCCTTTTTCGGGCGCGGGAAGCCCTTCGCGGCGCCAGCGCCGCCGGCGGCTCGCCATGCTCAAGCTGGGGACTGCCTATTCCCTTTACCATATCTTCCGTGATCGTGCATCTTCGTATCGTATAATCGGAGGGCGCCTGATACATCACATCCATCAATATATTTTCCATAATTGCCCGAAGGCCTCTGGCGCCGGTCTTGCGCTCCATAGACTGCTTGGCGATCTGCTCCAGCGCTCCGGAATCAAAAGACAGCTCGATTCCGTCCATCTCGAACAGCTTTCCATACTGCTTCGTCAGCGCGTTCTTCGGCTCGCAGAGAATACGAAGAAGTGCTTTTTCATCCAGCGCGTCCAACGTCACCACTACCGGCACTCTGCCCACGAATTCTGGGATCAAGCCAAATTTCACCAGATCCACCGGCATAACGTCTTTTAAAAGCTCACCCACGTTTATATTCTTCGCCTGCTGCACTTCCGCGCCAAAACCGATTGCCTTCGTATCCTTGCGGGCGGCGATGAGTTTTTCAATACCCTCGAAAGCGCCGCCGCAGATGAACAGAATATTCGTCGTATCGATCTGCAGAAATTCCTGATGAGGATGCTTACGCCCGCCCTGGGGCGGCACACTGGCAACGGTTCCCTCCAGAATCTTTAGGAGCGCCTGCTGCACGCCTTCACCAGATACGTCCCTGGTGATAGAAGCGTTTTCGGATTTCCGGGTAATCTTGTCGATCTCATCTATATAAATAATTCCAAACTGGGCACGATCAATGTCGTAATCCGCAGCCTGGATAATCTTCAGCAAAATATTTTCTACGTCCTCGCCCACATAGCCGGCTTCCGTCAGCGTAGTCGCGTCCGCGATCGCAAAAGGCACATTCAAAAGCTTCGCCATGGTCTGCGCCAGCAAAGTCTTTCCGGAGCCGGTGGGACCCAGCATCAGGATATTGCTTTTTTGCAGCTCCACATCCAGATCCGCCGGGGCCATGACTCTTTTATAGTGATTATAGACCGCCACGGAGAGCACCTTTTTCGCCTGCTCCTGGCCTATGACATATTCGTCAAGGATCTCGCAAATCTCCTGAGGCGTCATCAAATTAATGCCGGAGAAATTCTCATTTTCCTCTTCCCCGTACATCAGATAATCTTCTTCTATGATCTCATTGCAGACCCCGACGCATTCGTCACAAATATAAACGCCGTTGGGACCGGCGATCAGCTTCATCACCTGATCTTCCTTTTTATTACAGAAAGAACATCTGACTCTGGAGCCTTTCGTTTTATCAGCCATATTCTTACCCTTTCAGTCATAAACAGTTATACAGAAAACCTGCCGCTGGCAGCTCTTCTGCATGCTAGGCACATAAGACCCCTGCCGCCGGGCAGGAGTCTTACATCCGCACATTATTTGTGTATCATCAGCTCGTCGATCAGCCCATACTCTTTTGCCTCCTGGGCGGACATATAATTATCCCGATCCGTATCTCTTTCCACAACCTCCAAAGGCTGGCCTGTATTCGCCGCCAAGATCTCATTGAGCGTTCGCTTCGTCCTGGCAATATGATCCGCCACAATCTGGATCTCCGTCGCCTGTCCCTGCGCGCCGCCGGAAGGCTGATGAATCATAATCGTCGCATTGGGAAGGGCGTATCTCTTGCCCTTCGTGCCTCCCGCCAAAAGGAACGCGCCCATGCTAGCGGCCATGCCGATGCAAATCGTAGCCACGTCGCATTTGACATACTGCATCGTGTCATAAATGGCCATGCCCGCCGTGATTACTCCTCCCGGGCTGTTAATATATAGGTTAATGTCCTTGGTAGGATCTTCGGACTCCAGGAATAACAGCTGCGCCGTTACCAGACTGGCAGTCACGTCGTTGACCTCCTCGCCCAGGAAGATGATCCGATCCTTTAACAGTCTGGAATAAATATCGTAGCTTCTCTCTCCCCGGCTGCTCTGCTCTATGACATAAGGTACTAAACTCATATATTTTCCTCCTGTCTGCTTTGGCTGTCCGCCCGCGTCTTATACTTCCTTAGCTGTCTCTGCAAGGAGCGCGGCCGCCTGACGAACTGCCAGATCCATCTCGATCTGTTCTCTTTCCGGATCCGTCATCATTTCTTTTAATTTATCTGCTTCCATCCGATACATGCCGGCCATCTTGCCGATCTCTTCTTCCATCTGTTCCTCGGTGGGATGAATATCTTCCGCCTTTGCGATTGCCTCCAGTACCAGACGGCTCTGGATGCGCTTCATCGCCTGGGGACGCATCTGCTCCTCCAAGGTATCTTTCGTCGCGCCGGTCATCGTACAGTACTGCTCAAAGGACATGCCCTGCATCTGCAGCCTACTGCTGAAATCATTGAGCATTTCCTGCACCTGCGTCTCCAGCATCGCGTCGGGAATCTCCATCGTTGCATTGGCAACGGCCTTTTCCAACGCCGCGTCTTCTCTTGCCTGACGGGCTTCTTCTTCCTTCTTTTCAGTAAGCTGTTTACGAAGATCCGCCTTATATTCTTCTAACGTATCAAACTCGGATACGTCCATTGCAAATTCATCGTCCAGGGCCGGAAGCTCTTTCTGCTCGATTTTATTGATCTTGCACTGGAAAACAGCCTCCTTACCAGCCAAATCTGCCGCATGGTAATCCTCTGGGAAAGTTACGTGCACTTCCTTGTCCTCGCCGATATTCGCGCCGACAAGCTGCTCTTCAAAGCCTGGAATAAAGGTATTGGAACCGATCGTCAACGGATAATTCTCACCCTTGCCATTTTGGAACGCCACACCGTCCACAAAGCCTTCAAAGTCCAACTGCACCATATCGCCGTCCTGGACGGCACGGTCTTCTACCGGAATCGTCCGGGAATTATTTTCCTGTTCCTGTTTCAGACGGGCTTCCAGCTCTTCCTCCGTTACTTCTACGGCATTCGCCGGCACTTCCAGCCCTTTATACTCGCCTAAGGTCACTTCGGGTTTTACCGCTACTTCCGCCGTGAAAATAAACGGCATTCCCGGCTCTAATTGTACTACGTCGATTTCCGGCCTGGAAACAATCTCCAGCTTGCTCTCGTCCGCCGCGTCGTAATATGCGCCGGGAATCAGCGCGTTGGCGGCCTCTTCCAGGAATACGCCTTTGCCGTACATCTTTTCAATCATAAACCGCGGTGCTTTTCCCTTACGGAAGCCTGGAAGGGAAATGTTCTTTTTATTCTTCTGGTAGGCCTTTTCGATTGCCTTTTCTAATTCTTCAACGGAAACCTCAATCGTCAGCTTCGCCATGTTTTTTTCCATTTTTTCTACCTGTAAACCCATTTCTGATAATTCCTCCTTCATTTGTCAGACGCCTGCGGGATCGACTCTCCGCCGGTCGCTCTTTATACCTCCGTATACAAAGCGACAGACGCTTCGTATGCCGTAGTATGCAGAAAAGCCGCCAAGGGGCAGGTTCTTCTGTATATTATTTCAGATGGAAAAGCCGCTCCCGTACATCCGGCAGGCATCTTCTATGCCGCGCCAAAGGCGTACCTTGCACAGCGACAGGTTTTCCGTATTACCGTTTTATAGGGTAAAGCTCTCCATAGTCACAATCATTAAGTTACTATAGCATAAACTATTCAAAAACACCAGCTTTTTTTATCTGAGTTACAGAGTTTTTTCGCTGGGCTTTGGAATCAAACGACACAGAGCAAAAAAGCCGCGGGCTTTCCCACAGCTTTTTCTTTTTATTCTTCGCGTATTTTCCTTCTCATCCTGCTTTTTTCATTAACTCGTAGACCTGCCGCTGCCGTTCTTTGGCCAGCGTCGGATGATCCGCCGGATTGTACAGGGAGGGCGCGTTGGGAATGCCGGCCAGCATCACGCATTCCTCCTCGTTCAGACCGGAGATTTCCTTTCCGAAATACCCCAGGCTAGCCTGGGCCGCACAGTCGTAGCCATTTCCGAAATAAATTGTATTGACGTACATTTCCAGGATTTCTTCCTTTGTAAAGGCCCGCTCCAGGGCAAAGGCCATAAACACCTCCGCCACCTTCCGTCCAAAGACCTTTTCCTGGGTGAAATATAAATTCTTCGCCAGCTGCTGAGTGATTGTGCTTCCCCCTTCCACCAGCGCCCGGGCACGGATGTCTGTAATCACCGCCCGGGCAATGGCGATGGGATCGATCCCCGGATGGCGATAGAACCGCCGGTCCTCCGCCGAAACCACCGCCTTTTTATAGATTTCAGGCATTTGGGCAAGGGCCGTATAGCCGTCCTTTGCCTGAATCTGCTCCTGCTTCTCTTCCAGGCTTTCTGCCTCCAGCGCCGTCCGGTACATTGCGTAACCGTTTTGAACCACCAACACGCTCCAGAGAATCCCCGCCATCAAAAGCATCGCCGCTACATTCCGTAAAAATTTTCTGATCTTCATATTCCTCGCCCCGCCTTCCGTAAGCCGTTCTTCTATCAAATATGTATCTATAATCTATAGTATAAAAATTCCCTTTCCGAATTTCCATCGATACGTCTTACATTTTTTCCGGAAAACTTACATCTATGTAATGATGCTGGGGTCAAAAAGTATTTTGACCCTGGTATCATATAATATAACGGGGCAAAAGCAAAAAATTCTTCAGCGTTCGCGTCGGACAATGAGCGCGGGGAAATTATCCAGCAAAGCGAAGCAGCGCTTCTGTCAGAAATACCGCCGCACAGGCGCAAATTGCCACAGTCAGCAAACTTTTTTCCTTATACGCCACGCAAAGGGCGATGATAAGAGCCGCCGCGCCGGAAATCCAACTGGACGTCGCCGTCAGAATCGCCGGGAAAGTCATCGCCGCCAGACTTGCGTAGGGCACGTAATATAAAAAGGATTTTAAAAACGGATGGGTAATCTCCTTACGAAAAAGCACCAGCGGCAGCGCCCGGATCAGATAGGTCACACCCGCCATCACCAATATGTACAGAAAAAAACGGTCGTTGCTCATCCTTCCTCCTCCTTTATCGGGCAGAACCAGGCGGCCAGGCCGGCGATTGCTACCGTTGTAATGATAATGACAAATCCAGAAGATATTTCCCGAAGCACTGGAAGCAGCCGAAACAACGTGCTAAGGAGCATCGCGCCGATCACCGCCAGCCGCACGGACCGCTCCTTCTTCGCCGGCGGGATAATTACCGCCAGAAACATGCCGTAGATCGCCACGCTTAGAGCGCTCAGCCAAAATTCCGGCAAAAGATTTCCCAATACCGCGCCGCATAAGGTGCCAAACGTCCACCCGGGAATAGCCATGCTCATGGCCCCGTAGGAATACCACGGACTTAAACGGCCCTTCTGGCTGACGCTGACGCCGAAAATCTCATCCGTTACGCCAAAAGCCACAAAAAACCGATGCACAAAGGGCACGCGTCGATCCAGCTTCTGGGACAGGGCGAAAGACATCAGGCAATAACGCATATTAATGACCAACTGGGTCAGCGCCAGCTCATACAAAGAGCCGCCTCCGACGATCAGAGGAAGCCCCGCAAACTGGCCGGCTGAGGTCAGATTCGTCAGGGAAATCACCGTCGCCTGCCAGGCGTTCAACCCTGCCAGAATCGCCATAATACCAAAGGTAAAGGACACGGCAAAATAGCCAAGGCCAATGGGAACGCCATCCTTCATTCCTTTTTGAAAATCACTCCATCTATTCAAAAAAGCACCTCCAACCTTCTTTCCCGTCCATTCTACCATTCCCGACAGATGGTTTCAACGGATTTCGAATAAGTTGGAGATGCTTTTTCACAAATACCCATGCAAGGCCGCCTGTTAGCTGCCACTATTTTATCAATCGACGATCTTATAATAAACCCGGGCAGTAATCCCATAGATCGCCGCATATACTAAAGCGAATATAACGGCAAACGCCGCGGTACAGCAACCGAACAGCTTGACATTATACATATTCAGCGTAGCTAAAAGCCGGCTGATCATCGGAAACGCAAAAGCGATGTGTATCCATGCCGTTAAAAGCGGCAGGAAGAATACCAGAAGCACCTGACTTTTAATCGACTGGCGCACTTCCTTTTTACTCATGCCCACCTTCTGCATAATCTCGAACCGCTCCCGATCGTCGTATCCCTCGGACACCTGTTTATAATAGATGATCAGCACCGTTCCCATCAGGAACAGGATGCCAAGGAACAGCCCCAAAAAGAACAGGCCGCCGTACAGCGTATAGCATTCCTGGTAATTCAGCTGCTTATAATCCCAGCGCATGGACAGCTCTTCGTCGCCCACCGTGCGAAGCTTTTCCTGCAGCGCATAGTCCAGCGCTTCTTTTTCCTCGCCGCTTCCCTTCACATCCATCTGCACAACCGAGCAGATTTGGCTGGCTGCCTTGCCGTAAACGTCGTTTTGCAGTTTCCACAGCTCTTCTACGACCTTCATATCCCGGACAACCATATAGTAGCTGTTGCTCCCCACGTAGATGGTCGCCGACCCGTCGTACGGGCCCTTTTCCAGCTTCTCCTGGATCTGGAATTCCTTTCCGCCCACAGAGATTTTTTCAAAAGCATACTGCGCGCCCGCCACTGGATAAAGCAGGATTTCATCCTCCTTTAGCGTCTTTTCCTCTCCCACGATCTGGTTATAATCCTCCAGCGGGATCACCGATATCGTCACCATATCTTCTATACGCACGTCCGCATCTGGATCGTACGCCTCTATCCGGAAGTCTGCTCCCCCGCCAAAAGCCGTAAACTCCAAACGGGTGAAGCTTTCCAAATACGTAACCTCCAGGCCTTTTTCCTGCGCCGTCTCCTGCATCATCTTGGCTAGCGCATCCTTCCATTCCCTGTGCGAGCTGTTCCACAGGGCATACTGCACCTCATGGGGATAACGAGTGTCCATAATATCTCCCATGCCCGCGTACATGGATAAGGTGCCAGATACCATGATCAGAACACCGGTGCTTAAAATACAGATATTCGCCAGGCCCACGGCGTTTTGCTTCATCCGGTATAAAAGGCCGGAAACGCTTGTAAAATGCCGAGTCTTGTAATAAAATTTCTTATTCCAGCGCAGCATTTTAAGAAGAGCGATGCTCCCGGCGGTAAACAGACAGTACGTGCCGATCATGACCAGAATAACCGCTACGAAAAATAAAAGCAGCGCCTGCAGGGGGCTTTCCGTCGTCACCGCGATGTAATAGCCACCGCCCAGGCTTAAAAGCCCCAAAAGCACCAAAAGCGCTTTCGCCCGCGGCTCCCGCTCGCCGGCGCTTTGGCCGCGCAGCAGCTCGATGGGGTTCGCCAGCTGGATCTGCCACATATCCAGAGCCAGCGTCAGAAGAAAAACACAAAGAAACCAGGCGCAGGTGCCCGCCAGCGCCGGCATGGAAATCATAAATCCGAAGGGCGCCGGTACACGCAGCAGCTTTAAAAGCGCCAGAAACAAAAGCTTACTTCCCAAAATCCCCAGAAACAGGCCGACAAAAAAGCTGATGCAAATCACGTAGAACGTTTCCCAGCAAAGAGTCCGGCGAATATGGCATTTCTCCATGCCCAGCACATTATACAGGCCAAATTCCTTCTTGCGGCGTTTAATCAGAAAGCTGTTGCTGTAGCAAAGAAAGATCAGGGAAAAAATACCGATCACGATGATCCCCAAAAGCAGGATAATCCCCAAAACCGCCCGTCCCGGCACCTGATCCATATCCGGATGAACAAACATGTAAAACATCATATAAAACATCGCAATATTAAAGATGCAGGTCAGGATATAGGGAATATATATACGTCGGTTTTTCCAGATATTTTTCCCCGCAAGCTGCGGATAAAAGAGACTACGCATGGCTCTCACCGCCTGTCGCCAGCATGGTCAGGGTATCCGATATCATATGATACATTTCCTGATTGCTCATATTTCCCCGATAGATCTGATGGAAAACCTCCCCGTCCTTAATAAACAGGATTCGTCCCGCCCGGCTGGCCGCCATCGCGCTGTGGGTCACCATCAAAAGCGTCTGGCCGGCTGCGTTAATCTCGGAAAAAATGTCCAGAAGCTGCCCGGCCGCCTTGGAGTCCAGCGCCCCCGTCGGCTCGTCCGCCAAAAGCAGCCGCGGCTCCGTAATCAGCGCCCGGGCCACCGCCGTCCGCTGCTTCTGGCCGCCGGAAACCTCGTAGGGATATTTTTCCAGAATATCCCCGATGCCAAGCTTGTGCGCCAGGGGACGGATCTTCTGCTCCATTTCCCGATAATCCTTCCTAGCCAGCACCAGCGGCAGGTAAATATTGTCCCGAAGGCTGAAGGTATCCAGCAGATTAAAATCCTGGAACACGAAGCCCAGATGCTCCCGGCGGAACATGGCAATCTCCTTATTGCTGATCTTTAAAATACTTTTTCCATCCAGCAAGACCTCGCCGTTCGTCGGCCGATCCAACGCCGCCAGTATATTCAAAAGCGTCGTCTTTCCCGAACCGGACTCTCCCATAATCGCCACATACTCTCCCTGTTCCACGCTAAAACTCACATTCGTCAGCGCCTGCACCTTGTGGCCGCCGAACCGGGTGGTATAGATTTTCTTCACATTCGATACTTCCAGTAAAGCCATCCTTTCTTCCCTCCTGTCTGTGCGCTCCCGAAAAATAGAAGCGCCCCGTCCTGTTGCTTTTCTTATTATCTGCCTACAGTATAGAAAAAAGCACGGCTCCCTGCCATAGCTTTGACTTACATTTTTCTTCGGCGGCTTACAAAATTGTAAGCTTTGGAAAATCAATCCGTTTTTTCCGCTCCTTGACAGCTTTTCCCATTTGTGCTATGTTAGTCCCGTAATAGGAAATTCCTGTGAGGGAGTAGTGAGCACATCCCGGATGTGTGGCAAGTCAACAAACCCGGCCTTTTTGGTCTGGCTTGCCTTAAAAAACGAGACTCATGTATAACGAAAGCGCCGGCAAAGCGTCTCTATTGCCGGATCTTGCCAGTTATCATCGGGTCTTTTCTTTTGCAATTAAATAGGAAAGGAATAACGAAAAATGGAACTTACGTACGTCATTGTTTTGTTTCTTGTGGGCATCGTATTGATCGTCAAAGGCGGCGACGTCTTCGTAGACGCAGCCTCTTGGTTCGCCGAGGTCAGCGGTATTCCCAAAGTCATCGTAGGAGCGACAATCGTCAGCATCGCCACGACGCTGCCGGAATTACTGGTTTCCGCCATGGCGGCCCTGGACGGAAAGGTAGATATGTCCATCGGCAACGCCATCGGCAGCGTTACCGTGAATATCGGCCTGATTATGGCGATTTCCATCTTCTGCATGCCAGGCGCAATCAAACGGGCGGACTATTTATCCAAGTCCGTCCTGATGGTAGCCGCCGCCCTGCTGATTGTAATCAGCGGCTTTATGGGACAGATGAATCTTTGGCTTTCTCTCGTACTGCTTTTGATCTTCGTCGTTTTCATCTATGAAAACGTGCGATCCGCCAAAGCCTCTATGACCGTGGAAGCTCAGGAGGCAAGAGAAGCTCCTGATCGACAGGAAATCCTTGCCAACGGCATAAAATTCGTCGTTGGCGCGGCGGCAATCGTCGTCGGCGCAGATCTGCTGGTCGATAACGGCAGCGAACTGGCCCGATTCGTCGGAGTATCCGAACGGATCATTGGCGTAACGATCATCGCCGTAGGCACTTCCCTGCCAGAGCTGGTAACCACCATCACCGCCGTCTTAAAGAAGCAGTCCGCCCTTTCCGTCGGCAATATCCTTGGAGCAAACGTCATTGACCTGACGCTGATCCTTCCGCTGTGCTCGCTGCTCTCCGGCAAGCCGCTGCCCATCGCCCCCACCTCGGCCATGATAGATCTGCCGGCCTGTCTGCTGGTCGCCGCCATCGCCGTTATCCCCGCCATGCTCGCTTCGAAGTTCCAGCGCTGGCAGGGCGTGCTCCTTTTCGTGGTCTATGGCGCCTATCTAGCCGTCACCTGCACGCTCATAACCGCATAACTACAGAACTACCGTATGCTATGGCAAACCGAAAAATGCCCGGAGATGCCTCTACACATCGTCGGGCATTTTCCATGCCTGCGCCTCCTTTTCATAAGCGTTTGCTTCCTCTAGACAGGCCTGGCGAAATTCCTCGCTCTCCGTGGCCGCTTCAGCCATTTTCCGATAGCATTCGCTTAAGGCGCGAAGGGGCAGATCGCCGCTGCGGCGCACGTCGATCACTGCCTGCGTCTGGCCTGCAGCCGCCAAAAACCACTGAACAGCCTCCGGATAATCGGCTCTTTCCTGAAAATAGCAGCCGACCTCATAACATAATTCTGCGCACAGGGCATCGGGCATCAGCTTCCATGCCATCGAAAAGAAACGATCCGTATGCCCGGCGATGCGATGGGCGTGGCAGAGCACGCAAACGGCCTCCTCCGCCATTCCCTCCGGCGCGTCGGGCCGGGCAAGCGTAGCGGAAAATACCTCTACCGCATCGGCAAAATCCTGCGCCTCGCCGCTGATAAACAGTTCCTTGGCGTACATAGCGTGCAGCTTTTTAGACAGCCGCCCTTCCCGGGCGAAGGCCTGGCGGAATAGGGCGAAATCCCGTTGGTTATGCAGACTCTGAGGCAAGTGTAAAATCTCCACGTCGCTGTCGTATACCACCGGTTCTAAACGCACGGTCTCATGCACCATATCTACCCAGGTAAACGTCCGCAGGCGCTTATAGAGCTTCGGCCGGTATTCCCGGAGAAAATTGGCCGTCGTATTATATTGAGGCGGCGTTACGTAATACATCTGCACAATCTCGATCTCCGGCAGCAGCGCCTGCTTCAGCCGGGCTAGGCGCTCATGATTTTCTTCATCCAGCACCTCGTCCGCATCCGCCGAATAGATATATTCCATCCCCGCCTTGGAAAAAGCAAAATTCCTAGCGTCGGCAAAATCGTTTTTCCAGGCATAGTCATAGATCTTGTCGGTAAATTCCCCGGCGATCTCCTTCGTTTCATCTGTCGAACCGGTATCCACAATGATTATCTCGTCCATCAGATCGGCGATGGAGGACAGACACCGCCTAAGCACCGCCGCCTCATTTTTTACTATCATACAAAGGCTAAAAGTCACCATATTCTTCCTCTTTCATTTCTCGTTTTTTAGTAGCTCCGGATCTGGTCGCTACCGTCGTCGCCGGTATTTTCGATCTTCTTAATGACTACGTAGTAGCCATCCTGGCCGCCGACTTGCACCTGGACCCGATCGCCTACCTTTTTGCCCCGAATCGCTTTACCGATGGGCGATTCGATACTAATCATATTTTTCAGGGAATTGCCCCGGATGGAAGTGACCAGACGATATACTTCCGTTTCATCCTCATCCTCAAAATACAGCTCTACCGTATTATTTAAGCCCACCTCGTCCTCGCCGGATTCTTCTGAGATGATCTTCGCCGTCCGCAGCATCTTCTCCAGATAACGGATACGGCTTTCATTCTGATTCTTATCTTTCTTGGCCGCGTGGTATTCGAAATTCTCGCTCAAATCCCCGTGCGCCCGAGCTTCCTTAACCGCCTCTAGAGCTTCTTTACGAACCACCAGCTTCCGGTGCTCGATCTCTTTTTCTATTTTCTCTACATCCTTTTTTGTCAACTGCTCCCGCATGTTTGATCCTCCTAGTCTTTGCTATGTATTTTCCGAAATTTCTCGACGCCCCGGCTATTTTGTTCGCTTTACAAAAAAGAAATGGCCGATAGGGGAGCTATCAGCCATTTCGAGGGGAGTATAAATAATTAAATAAGGGGTTATAATGTAAAAAAAATTTTTGAAGGGTAAATTCTTTTTACAGTAAGATTATAATATATTATCTGGAAAAAATCAACAGAAATTCTTAAAAATCAAAGAAAGATTTTTCGATTTTTAAAGGTTTTTCCCCCTTTGGCATCCTTATTTCGCCGGCCGTGTCCCTTTCGTATCCCGCTTGGATAATTTCAGCCGATTTAAGGCCACGCTCTTTCCCTCGATTTCGACGGTATATTCCTTGTGCGCCTCCAAAAGATAGGCGTGCTCCAGGCTGTCTCCTTCTTCTAAACGCATGCCCCGAACGCCGACGGCGTTCTTCTTCTTCGTAGGAATTTCCTGCTTTAAAAAGCGCAGAAACCAGCCGTCTTTGCTCTGCAGGACAACGAATTCCATATTCTCGCACCGTTCGGCAAAAATCAGCCGGTCGCCTTCGCCAAGCTTCGTAGCCTCAATGGTCTTTCTAGTAGAAACCTCGAATTCGCCGCCCTCTACGATCTTGAGCATCCCGCCGGCCGTCGCAAAAAGGAATTGGCTCTGCAATACCTCGGCCATACTGCTCACACAGAGGATACGCTCCTCCTGGCTGTTGTAGTTGCTGACATTATCCAAGGGAACGCCCTTGTCCCGGAATTTTCCCTGGGGAATGTCCGCAACCTTTACCGTATGCATCTTCCCGCCTTCGGTGAACAGGCAGATTCTGTCCGTATTCATACAGGGGAACAGATATTTATATTCGCTGTGGGCTGCCTCCTGATTCCGCTCGTAGATTGCTTTATCCACAGTTTTTACATAACCGAACCGGTCCATTAAAAGCCAGACCTCCTGGGCCTTCGGCTTTTCCTCCTCATAGACTGCTTCCGCGGCGTTTTCAATCGCCGTGCGGCGCGCTCTGGCGTATTCCCGCTTAACGCCGTCCAGCTCGCGGATGATCACCCCGGCCATAGAATCATAATTATTCAAGATATCCTCGTAGCGGGCGATATTTTCCAACGTTTTCTTATGCTCCCCTTGCAGGGCTTCGATCTCCAGGCCGATCAGCCGGTACAGACGCATTTCTAGAATCGCCGTCGCCTGACGCTCGGTAAAGCAGAGCTTTTTCGCCTGCCGTTCGCTGGTCTTTGTCTTAAAGCGGATACCCTCGGTGGCGCCGTGGATCAGGCAGTCCTTCGCCTGAGCCTGATTCTTGCTTCCCCGCAGGATTTCAATGATCAGATCAATGACGTCGCAGGCCTTGATCAGTCCTTCCTGCACCTCCCGCTTTTCCTCCTCCCGGGCAAGAAGCGTCTGGTATTTCCGGGTGGCGATCTCAAATTGGAAATCCACGTGGTGCTCGATCACCTGCTTTAAATTCAAGGTTTCCGGCCGGCCGTCTGCCACCGCCAGCATATTGACCCCGAAGGTATCCTCCAATCGAGTTTTTTTGTAGAGCATATTTATCAGATTTTCCACGTTAGCGTCCTTGCGCAGCTCCAGCACAATCCGGATGCCCTCTTTGGAGGACTGATTAGAAATGTCTGTAATATCGGTGGTCTTTCTCGCTTCCACCAGAGCGGCCACATCGTTTAAAAACTTGCCGATCCCTGCCCCCAGCATCGGATACGGGATCTCGGTGATCACCAGATGACGGCGGCCGCCTTTTCCCTTTTCTTCCATCACCTTGCCCCGGACGCGGATTTTCCCTACGCCTGTTTCATAGATTTTCAAAAGCTCGTCCCGATTGACCACGATACCGCCCGTGGGGAAATCCGGCCCCTTAATGTAGCGGAGCAAGCCCTTTATACTGATCTGCGGATCCTTCATATACGCCTTTACCGCATCTACCACTTCTCCTAAATTGTGAGGCGGAATGCTGGTAGCCATGCCTACGGCAATCCCGTCCGCCCCGTTCAGCAGCAGATTGGGCACCCGCGCCGGCAATACCTCCGGCTCCCGTTCCGTCTCGTCGAAATTCGGCAAAAAATCAACGACGTTTTTGTCCAGATCGCCCAAGTAGACCTCTTGGGCCAGCTTCGTTAGACGTGCCTCCGTATAACGCATGGCCGCCGCTCCGTCGCCTTCGATGGAACCGAAATTCCCGTGACCGTCCACCAGGATCTGTCCTTTTTTAAAATCCTGGGCCATCACTACCAAGGCCTCGTAAATGGAACTGTCTCCGTGAGGATGGTATTTGCCCATGGTGTCGCCCACAATACGGGCGCATTTGCGATAAGGCCTGTCGTAACGGATCCCCAGCTCATACATATCGTATAATGTCCGGCGCTGCACCGGTTTTAGTCCGTCCCGCACGTCGGGCAGCGCCCGGGCCACGATCACGCTCATCGCATAATCAATATAAGATTTCTGCATCAGCTCCGCATAATCGGTGCGGATAATCCTATCGCTCATAGCTCCTCCCCTTTATATATCCAGCTCGGCGTCCTGGGCATGGGCGTAGATAAACGCCTTTCTCGGCGGCACCTCCGAGCCCATCAGCACCTGCGTGACGCTGGAGGCCAGCCGGGCGTCCTCGATTTCCACCCGCTTTAATCTCCTGGTTTCCGGATCCAGCGTCGTCTCCCAGAGCTGCTCGGCGTCCATTTCCCCCAGTCCCTTATAACGCTGCAGGGTAAAGCTGCCCGCCCGGTGCTTTTTCCGGTACTTTTCCAGCGCCTTGTCGTCGTAGAGATATTCCTCCGGCCCTTTTTTGGGCATGGCCTTATAAAGGGGCGGCATCGCTATGTAAATATGCCCTTCGTAGATCAGCTCCGGCATAAACCGGTAAAACAAAGTCAGAAGCAGCGTGGAAATATGCGCCCCGTCCACATCCGCATCCGCCATAATAATAATCTTATCGTAACGCAGCTTTGTGATATCGAAATCATTTCCGTACCCCTCGGAAAAACCGCAGCCAAAGGAATTGATCATCGTCTTGATCTCCGCGTTGGCCAGCACCTTGTCAATCGTGGCCTTCTCCACATTGAGGATCTTACCTCGGATGGGCAGAATCGCCTGATAGCTTCGATCCCGGGCCGTCTTGGCGGAGCCTCCGGCGGAATCGCCCTCCACGATGAAGATCTCGCAGCGGGAAGGATCCCGCAGCTCGCAATTCGCCAGCTTCCCATTGGAATCGAAGGAAAATTTCTGCTTGGAGAGCAAGTTCGTCCTGGCCCGCTCTTCCGTCTTTCGGATCTTCGACGCCCGCTCGGCGCAGGAGAGAACCGTTTTTAAAGTTTCCAGATTCCGGTCAAAATACAAGACCAGCTGTTCGCCGGCCACCTTGCCGGTAACCCGCAGCGCGTCCTGATTATCCAGCTTCGTTTTTGTCTGGCCTTCAAATCGGGGCGCCGGATGCTTCAAAGAAATCACTGCCGTCATACCGTTGCGGATATCCGCGCCGGTAAAATTCGGCTCTTTTTCTTTTAGAATCCCCAGTTGGCGGGCATAGGTATTCATCACGCCGGTAAAGGTGGTCTTAAAGCCGGTGAGATGGGCACCGCCCTCGGCATTGTAGATATTATTGCAAAAGCCCAGCACATTTTCATGAAATTCATCGGTAAACTGGAACGCCGCTTCCACGGTAATCCCTTCCGCTTCCCCTTTAAAATACACCGGGTCGTGAAGCACTTGGGCGTTTGCATTCAGATCCCGGATATAGCCGATGATCCCATCCGGCTCCTGATAGTCCAGAATTTCCGGCTCGGCGCCCCGCAGATCTTCGAAATGGATCAGCAATTGGGGATTCAAATACGCCGTTTCATGCAGACGGCTCTTCACCTCCGTAGCGGAAAAACGGGTTTTTTCAAAGATTTCCCCGTCCGGCAGAAAATTAATACAGGTACCCGTCTTTCTCGTCTTTTTTAGCCTAGGCAAAAGGCCGCTCTCCAGCTTTACCACAGGAACGCCCCGCTCGTAACGATCGTGATGCACATACCCGTCCCGGCTGACCTGGATATCCAGATATTCAGATAGCGCGTTCACCACGGAGGAACCGACGCCGTGCAGGCCGCCGCTGGTCTTATAGACGCCTTCGTCGAATTTGCCCCCGGCGTGCAGCGTGGTGAATACCAGCCGCTCCGCCGCCATCCCCTTTTCATGCATATCCACCGGGATCCCCCGGCCGTCGTCGGCCACCGTGCAGGAGCCATCGCGCTCCAGCACCACCGAAATCCGGCTGCAAAAGCCGGCCAGATGCTCGTCCACCGCATTGTCTACGATCTCATAAATCAAGTGGTTCAGCCCCTTGCGGGACACGCTGCCTATGTACATGCCCGGACGCTTTCGTACCGCTTCCAACCCTTCCAGCACTGAGATGCTTTCCGCCGTATAATTCGTATTCTTTCCCATGCTATTTCCTCACTTTACAGCCCCAGACATTCTTCCAGCGCCTTCGCCAGACCATCCTCGTCGTTCGACGTGCTTACATAGTCCGCCGCCGCCTTTACCCGGTCGCCGGCATTTCCCATAGCCACGGAAACTCCCGCCCAGGAAAGCATTTCATAGTCGTTGTCGCTGTCCCCTACGGCCAACAGCTCTTCTCTGGAAAATCCCAGCGCCTCCGCCGCTTTTTGCAGGCCCTTGGCTTTGCTCCAGTCCTGATAGACCACTTCGATATTTTTGGGGAAGGAAGCGGCCACAGAAATATCCGAAATCTGCCCCAACTGATGCATTAGCCGTTCCTTTTCCTCCAACGTCCGGCACATGATATGAAACTTACAGATTTCTTCGTCCAACAGGACGTCCAGATCTTCTACCACCTGATTGGTACACAAAAGCTGATCGCAGTAAGAAGCGGGCACGCCACTCTCGTACAGATAATGCATCCGCGCCCGGTCCACGTAGGCGTCCATTCCTATATAAAGCTCCACAAAACAGGTATACTCCCCCGCCAGCTCGTAAACCCTGCGAGCGATCTGGCGCGGCATCGGATGTGAAAAGAGCAGCCGGCCCGCCCGAGCGTCCGTCACCGTCGTCCCATTGGCATTGACAAAATACGCCAACCCCTGATAGGCCTCTAGTACCTTCGCCGTATTGCGATAACTCCTCCCGGTGGTGGGAATCACGCAATAGCCGTTGTCTACGACCTTTTGCACCGTTTGCAGCGTCCTTTGGGAAATACGGCTTTGACCATCCAGCCACGTCCCGTCCAGATCAATGGCGACCGCCTTTATCTTCCTGTTCATAAATACCTCCCGTTTTTTGTTCAATTCTATTATCATCACGGAAAGAAATGCCAAAGCCTCCGCGAAAGCGAAAAAAAAGAGTGTAGAACTTGTCTACACCCTACAACAGCCAGTAGGGGAGTCGAACCCCTGATTCCGCCGTGAGAGGGCGGCGTCTTGACCACTTGACCAACTGGCCTTAGTATATGGCTTTCTCCGTGTCTTCTTAAACAGTACTTGGATATCATATACTATTTTCCCGGATTTTGCAAGTACTTTTTTTAAATTTTTATAATTTCTCAGGATTTTTTGCCGCATCCTTGTTATAAAACGCCCGCACCAAAGCTTTCCTTTCCATAAAAGGCAAGAGACGATCCCGACGGCCAATGCGCCAAGATCGCCTCATTATCTTCAAATCAGGAGTCTTCTCCTAGCAGAATGTCCGAATAATCCAATAAGGTCACTCCCGTCATTTCATCCTGAATCACTTCCGGTTCTTCTCCCGCTTCCCGGGATTTCTGCAAAAGCTGCTGAGCAGTGTACAGAGGAATCGCAATTTTTTTGATTTCCTTCGGCGGCACGGGTTGGGGCTCTTCTTCCACTTCCGCTTTCTCAATTTCTTCGTCCTCGATCAATTCCGGCGTCTCCGGCTTCGCCGTTTCCTCCAAAACAGGTTCTTCCAAAGCCAGGGGTTCTTCTTCTGCCGGCTCTTCTAAGGATGGCTCCGCTACGGCTTCCTGGGGCGCTTCGCCCTCCGCCTTCACGCTCTCGGCCGTCTTCTCAGACAGAGGCGGCATGACAATCGTATCCTGGGACACTTTGGGCGCTTCGCTCTCTTCAGCGGCGGTCTCTTCTGCAACAGGCGCCGGCGTTTCCTCCGCTAAGTCGACAGGCTCCTCCGCTTCCAGAGAAGGTATCTCTTCCAAAGGAAGCTCTTCTTCCACGTCGTCGATAAAGCCGCCGGAACGGATCAATTGCTTCCGGGCCTTTCTGCGAGCTTTTTCCTCGGCGCGGATCCGCTTATCTTCTTCTTTTAAGCGGCGGACGCGCTCCTTCTCTTCCATTTTCAGCTCTTTTTTCGTCTTTACATGATCCGGATCAGGCACGGCGACGAGCTCTTCGAGCGGACTTTCGTCTTCGTTTTTTTTTGGCTCCTTCTTCCAAAGCTCGGCAAGGATGTATAAAATGATCAGAAAAATAACCGCCAGCACGATAATGATCAGGCCTTCCACCCTTTGCACCGCCACTAAAAGAAAGCCCAGCGCCGGCACGGTAAAGAACGTCTTGGGAATGGAATCCTTTAAAGCGATGGACTTCTCCTCCGCCGCCGAATCTCCCACGGTTTTTACTTTACAAATATTCTCTTCCGTATCAATTTCGGTAATCTGATAGAGATACACGCCCTGGCTGTCCTTGATGATGACGGAATCACCCACCGAAGCCTGGCCGCCGTCCACCTCTCTGGCATAGGTTACAGAACCGAAAGCCAGATTGGACTTCGTACCCGGCTTGTCTATGACCGTCGTACTGATCCCGGCAAAGGGCGGCACCACCAGAGCCAGCACGCATAAAATCGTACAGATCACCGCAAAATGCACGATAAATTTTAAGAACTTAGACATCTTTTCTTCTCCTTGTCAGATTCGTTTCCTGCACCGCCGATCTTAGACCGCCGGTTCTATATACGTATACTATTCCTGATTTCCTCTCGAAATATCCCGCATGGCCTGCGGTATTTATCCATGATTTTTCATCGCCATACGGTATATTTTACCATTTTTTGTCCGTTCTGTACACTCTAAATTCACTGTCTTAGCAAAATATCTTCCGGCCACAGCGGCAGTTTTTTCGTAAAAGTACAGGGCAATACGATTACTCATATTACCCTGCTATCTATCTTTACTGTTGATTCAGATATTTTTCGATACTTGCCATAGCCTCTTCTTCGTCTTCTCCCTTTGCGGAGAGAATGATCTGCTCCCCCATATCCAGCCCCAGAGTCATCATACCCATAATGCTCTTCGCATTTACTTTTTTCACGCCTGATTCCACATAAATCTCGCTCTCGAACTGGCTCGCCACCTGTACCAGCTGGGCTACCGGACGGGCCTCCAAACCCGTAGATAACTGAATGGTGATTGGTTTCTTAATCATAATAAGCTCCTCCTTGATTCCCGCAATTCCTCCGCTAAGACGCCCAATTTTCTCAGCCGATGATTCACACCGGACTTTCCGACCTTCTGGGTAAGCATTTCGCCCAATTCCTGCAAAGTAGCCTCGGGATATTTCAACCGAAGCCGTGCGGTTTCCTCCAATTCCTGACTCAGCCCGCCGAATCCTACCGTACTCTCAATATAACGTATATCCTCGATCTGTTTCACCGCCGCGCTGACTGTTTTGTTCAGATTGGCTGTTTCACAGTTTACCTTTCGGTTTACCTGATTGCGCATTTCTTTCAGGATGCGGATATTTTCCAGATTCATCAGCGCTACGTTGGCTCCCATCAGAGCCAGCGCGTCCACGATCTGTTCTCCTTCTTTTAGATATACCACATAAGACCTTTTTCGCATAACAATCTTTCCATCTAACGAAAATCCCCGGATAATCTGCTGCAATTGTTCCGCCTTTTGTTCACTGGAACAGACAATTTCCAGATGATATCCCTTTTGAGGATCACTGATGGAACCGGCAGCTAAAAACGCCCCCCGCAAAAAAGCCCGCCTACAGCAATCTCTTTGCACCACCACAGCGTTCGTCAAAAAAAGCTGTCCATTTCTGGCCGACATTTTTGCCGTTTCTAGTATCTGCGTTACATATTTCGGGTTCTCTATCGCAATGGAATATACATTTCCGCGCTTCAGATTCGACTTGCGCACAGCAACTTCTGTGCTTATATTAAATGTTTTTTTTAATAAAGTAAAGCACTTTCTCGAAACGGTTTCATTTTCCGTCCTTATATACAGGAAACCTCCATCTTCTACCGGTAAAATTCGTCCATTTGCACTCAAAATCGCCGCCAGCTCCGCAATCTTGCAGTGCCTGGCAGCTTCTGTCTGTTTTGAAAGTTCTTCTTTTACCTTGGATGAAAAAGACATCTCTCTCCCACCTATCCGTTCTTCCTGCGAAGGGCGTCCTTCTCTATATCTCTGTGTTCCAGCCGCAGGCCGTATCCAGGATGCGCCGCCAGCCTGCCATAAAGCTCCCGCGCCAGCGTCACGGAACGATGCTTACCGCCGGTGCAGCCGATGCCGATCACCAGGCTCGTCTTCCCCTCCTGCATATACTTGGGAATCAAAAAGGAAACCAGATCTTCCAGCTTATTGGCAAATTCCCTGGAAGCGTCACAGGCCATCACATACTCAAAAACCTTTTCGTCCTCTCCTGTCAGCGGACGCAGCTCGTCAACGTAATAGGGATTGGGCAAAAAACGCACGTCAAACACCAGATCGGAATCGCTTGGAATCCCGTATTTAAAGCCAAAAGATAAGACAGAAATGACCAGATTGCCAAATTTCTGATCATCTACAAAAATCTTGCGCATCTCCTCCCGCAGCTCCCGAGTAAGAAGATTACTGGTGTCGATCAGATAATCCGCCCGCTGCCGTAAAAGCCGCAATCGGTTCCTTTCCTGGTGGATCCCCACGTCCACCCGGCCTGCCGCCGCCAGCGGATGGCTCCTGCGCGTCTCCTTATACCGTTTGATCAATACGGCGTCTCTGGCGTCCAGAAAGAGAATCTCATAGAGGCATCCTTGCTTTTTCAGATTGTCCAGCACCTGCTCCAGATCATCCAGCGCCTGGCCACTGCGGACATCCACGCCAAGCGCAACATTTTGAAACTCCTCCTGCTGCGTTTCCAGGATCAGGGAAGTAAACTTCTCGATAAGAGGAACGGGCAGATTATCCACACAGTAATAATGGGCGTCCTCCAGCACCTTCAACGCCGTACTTTTTCCCGCGCCGGATACGCCTGTCACGATTACAAAACGCATAGCTCCTCCTGTCGTATGAAAAAACGCCCCCTAAAAGTCGCCCAAAAACTTTACCTCCGGTTCCAAAAGAACGCCGAACTGCTCCCGCACCTTTTCCTGTACGTCCCGCATTAACTGCCGCACATCCGCCGCGGTAGCGCCGCCGGTGTTTATCACAAAGCCGCAGTGCTTTTCGGAAACCCTGGCGCCGCCCACCTGATACCCTGCAAGCCCCGCGTCCATAATCAGCTTTCCGGCAAAATGCCCCTTAGGCCGCTTGAAGGTACTTCCGGCGCTGGGATATTCCAGCGGCTGCTTACTCGTCCGCTTTTCTAAAAGCTCACGGGTAATTTCCTTGATTTCTTCCAGATCCCCGGGCCGCAGGGAAATCACCGCCTCCAGCACCAGATACCCCGCCGTCTTTACCAGGCTGGTCCGATAGCCCATGGCCAGATCCTTTGCAGGAATCGTCCGCATCTCCCCGTCTTTCGTCAAAACCTGCACTTCCTGTAATACGTCTTTGAGCTCCCCGCCGTAAGCGCCGGCGTTCATTACCACAGCGCCGCCCAACGTTCCCGGAATCCCGCCGGCGAATTCAAAGCCCGCAAGGCTCCCTTCCAACGCTTCCCGGGCGATCCCGGACAACAGTGCGCCGGCCTGCGCCCGAATCTCTCCCGACTTTCTGCAAATCTGATTCCAGTTTTTGAAAAGCTGGATCACCACGCCTTTATATCCCTTGTCGCCCACCAGCAGATTGCTGCCGTTTCCCAAAATAAAATAAGGAAGCTGCTCGGCCCGGCAAAAGCGAAGAACCTCCTGTATCTCCTGTACGGAATGGGGCGTCAGAAAATAGTCGGCGTCACCGCCGATACGGAAGGTCGTATGCCTGCTCATCGGCTCCTTCGTCTTTACATTCCCCTCTCCTAATAATCTCATGAATTCTTCTTTTTTATTCCTACCCACTTCGCATTCCTCAATTCCTTTGATGCCTTTTTTGCTCGTTCAATAAATCTTTTACAACTTCTGCGGCAAGGAGAAGCCCCGCAACACTGGGAACAAAGGAAATGCTGCCCGGCGTCGGATGATCTGTCCCGCCCCGTCTCTCCTGCCCGTGGCCAACCTTTATGGGCTTTTCCTTGGAGTATAGCACTTTGACCTTTTTAATACCTCTTTTGCGCAGCTCCGTACGGATCACCTTCGCCAGCTGGCAAACGCTCGTCTTGGAAATATCGGTAATCTCAAATTTCGTCGGATCCAGCTTATTTCCCGTACCCATACAGGAAATAAGCGGCGTCCCGGCCGCCTTCGCCTGCTGGATCAAAAGCAATTTGCTTGTGACCATATCGATGGCGTCCACCACGTAATCAAACGCCGAAAAGTCAAACATAGCGGCTGTTTCTTCATTATAATATGTCTCGTAGGTATGCACGAGAATATCTTCGTTGATATCTCGAATCCGTTCCTTCGCCACCTGTGTCTTGGCCCTGCCAATGGTGGAATGCAGGGCATAGAGCTGCCGGTTAATATTGGTCATCTCTATCGTATCATAATCCACCAGCGTCAGACTCCCTACCCCGCATCTTGCCAGGGCTTCCGCCGTATAGGAGCCAACGCCCCCCAGGCCGAATACGGCGATTTTCATGGCTGCCAGCCTGTCTGCGGCTTCCTCCCCCAATAGAAGCTCTGTCCTGGAAAATTCATTCAGCATCCAGAAATCTCCTCCTGTTTTCTCCATGTATTCTTAAGAAGCCTTCGACTTCCGCAGAATAAATATAGTCGATACCATCTCGTCTCAGGTGAATTCTGCCCTTGTCGCCCGTCGTCTGCCGTCTGAGAGAAAAAGCTCGTCTTTTTGTAACTGCTTTGCATCGTTTCCAATTATATTTTTTATATTATACTCTGTACTTTCCGAAATGTACAGGATTTCTTGCATTCTTTCCTTTTCCCAAAGCGGTTTTTCCGTAACTTCTGTAACTATTCAGCCTCCGGCCTCATAGTTACAGAATCTGTCCATTCCAAGCCACCTGCGGCGAAGGACAGATTCCCTCCTGTCTGTCTATAGATATTCTTACGGACTTTGCAGCAGGCGCAAAGTCCTGGACTGACTAGTTGCCAACTTCTCCCATTTTCTTCCCGCCGGGACTTGTCCCAAAAATGCCCAGATGCTATAATAATTTCAAAAATCTCAAAGAAGGGCAGGAAACTATTATGACACGCAAAGGCGAACGCGAAATACTGAAAAAGGAAAAAATGGCCGGCGGAGACGGCCATGTCCTGATCGAACATTTACTCAACGAAGAACAGCGGGGCCGTGCCAGCGGCATGTTTTCAGAAGTGACCCTGGAGCCGGGATGCACGCTGGGCTTCCACGACCATCACGGCGAGTCGGAAACCTACTACATTCTCACCGGCGAAGGCATTTACCAGGACAATGATATAGAATATCCGGTAAAGCCTGGAGACGTTACCTTCTGTGACGACGGCAACGCCCACGGCCTGAAAAACACCGGCAGCGACGATCTAAAATTCATCGCCCTGATCCTGAAAAAGTAAAAGAGAAGGCCCTCTTTCATCCGCATCTCGGGAAAGGAGGGCCTTTTTCATGCCTTCGTATGCAAAAAAGCTGCCAGTAGTAGGTTCTCTGTATGCAAACATTATTCTCTTATAAACGCCTGATCGCCGGCAGGAATTCCGGCTTCATCTAAAATATACCGTTCTACTTTCATGTGAAGATTGTATTTTTCCCGGAGAGCGGCTATCTGCGCCATCATAGGCGAAGCATGATGGGCGTCCAGGGACTGCTGGTCTTTCCAGCTGTCAATCAGAAGAACGGTTTCTCTATCCTTCATTGGAAAAAAGTATTCGTATCCAAGATTCCCTCTTTCTGCGCAGATCTTTTCAACAACGCCCTTTTCCATCATTTCCTCCGCAAATTTTCTGGCGTTTTCATTGATGCCCGTATAATATATATGGATCGTAATTGCCATATTCTTCCCCTCTTTTCGTATAATCGCGCCTCTATCTTATCATACCGGACCGACTGTGACAAGGCAATCTGAAAGCGTTACAATTCCCACCCGCTATTACAAAAAATGGAATTCCCCTCAAACGCCAAAATACAAATAAAGCAAAAGTAATTGACAGGCCTTCTGATTTCAAGTAGAATAGGAGCCATCTTATCTGAAATTTCTTTGAAAACAAGGCGTGTCTGGAAATCTCTTCCTACCGTCTGTACGCCCCGCCTTGGGGCGTTCATTATTTTAAGAAAGGGAGAAAAGGAGGATGATCCCATGAGAAAGATCACAGGCAATAAATTGCTTGTAAAAGCATTAAAGGAAGAAGGCGTGGAGATCCTATTCGGCTATCCCGGCGCCTGTACCATTGATATCAGCGACGAGCTGTATAAACAGGACTATACCCGCGTAATCCTTCCCCGCCACGAGCAGGCCCTGGTCCATGAAGCTGACGCCTACGCCCGTTCCACCGGAAAGGTCGGCGTCTGTCTGGCCACCAGCGGCCCGGGGGCTACAAACCTGGTCACCGGCATCGCCACCGCCAACATGGACAGCGTCCCCCTGGTATGCTTCACCGGCCAGGTGGCGCGAAACCTGATCGGCAACGACGCCTTCCAGGAAGTGGATATCATCGGCATTACCCGCAGTATCTGCAAATACGGCGTAACCGTACGCCGACGGGAGGATCTGGGCCGGATCTTAAAGGACGCCTTCTACATCGCCCGCACCGGCCGGCCGGGCCCCGTAGTCATCGACCTTCCCAAAGACGTAATGGCGGAGCTGGGCAGCGCGGATTATCCGGAAACCGTCAATATCCGAGGCTACCGACCGAACAGCAGCGTGCACATCGGCCAACTCAAAAAGGCCGTCAAGATGCTACAAAAGGCAAAACGTCCGTTGTTTCTGGCCGGCGGCGGCGTGAATATCGCCCGGGCCAACGAGCTTTTTGAAAAGCTGGTGGATATTACCCAGGTGCCCGTCATCACCACCATTATGGGCCGGGGGGCTATTCCCACCAATCATCCGCTGTTCATCGGAAATATCGGCATGCACGGCTCCTACGCCTCTAATATGGCCGTAAGCAACTGCGATGTTCTGTTTTCCATCGGCACCCGCTTTAACGACCGGATCACGGGAAAGATCCATGAATTTGCCCCGAACGCCCAGATCATTCATATTGATATCGACACCGCTTCGATCTCCCGGAATATCCAGGTGGACGTGCCCATCGTCGCCGACGCCGCCGAAGCCATCGAAAAGATGCTGGAATACGTGGAGAAATGCGGCTCCCGGGACTGGCTTAAGCAAATCCGGCGCTGGAATGAAGAGCATCCTTTGATGATGCGGGAAAAGCCCGGCGTCACTCCAAAAAAGATTCTCGACGTCATCAACCGGGACTTTTCCGAAGCGATCGTCGTGACCGACGTAGGACAGCACCAGATGTGGACAACCCAGTTTTTGGAGCTGGATCATCACAAGAAGCTTCTGACCTCCGGCGGCTTAGGAACCATGGGCTACGGCTTTCCGGGAGCCATCGGGGCCAAGATCGGCAATCCCGACGCTACGGTAATTTCCATCAACGGCGACGGCGGCTTCCAGATGAATATCCAGGAATTCGCCACGGCCGTCCTGGAAAAGCTGCCTTTGATCCTGTGCGTATTTAATAACAGTTACTTAGGAATGGTCCGGCAATGGCAGCGCTTGTTCTACGGCAAGCGATACGCCATGACTGAATTAAATCCCGCAAAGGAAGGGGAGGAGGCTTCTCCCTACCGGCCGGACTTCGTCGCCCTGGCAAAAAGCTACGGCGCCTATGGCATCCGTGTGGAACGGGAGGAGGATATCGCCGACGCCTTTGCCCAAGCGCGCAGCCATACCGACGCGCCGACGCTGATTGAATTCATCATCGACGCGGAAGAGCTGGTGTATCCGATGATCAAACCCGGCGGGACCCTGGAAGAAATGCTGATGGGCTAAAGGAGGAAATGCTATGAACACAAAAAATATCATGAGGAATCGTTGGATTTCTCTGTACGTGGAAAATCAGGTGGGCGTCTTATCCAAAATTTCCGGGCTTTTTTCCGCCAAATCCTATAACCTGGAAAGCCTTACGGTGGGAACGACGGAGGATCCCACCGTATCCCGGATGACCATCGCCACCTGCTGCGACGAAGAAACCTTTGAACAAATCAAAAAACAGCTCAACCGTATGGTGGAAGTAATTAAGGTCATTGATTTCACCGATATGTCCGTCTATATGCAGGAGATCCTCTATGTAAAAGTCTTAAACTGCGACCAAACGGACAAAGACAAGCTGTTCCAGATCGCCCAGGCTTTCCGCGCCCAGGTGGTGGATTACGGCCATTACAGCCTGCTGCTGTCCTTCTTGCAGACCGCCTCAAAAAACGACGCCGTTATTCGGCTTTTAAAGGATGAATTCAAAACGATTGAAGTCGTGCGGGGCGGCAGCGTAGGCATCGAGGCCATCAGCATGGCGGACCGGTAAAAGCAGACCGGCGCTAAAAATCACAACGCAAAAAACCGGCCAATACCACGGAAATATTGCTTCCGTACTATCGGCCGGTTCTTTTCGTACTTTTTTCACCGGCGGAAAAATCCCCCTTCTGTCCGTCCTAGGCTGCCAAATAAATCCCGAACCATTTCCCATACCGGCTTCTTAAACCGCCTCCCCTCTTTTTTATCTTTACCCAAAAATGAAAGTTCACTTTCATCTTATATCCTACCCTATTTTAATCATTTTGTAAAGTATTTTCCGATGAATGTTAAAAATTGCCGGTGCTATCTATCCGCTTTTCCATCCTTAGAAGCCTGGAAAAATCACCGCCGTCGTCGTCAGTGACACTTGCTCCAGCCACAGCTTTTACATACGCTGCAGCCGCCCTCAAAGATCAGGTTTTCCCCGCATTCTGGACAATACAGCCGGTCGGAAGGCGTCGGCGTCGTCACCGCCCGGGGCTTTGGCGCTTTTTTCGCCAACTCCTGGCCAGAACGTCTTTTTTCCTTTAATTCCTTTTGCATTTCATTGTACATATCCATCAGCGCGTTTCCTACGGCCATGGGACAGCAAGCCCCCTTGCTGGTATCCTTGCGGCTTACCCGCCGGGAGGTATAGGAAGGACAGGCGCCGGTGGAATTTAACTGATCCACAATCGTGTGGATGTCGATCCCCGCTCGGGCGCTAATCGAAATCATCCGGGAAAGGCCGATCATGAAATTATTACAGCCGCCGGTGGAGCCCTTGCTTAAATACGTTTCCAGCAAAACGCCCGTATACGGATCAAAAAGCGCGATACAGTGCAGACTTCCGCAGCCGGTGAGGAGCTTGCGTTTTTTCCCTACCACGTCGTCCGTCACCAAAATGATTTCGCCCCGCTTTAAGCCTTCGCCAGCCGCGTGGGTTTTCGGCTCGTTGGTATTTAAAATGCCGACGCGCTTACAGCCGTCCCGGAAAATAGTAATTCCCTTTAAGCCGCTTTCGTACGCATAAAGATATAGGCTCTCCGTTTCCTCCACGGTAAAGCTATTGGGAACGTTCACCGTAGAGCTGATCGACGCGTCGATGTGCTTCTGCCAGCTGGCCTGCATATCGATCCGCTGCCGGTAGTCCAACATCATTGCCGTCACAAAATATTCCGGTAGCTCTGTATCCTTGGAGAGCTGGTGTTCCTTCATATACTGCTCGACGATCTTGGTATATACCTTGTAATACACATCCGTCCCGTGCAGGGATTCAGTCTTGCGCTCATAGTAATTGGCGTACACCGGCTCGATGCCGCCGGAAATCCCCAGCATTGTGGAAAGGGTGCCTGTAGGCGCAATGGTTAGAAGCTGGGAATTGCGCAGGCCATACTTACGCACCAGTTCTACCGTCTTCTCCGTCGTATTTGCTAGGAAGAACGGCGATTCCAGAATATCCTCGATCCGGCAGCCGCCGTACATCCCCAGCTCCTTGGCTAGATGGGCGGAAGCTGCAATTGCGGAATCCGCCATCGCAAAGCCGATCCGGTCGCAAAGCTCAATGGCTTCCTTTTCCCCATAGATAATGCCCAGCTTGATCAAAGCGTCCGCCAGGCCCATGATCCCGAGGCCGATCTGCCGCCATTTCGCCACGCTCTCCCGCTGCTCGGGCAGCGGATGCAGGGGCAGCCCCTCGTCCAGCACCTCGTTCAGCGCCCGCACCGAAGCCTGCACGCATTTCTTAAAGCTATCAAAATCAAAATACGCTGTCGTCGTAAAGGGATGCACGACAAATTCAGAAAGGTTAATGCTTCCCAGAAGGCAGCTTCCGCCGGCAGGCAGCGGCTCTTCGGCACAGGGATTCACACCTGCATACACAAATTCCTCGGTATTGCTAAGAAGACTCCAGCTGGTGATCTGATCCCAAAAAAGCGCGCCCGGCTCCGCATAATCCCAGTTTGTTTCCGCGATCCGCCGAAACAGCTCCCGAGCGTTGACCCAGCGCTGGATCACTTCGCCGGTAGTTTCCCGCTTATAATGAAGGAGATATTTCTCGTTCTTTTTCACCGCTTCCATGAAATCCTTGCGGATCCGCACGGAAATATTGGCCTTCGTAACCTTTTCCAGATCGGTCTTGAGATCGATAAATTCTTCCACATCCGGATGCGCGCAGTCGATGGAGATCATCAGCGCTCCTCGCCGGCCATTCTGTCCGATCAGCGCTGTGACCAGAGAATACAACTCCATAAAAGATACCGCGCCGCTGGTCTCCTTGGCGGCGTTATTAATCTTCGCGCCTCGGGGACTTAAGCCGGAAATATCGATGCCGCAACCTCCTCCGTAGCTGTACGTCCGGGCCAGCTTTTTGGCGCACTCGAAAATGCTCTCGATCTCGTCCTCCGGCGGCGCGATCACATAGCAATTGGAATAGGTCACCTTCCGGCCCTGGCCGTGCAGGCCCCGGTTCGATAAGATCCGGCCGCCGAACAAAAATTTCTTTTCCCGCATATATTCCGCAATCTCCGTATTACCGGCGCTGATCCGCGTAAGCCACCCCTCGAAGTCCTCTCCTTCGCAGCAATACTTGTTCGTCCAGATATCGACCCCTAATTGATTCTCCGATCCCAGCCATTCCTCGATTTTCATAAATTCCTCCGATCTTTTGTAAACGTAAAACACCCGCTGCGGCATTGCCAGCGAAGCTTGCCCAAAAAGCCGCCACTGTAAAGCAAATGTTTTCCATATTTCGTCTGATTTTTATATTCTATCACAATATATGGTATGATTCAAGGGAATTTCCATCCTCTTGCCAACATAAGCCAAAAGCCTGGCAGCCATGGGGATTTTCCCATTCTCCGCACGCGCATACAGAAAGCTTGCCACTGGCAACCTTTCTGCATACTAAGATATAAAAGGCTTCGGCGTCCATTTTCAGACAGCCGAAGCCTTCCGCACATAGAGTAAAGAAACGCCTCTAGCGCTTTTTCATTTACGCCAGCCCCGTATAAAGCTGGTAATATTTTCCTTGCTCCTCCATAAGCTGCTCGTGGGTGCCCAGCTCGATGATCCGGCCCTTTTCCAGCACCATAATGCAGTCGCTATTTCGGACGGTGGAAAGTCGATGGGCGATGACGAAGGTCGTCCTGCCGTGCATCAGCTTATCCATACCGTCCTGCACCAGACGTTCCGTCCGGGTGTCGATGGAGCTGGTGGCCTCGTCCAGGATCAGTACCGGAGGATCAGCCACCGCCGCCCGGGCGATGGAGAGAAGCTGCCGCTGGCCCTGGCTTAGGTTCGCGCCGTTGCCGGTAAGCATCGTGTCGTAGCCCTCCGGCAGCCGGCGGATAAAGCTGTCTGCGTTGGCCAGCTTCGCCGCCGCTATCACTTCCTCGTCGGAAGCGTTCAACTTTCCATAGCGGATATTTTCCATGACCGTACCGGTAAAGAGCTGGGTATCCTGCAAAACGATCCCCAAAGACCGGCGCAGATCGGCCTTTTTGATTTTATTAATGTTGATGCCGTCGTAGCGGATCTTCCCATCCTGAATATCATAAAAACGATTGATCAG
>CAOJIB010000015.1 GCA_948436455.1 uncultured Blautia sp.
GATCGATAATATTGCGCTTGCCTCTATCATGCACGACGTGGGGAAAATCACGATTCCGGACGCTATATTGACAAAGCCCGGGCGCTTTACCCCGGAAGAATACGAGATCATGAAGACCCATACTACAAAGGGCGTGGTGATTCTGGAGAGTATTCCGCAGCTTCGTGACAGCGAAATTTATGATTATGCCTGCGATATTGCGCTGCATCATCATGAGCGGTGGGATGGCAGGGGCTATCCCGACGGCCTGATTGGAGATGAGATTTCTCCATGGGCGCAGGTAGTATCTCTGGCGGATGTATACGATGCTCTAAGTTGTAAGCGGGTTTATAAGGACGCTTTTTCTCGAGAGACAGTTGTGGAGATGATACTGACCGGTCAGTGCGGTATCTTCAATCCAAAGCTTTTGGACAGCTTTTTTGAGGTGGAAGAGCAGC
This sequence comes from uncultured Blautia sp., assembly GCA_948436455.1. GTDB lineage: Bacteria > Bacillota > Clostridia > Lachnospirales > Lachnospiraceae > Blautia_A. The sequence goes on from CAOJIB010000015.1 coordinate 438, forward strand.
TTTCCCAGATGTACCGGAGCCTTCCGGAGGCGCAGGGATTTTAAAAACAGAATGATTTTCTATGAAACGTTCTATACACGGTTGTGAATGGTGTATAGAGCGTTTTTTTATGCCGCGAAATATAAAAAATTGTCGGCGGCAGATTTTTTTGTATGTCTTTTTGAGGGAAAGGATGGCTGCGTGTTTCCTTTAGCGCTCTATAATTATAGAAGAAATATTGTTTGATAATAATTTCACAAAACGAATATTGCGCGAATCTTCTACATTTAATAAAATATTCAGAATATATTTTTGTAAAAAAGCTGTCGACCCGCTGGTTAGACACAATTTACATATTTCTGCCCTTGTTGTGAATTTATATTGTCATTTTTTGCAATAATATCTTGACTCTAAAGTTACTTAAGGTATTAAGATGAATGGTACAAAGTACTAAACGGTCAGGAATAGCCGGATGTGAAGCAAAGACGTTGATTTGATATATCTGGCGGCAGGGAAATGATAAAAGGCAACAGAATTCCTGCTTCTCCTGGTCCCCGCAGATAGTTTCTGCGCTGTCGACAGAGTTTATTTCTTTTAAATCCCAACACATATCGCCTATGAGGGATTTAGAAAGGAAACAGTTAGCGCCTGTTTTCTTTTGGAATGTATTGCAGCTTATGTTGCAGGGGTACGAAAGGAGGCGGTTCGTTCAGAAATTGATTGACCTATATAGCGTACAGGAATGAACGGCTGCTTAAGAAGTTCCGTTCATTAGGGCCAGAAGAAGTTTGCAATATACATATTTGAAACTTCCGATGAGTATATGATTTCGCAGACGGGCATGCTTGTTTGCGAGGATTAGGGAAGGAAAAATAAGAAGTATGGGAAATGATTACATGGTAGAGATGCAGCATATTACCAAATCCTTCGGGAAGCTTATTGCCAATAATGACGTCTCCCTGAAAATTAAAAAAGGTGAAATTCACGCTCTGCTGGGTGAAAACGGCGCGGGTAAATCCACGCTGATGAATGTGCTGTATGGTTTCTACGGGAAAGATAAGGGGAAGATCCTCTGGGATGGGAAGGAAGTTTCCATTAAAGACCCGGACGATGCGATCAAGCTGGGAATAGGCATGATCCATCAGCATTTTATGCTGGTGAAGAAATTTACCGTACTGGAAAATGTAACCCTGGGTATGAAAGAAGGAAAGTGGATCGAGATTCCTACCGAGGAGATCCGCAAGAGAATTATGGAATTGTCCGATTTATATGGACTAAACATTAAGCCGGACGCCCGGATCGAGGACCTGACGGTAGGGGAGCAGCAGAGGGTAGAAATCGTGAAGGCTCTTTACAGACATTCCAAGCTGTTGATTATGGACGAGCCGACGGCGGTGCTGACGCCCCAGGAAGTAACAAAGCTCTTTGAAGTGCTGCATAAGCTGCGTGCGGAAGGGAAATCCGTTCTCTTTATCAGCCATAAGCTGCCGGAGGTTTTGGAGATCAGCAATTCCATTTCCATTATGCGGGACGGCTGTATGGTAGAGAACATGGAGAACCGGCCGGATCTGGATGAGCGTCAGCTGGCCAATGCCATGGTTGGCCGGGAGATTCTTCTGGATATAGAGAAAAGCGAATGTAAACCCGGAGACGTGGTTCTGAAGCTGGACGGCGCTTGTTGCGATGGCGTGAATACCTCTTGCGGCGTGACGGATTTTTCACTGGAGGTTCGCAGAGGGGAGATCGTCGGACTGGCCGGCGTAGATGGAAATGGACAAACCGACCTTTCAGAACTGATTATGGGGTTGCGTAAGCAGACGAAAGGGAAAATTGAATTCCTGGGACAGGATATCACCCATTTGACCACAAAGCAAAGACGAGAGCTTTCCCTGGGGTATATCCCAGCGGACCGCCTGAATTCCGCCATGGTTGGAGAATTTACGCTACGGATGAACATGGCGATCAATAAGCCGGACAAAGCGCCCTTTGGCACGAAATGGGCTTTCAATAAGAAATCGGCCGGGGCATATACCCGGGAAAAGATGAAAGAATTTAACGTGATTGCCCAAAGCGACGAGGTGCCTGCGAAAAACTTAAGCGGCGGCAACCAGCAAAAAGTGGTGCTGGCCCGTGAAGTAGGGGAAAAAGTGGATCTGATCATCGCCGTCTATCCAACTAGAGGTTTGGATATCGACGCGACCCGCTTCGTTTTTGACACTATGCTAAAGGCGCGGGACAAAGGAACCGCAGTGCTGTATATCTCCAATGAGCTGGAAGAAATCCTGCAGCTGAGCGACCGGATCGGCGTTCTCTATGAAGGAACTTTAAATGGAATCATCCCCAGAGAGAAGGCGGATGTAACAACGATCGGACTTATGATGGCGGGCCGGGAAGCTGAGGTGATAGACAAATGAACGATACAAAAAAGTTAAATAGTGCAACTGTCATACAGACGATTTTCCGCTTAAGCTCTGTGATTGGCGCGATTATTGGCTTGCTTATAGCGGCGCTGTTCCTGACGCTGTTGGGGATCAATACGATAGAGTTTTTTGTCGAACTGGTAAAGGGCGCTTTGGGAAGTCCCAAAGCAATCGGAAATACGTTGAACCGTGCGGCGCCTTACATGATCGTCGGCGCGGCTACGGCGATTGCCTACGAATGTGGTTCCATGAATATGGGCCAGGAAGGGCAGGTATTTATGGGCGGCCTTGGCGCGGCGCTTGTAGCGCTGGCGTGTCCGGGACTGCCGAAGCCACTGGCAATTCCTCTGGCATTGCTAGGCGGCATGCTGCTTGCGGCTTTATACATAGCGATTCCTGTAATCTTTAGATTATATAAGGGAATCAACGAAGTGTTGACTACATTGATTATGAATTATGTGGCGACTTTGATTGTAAGCGCGATGGTTATTGGACCAATTGCCTGTACGACAAGCTCCAGCTATCCTCGTACCGATGAATTTGGGGCAGCATATATGCTGACGAATTGGCGGGATATCGGCCATCTGCATACGGGAATCTTCATCGCGGTAGCGGTAGTAATTCTGGCCATTTACTTTTTCTATGTGCATCCTGCGGGATTAAAGGCGCGTGCAGTCGGTTTTTCACCGATGGCTAGCCGTACCGCAGGCATTAGCCCGACTAAGGTTTTTGCCCTCGGTATGCTGATGAACGGCGCGTTTTGCGGCTTGGCTGGCGGTGTGGAGCTGCTGGGTAGATATAACAATCTCCGTGGCTCTTATGCGGATGGAATCGGCTGGGACTCTCTGATTGTGGCGCTGCTTTCCGGCTTGGATCCCAAGGGCGTGCTGCCTGCAGCCCTGTTCTTTGGCGGCTTATATACTGGTATCAGTACGCTGCAGCGTACTCTGGGCGTGCCAAGCGCATTGCTCTCCCTGATTAAGGGCTGTATTGTGATCTTTGTTATGACTGGTACGGCGATCCAGAAGTACCACCAGGCAAAACTGAAGAAGCCCGCAAAAAAAGAAGCGTAAGGGAGGACACAGATTATGACTTCTATAGTACTATATTTTAATTCTGCCATAACTCTGGCGGTTCCGATTCTTCTGGTGGCGATCGGCGTTTGCTATTCAGAGAAATCCGGCGTCTATGCCATGAATTCGGATTCCAGTATGCTGGGTTCTTGCTTTATCAGCGTGGCGATTATGCTGGGTACAGGCAATGCGGTGCTGGCGATTCTTGGAGGCGTGCTGGCCGGTGGAATCATCGCGGCTCTGTTTTCAATTTTCGCTGTGCGGATCGGCGCCAACCAATGTCTGATCGGCCTGGCATTCAATTTTACGGTTATGGGTCTTACCAGCTCTCTTCTGCGGCTGTTCTGGAATACCGGCGGTATTCCCCAGTTTGCGCAGCCGGGACGCGTGGCGATTCCTCTATTGAGCCAGATCCCAGTGATCGGCGCGATCCTATTTAACCAGCCGGTCATGATTTATCTGGTATATATCATGGTTCCGGTGAGCTGGTGGGTATTATTTAAGAGCACCTGGGGACTGCAGATCCGTGCGGTGGGTGAAAATCCGAGTTGTGCGGACAGCGTGGGTATCCGGGTCATCCGGACGAGAACCATCGCCGTAATCGTGGGCGGTTTGTTCTCCGGCTGTGGCGGCGCGATTCTGGCCGTTCAGCAGGTAGGGACTTTCACAGAGGAAATGACAGGCGCAAGAGCCTGGATGGGTATTATCTCCGCGTATTTCGGCGGCTGGAGCCCCATTGGCTCTGCTGGCGCGGCCTTGGTATTCGGTTTGGCGGAATCCTTGGAAAAGAGAATCCAGTTGCTGCCTTTTATCAATCTGTCTTCCTATGTCGTACAGATGTTCCCGTATATTGCCGCTTTGATCGTTATTGTTCTGACTGGCCGGAACCGCAGACATCCGGCAGCCATGGCAAAATATTATCAGAAACAGTAATGCAAAAAAGCATTTATAAAGCGTATTCCTTTTTCATAAGTTTGGCGCCGGAAGCGGCGAATCTATAGCCGCCGGCGCACCCCTTCAAGTTTTACTTTTGCAGGGGATCTGGCAAATTTTCTGCAATGTAAAAATCTCCGCGGATAAGCGGATCCATAAAAAATAAAAGAAAGGAAGAAAAAGAATGAAAAGAAAGGCATTAAGTATTCTCATGGGTGTGGCACTTGTTGGTAGTCTTATGCTCAGTGGATGCGGGGGCGGCAGCGCAGATAGTGGTTCTGAAGCAGAAAGCACAGAAGAAGCCGCCGAGGACTCTTCTGCTGAAGAAACAGAGGATACCACGGAAGATGCGGCCGCCGAAGATGAGGCGGAAGATTCCAAGGCAGATAGTGCCGCGAGCAGCGCATCGGCAGATGTGGATTATTCCCAGGCAAAAGTCGCTTTTGTTCTTCCCGGCAGCGCCAATGACGGCAGCTTCAATACGAAGGGTTACAACGCGATGCTGCATCTTGAAGAGCTTGGCTGCGACTGCGCGTATTCAGACAACGTATCTACAGACAAGCAGTTGGAAGCTATCTACGACTATGCGGAGCTTGGCTATAATGTGATCATCGGCTGGGGTTCTCAGTATGACGACGATATGAAGACGGCCGCTGAGGAGTATCCAGAAATTCAGTTCTGTATCGCCAGCGGTACCTCTGCAAATGATACGAACCTGACCTCCGTATACGTATCCGGCGCACATTTGGGCTATGGTTACGGTTATCTGTCCGCGCTGGTATCCAAGGAAAATAAGGTGGCCTTCATTGGTGCGAACCAGGGCAACCAGGCATACACCGACGAAGTTTGTGGCTTCATCGAAGGCGCAAAGGCTTGCAATCCAGACGTAGAAGTAACGATCCTGTACGTATCTGACTACTCCGACGTAGCCGAGGCTGGCGAAACTGCAAAGCTCTGCGTAGAGAACGGCTGCGACGTAATGTTTGCCGATATCTCAGAAGGCTATTACGGTATGCTGGATGTGGCTATGGCGAATAACATCATTACCTTCGGAAGAAACGCGGACAATATCGCCACCTATCCGGATGGCTGTATCGCTTATATTGAGAACAACTGGGGCACCAAGATGGAAGACGTAGTGAATTATTACCTCTCCACCGGCCTGCTCTCTGGCGTTACCGAGGTTGGTTTTGGTACCGTTGTACGCGGTTGGGATTACGTTTACGATGAGTCTCATGAATTCAATCCGGATCTAATCACCGACGATCTGCTGGCGGATTTCCAGAAGAACGTGATTGATAAGATTACAGAGGAAGGCTTCGAACATGCTTACGTTGCTGAGGATGCGAACCCTGGCGTATATTGATCTTGAAAAAAGCAGATAGTTTAGCAATTGGTACGAGCCGGCCAACGGGCCGGCAGTACCGTAAGAAACATACTGCAGAAATAGGAATTCTGTCAGATGAGTAAAAGGCAGGGCAGGTGCACGACCAAGAGGGGGATGCTCGTAAGTCTATCGCCATCCTGCACCTTTTACAAAAAATAATGAGGAAATATGGGAAAAATCATTTTGGCGCCCGCATATCTGTGGGACGGTGTTTCGAAACAACCTGTACAGGAAATTTGCCTGGGGATAGAGGACGGGAAAATTATACAAAAGGATACTCTGCAGCGATGCCGCGCGCAGATGCCGGATGCAGAGATCATAGAAGGGGATTATTTTGTGCTTCCTGGCTTTATAGATGCTCACGACCATGGAAGAGCTATCTCTCCCACAGGCTTTGGCGTGCCGGATGCGCCGTTGGAAATGTGGCTGCAGGATTTGTGGAAGCTTCCGGCCCTGGATCATGAGACAGCTACCTATTATGACGGCTTGCAGCTGGCTTCTTCCGGAGTGACCACTGTCCTGCACAGCCATAATCCCAATGATTTTGGCCGGCTGGAAGAAGAGCTGTCCAAAGCGGCAAAGGGTTATCGGGACGCAGGCGTGCGCTGCATCTTGTGTCCGCCTTATTTAGATCAGAATAAAGGGATTTACGCGCAAAGAGATGACTTTATCCGTTCGTTGCCAAAGGATATGGGAAAAGCTTTCGCAGGCGGCATCCATGACAGGATCCATACGATGGATACCTATCTGGCGCTTTTGGATACTCTGACGGGAAAATATCAAAAGGAGATCGCCGGGGGCTTACTGGAATTTCAGCTGCATCCCAACGGCGGGCAGTGGTGTTCCGATGAGGCGCTGCTGCAAATGAAGGAATATGCGCTGGCACATCATATGAATATTCATATGCATTTGCTGGAAACGAAGTATCAAGCGATTTATGCACAGAAGACGTGGGGCTGCAGTTTTATAGAGCATTATGAAAAAATTGGTTTTCTAGGACCTTGGCTGAGTTGTGCTCACATGATTTGGCTAAGCGATAGAGATCAGGAGTTATTAAAACAATACGAGGTTCTTCCGGTAAATAATCCGTCCTCCAATATCCGGCTTCGAAGCGGCATGTTTCCGCTGCGGCGTCTGGTGAAAAAAGAGGTTCCCGTGGGGCTGGGCCTGGATGGCTGTGCCTTTGACGACGATCAGGATTATCTCCGGGAAATGCGCGCCGCTTTTTATAATATGGAGCGCGTAGGCGCGGAAAGTATAATTGAGAATATAATTCCCTTGCAGATGGCTACCGCATGGGGCAGCAAGATTGCCGGCGGCCGGCTTTCTCCGGGCAAATTGGAAAAAGGGCTGGATGCGGATTTTGTATGTATCTCCATGGAGGAGCTGCGACGGCCGTATGCCGACGGCTTTGCCGATGTGATCGATCTTTTACTGCATAGGGGCCGGCGGGAGGCTGTTGCCATGACCTGGGTCAAGGGAAAGAAGATATATGATAGGGAAAGAGACCAGAAGAAGCTTTGGGAAGCGCAAAGGCGGATAGCCGATGAAATCCGAGAGCTTCGGGAAGCAAATCCCTGGAAGGAAATCCCCTGGAAGCGGGAATTGATTTCCAGAATTGAAGATTTTTACAAAGGATGGGAAACAGACTATGAAGATTACAGTCATTGCACCAATTGCACTGAAAAGAAAATCTACCTATGAATCAAAACCCTGCTGCGAGGCGCTGCCGTGTGATTTTGAATTTGTTTTTATCGACGAAGGCCCGATGCTGGTTTTGAACGCTTACGATCAGGCATATGCGACTTTTGGCGTAGTAAAGAAGGCCCAGGAGGCCCAGAAGAGCGGCTCCGACGCAATTATTATTAACTGTACCGCGGACACGGCGCTTCGCGCTTGTCGGGAGGCGGTTTCCATTCCGGTGATTGGCGTAGCGGAAAGCACGTTTCTGTACACGGCGCAGTTTACAGACCAGATTACGGTGCTGACCTTTTCAGACCGGATTAACGGCCGCTTTTACGACGTGGCCAGAAGTCTGGGCATGAGCCACCGCCTGACCTGTTCTCGTACGGTGGTTCTTCCTGAGGGGAGCAATAAGGGCAAGGAAGATGTGGTGAACGCGTTGTATGAGGCTATTCGGGATGTTTATGAACATACCCGCTGCGACAGCTTTATGCTGGGATGCAGCGATTTCGAAGGAATGGGCCATATGCTGGGTTGTCCAGGCGTCGCGGGCATCGACGAGGGCTTGCAGGAAAAGCTTTCCGAGAATCATTTGGAGGTGCATTTGTATAAGCCCTTCGACGTAGCGGTGCACCAGGCGTACAGCGCGGTGCTGATGCATACGAAAAATAGCCGGAAAACCTATCCGGCGCCGCATACAAGATATTAATGCAGAGCGTTTCTGGCATTCGCCGGAAGGCTCAATAACAATAAGGAGGAAAATTCATGAGTGAAAAGGTGTTTGATCTTTTGATCACCAACGGTTCTATCGTAAGTCCCGAGGGCGTTTGCCAGGGGTACTTGGCTGTGAAGGATGGAAAGATCGCAGAGGAAGGAATCAATCCCGAAGGTATAAAGGCCGACCGGATCATCGACGCAAAGGGAAAATATATACTTCCCGGCGGGATTGACGACCATGTGCATTTCCGTGATCCTGGAGATGATTTGACTTACAAAGAAGATACGACGACAGGTTCCATGGCTGCGGCCGCAGGCGGCATTACGACGATTTTCGATATGCCCAACGTGCATCCTTCCTGCCTGAATGTAAAGAATTTCCTTTTGAAAAAATCCATCTATGAGGAAAAGTGCCTGGTCAACTACGGCCTGTACGCATTCCTTGTGGAGGATCCTGAGCTGGTAGAGCCTTTGATGGACGCAGGCGCAGCAGGCTTTAAGTGGGATATGGGTACGCCGGATAATGTGCTGCCGGATAATCATAGAATGCCGACAAACGCGGAAGCGGCGGAAAGCTTCCAGAAGATCGCCGCTAGGGATTACTGCATTACCGTCCATGCGGAAGATATGGATCTGGTGAAATATTATACAGAAAAGATGAAAAAATCCGGCAGAGACGCCAAGGATTTCCTGACCCATGAGCAGGCTCGTCCGGATATCGTAGAGCTTTCCGCAATCGCCCGCACACTGATTCTTTCCGAGCTGTCCGGCTGTCGGGTAAATATTACGCATCTTTCTTCCAAAAAAGGTCTGGAGATGATTAAGACCGCTAAGGAAAAAGGCGCAAAAGTGACTTGCGAGATCGGGCCGTCCTGGTATACGTTCAGCACAGAGGATTATGAGAAATACGGCGGCGGCATCCGTGTGGTTCCGGCGATCCGTTATCCCGAAGATCGGGACGCTCTCTGGGAAGGCCTGGTAAACGGGGATGTGGATATGGTCGGCACAGACCACGCGCAGCACTCCTACGAAGAAAAATTCGAAAAATCCTGGTGGGATACTCTTCCCGGCACCATCGGCGTACAGACCAGTCTGCCGTTGATCTTGGATCGTGCCAATAAGGGCGAAATCTCCCTGGAAAGAGTCGTAGAGGTTATGTCCGAAAAGCCGGCCAAGGTTTGGGGGCTGTATCCGAGAAAGGGTTGCCTGCAGGTAGGCGCGGACGCGGATATCACCATCGTAGATATGGATCTGGAGTGGACCGTAACCCACGAGGAAATGTATTCCAAGACAAAATATACGCCGTTTAACGGCTTCAAGCTGAAAGGCAAACCAGTCATGACCATCGTCATGGGACAGGTAGCCATGGAAGACGGCAAGATCGTCGGCAAACCGGGCGTTGCGAAAATGGTCAATCCGAAGCAGGATTGGTAAAGATATAGGAGGAAATTTATGAAGATCATTGATAATCACAACCATCTTTGGGAAGGCAAGAAGGTAGACGGCTTTACAGATGCCAAGATGGGGATTAAAAGGCTTTTAGAGGATATGGACGAAGCTGGCGTGGATATGGCCGGTGTCTGCACCATCGCCCAGTCTATGAATAACGAATATGTGATCGAGTGCGTCAAGGCGCATCCGGACCGTTTGTTCGGCTTTGCCTTTGTAGACGCGACGGATCCCAATGCCGTAGAGCAGCTAAAGAGGTATCTGGATCAGGGCTTTGTGGGCTTAAAGCTGCATCCTAGGCTCCACGGATATCTCCTTGGTAACCACGATTTGGTAGATCCGCTGATGGAGGTTTGCCAGGAATACAAGGTACCGATGTTTGCTCACGGCGGCTCTGAGGAAATGAACCATCCCTTCTATTTTGAAGAGATCGCGAAGGCGTTTCCGGATGTCACAATCATTATGGGCCATATGTGCACGCCCAATTACTGCACAGACGCCAAGATGATCGCCGCCCGCAATCCGAATATCTATCTGGATAATTCCGCAGCGGAATATTTAAGCTGCAAAACCGGCGTGATGATGGACGGCGTAGGGCCGGAAAAGATTTTGATGGGTTCCGATTGGCCGGGCAGCCATTTCGCCCTTTCCGTACAAAAGACAAAGCTTTCCGCCAAATATGCCAAAGATCCGGACAAGGCGTTCGAGATGATGGCCGGCGGCAATATTGCGAAGATTCTAAATCTGAAAATATAATTTGGAATAGTACCGGGTTTTTCCTTACCGGGTCGGCGGCGCAAGCGGGGACGCTCCTTATAGATTTCCGGCGCGCCGTCCGGTAAAGAGCCTGGATATTATTATAAAACCCGTAACTTAAGCGAAACTTGTAGAAGTCAGGAAAGATGGCGCCGAAATGACAGATTTCGTGTGTATCGGCTTCCCAGGAAACCGGCAACTGTGAGGCGTAGCAGTTACATCATTAATCAAAAGAAAGGAAGAAACATTATGAACCAAAAACTATCTGTTGATGAAGTCTTAAAGATGAACCAGGAGTATCAGTTTTTTACCTGGACACCACAGAAGAGTTCCCTGGAGCGTATTGCAGTAGCAGGTGGCAAGGGATGTTATTTCTGGGATTTTGATGGCAACAAGTATCTGGATGCAGGTTCACAGCTTGTAAATCTGAATATCGGATTCCAGGATGAAAGAGTTGTAAAGGCAATCAAGGATCAGGCGGACGACCTCTGCTACATCGCTCCTTCCTATGCAACTGAAATCCGCGGCCGTCTGGCAAAGAAGATCATTACCGATCTGGCTCCCGGCATGGGCAAAGTGCTCTTTACCTTGGGCGGCGCAGATGCGAATGAATATGCGCTGCGTATCGCAAACGGTTATACCAAACGTTATAAAGTATTTTCCCAGTATATGGGATATCATGGTTCTACCTACGGCGCTTCCAGCTTAAACGGTCAGGTAGCCCGTGGAAATATCGATCCTGGCATTGCAGGCTTCGTACATTTCTTAGGGCCGTGGTGGCGTGATCATGGTCTGAAATTCGACAGCGAAGAAGAATATACCGCATTCCTTCTGCGTATGCTGGAGCGTCAGATCATCCAGGAAGGCCCGGAAAAGATCTCCTGTCTGGTTACAGAAAGTATGCAGGGCGGCGGCGGCGTAATCGAAATGCCCAAGGGCTACATGAAGGGCATCCGCGAGCTGTGTACAAAATACGGCATCCTGATGGTTTGCGACGAGGTTATGGTTGGCTTTGGACGTACAGGCAAGTGGTTTACCTGCCAGCATTATGATGTACAGCCGGATATCATCACCTTTGCAAAGGGCAGCACCTGCGGCTACACACCTCTTGGCGGCGTAATCGTTTCCAAAGAGATCGCAAAATATTACGACGACGTGGCGCTTCCCGCAGGTCTTACCTACAATTCTCATCCGATTTGCTGCGCGGCATCTCTGGCGACAATCGGCGTTTACGAGGAAGACAAACTGCTGCAGAACAGCCAGGAACGCGGCAAAGAGCTCCTGGCCGGCCTGATCGAGCTGGATAAGAAGCATAAGAGCGTAGCGAACCCCAGAGGTCTTGGTCTGCACACCGCGTTAGATCTGGTAGGCGGCGCGGCGACTGGCCCCGCTCATGAGAAGCTGAAAAATATGTATATCGATAAGGGAGTGATTCCTTACATTCTTCCGCCGAGAATCGTTCTTTCTCCGCCGTTGATCATCACGAAGGAAGAAGTACAGAAGGTTCTTGAAGTTACGGATGAAGTTCTGACATTCGCAGATACGCTTGTATAAGGTGTATGGGCGCCGTCCGTAAAGTTTGATTTGCCGGTTGCCGTCCGCAAGGGAGCGGGCGGCGACCCTGGCCGGGCCAGCGTCTTGGGAGGCTGGCCCATTTTATGCCTTTGTATGCAAAATGGATGCCGGCGGTGGGTGTTTTGCATACCAATTGGGACAAATGGACGGTTGAAAAGATAGATACACGAAGGAGACTGTTTTATGGAAGAAAAAGCGTATTTGCTGGTGCACTATAAAAGCCCGGATAAGCAGATGGACGAACAGGTGCATTTTGCTCTTAGCCGCGATGGCTATGTATGGGAGGCCGTCAACGGCGGCGCGCCGGTATTCGTAGCGGATAAAGGCGAGCGGGGCGTGCGGGACATTTCTATTCTTCGTACCAAGGACGGCCAGTTCGTTATCTTGGGAACCGACCTTTGCATGTCGGAAAATTTCGAAAAGAAGTATCAGCGGCAATGGCCGAATATGGGCCGTTACGGCAGCCAGAAGATCAGTTTGTGGAGGTCTAAGGATCTGGTGCATTGGTCTGCGCAGCAGCTGATAGAGCCAGGCGATGGGAATTTCGGATGCTGCTGGGGTCCGAACGCTATGTACGATCCAGCTTCGCAGAAATACGTGCTTTATTGGGCTTCCTCCCATTCCTCCAATGATTACGGGGCAAAATCTATTTATTATGCCGAAACGGAGGACTTTGAGAATTTTGGAGAAGCAAAATTCTTATGCGCGAAGGAGGACGCAAGCGTAGTGGATCCCTGCATTCGCGTGGTGGACGGCGTCTATTGGCGTTTTCTAAAAAGCAGAAGCAACCCCTTTGCGGTGATCCTGGAAAAGGGAGATTCCCTGACCGGGACGTACAAGCGGGTGGAAGCGTTTGATGCGTGGATGAGTCAGTTAAAAGCGAACGAATATGAGGCGCCGCTTTTCTATCGGCTATCCGATGGAAAATGGTGCTTGCTTTTAGATTATTTTGGCGAGGACCGCGACTATAAGGGATACGTACCATTTATAACGGAGGATCTGGCGTCGGGGATTTTCAAAGAGGCGAAAGAAGGGTTTTCCTTCCCCTACGGCATGAAGCACGGGGATGTGCTGGAGATTTCCCTGGAGGAATACCAGCGGATCCAGGACTATTGGAAGTAAGCGTCCGTTTGTATGAAACGGGCAGGGACTAGGAGGTCATATGATGAAACATGATTTTACCGGGAAAACAGTGGCGATTACCGGAGGAGGCTCTGGTATAGGAAAATTGTCCTGTCAGCGTTTTGCCGAGGCCGGCGCGAAAGTAGCGGTGATCGATATCAATGGGACAACCGCAAAGCAGACCGCCGAGGAGATTACAAAGGCAGGCTTTACCGCCAGTGCGTTCCAGGCGGATATTACCGATGAAAACGCAGTAATAGAAACGTTTAAAGCCATTCATGACTGCTTCGGCAGCATCGACGTTTTATTTAACCAGGCGGGCATCAGCCCGATGGGCACGCTGGAAACGACCTCCTATGAGGATCTAAAAAAGGTGTTCGCGATCGATACCTTCAGCGTATTTTTGACCTGTAAATACGTGCTTCCCTATATGAAGCAGCAGGGCGGCGGCACGATCATCAATACGATCGGCACCTATGCGTTCCGCTATGTGCAAAATAAGCTGGGCTATTGCAGCTCCAAGGCGGCGGCTCTTAGCATTACCAAGTCTGTGGCCGTAGATTACGCCAGAGATCATATCCGCTGCAACGCAATTTGTCCGGGGTATGTGGACACTCCGCTGAATAAGGACGTGCCGGCTGACCGGCGCGATCGGTATCTGGATCGGATCCAGCCGATGGACTATCTGATTAAGGCCGAGGATATCGCGCAGACCGCTTTATACTTGGCCAGCGACGCTTCCTACGCAATCACCGGCCAGGCGATCGTTGTGGACGGCGGAACAGAAGCTACTTTAATCTACACAAGTCCAAACCAATAACCGGCGATTGTCTGATGAGAAAATTTCATCGCCATACGGGCGATGCAGTGCAAGGAGGAAACGATGGATATATCTTGCTGCAATCCGGGAATGGAATTAAACGAACAGAACCACTTAAGCGTCAGCAGGACCAGAAAAGAACCGGGGGTTGTTTGTCAGATGCCCAGGCGATTTATCTTTTTTGACAATCTGCCCGGCTGGGAACATACCGAAATATGGAATTATACAACACCGCGGATGGATGATTCCAGCTTTATCATGGGACAGCTCAAAATGGCGAAGGGCGCCCGGACGATGGCCTCTGTGGATAATGGATATGAGAACTTTTTCTATGTGTGCGCTGGCGCCGTGACGATTCGCTTTTTGGAAAAGACGCATCGGCTTAAGAAGGAGGGCTACTGCTACCTTCCGCCAAAGGTGGCCTTTGAGATGATCCAGGAGGGAGAAGACGCGGCGGAAATCCTGTGGATAAAAAAAGTATACGAACCCTTAGCCGATACGGCGGCTCCCGCCGCTTTTATAGGCGACGCCGCTCAGTTACCCCAAAAAGGGACAACCGCAGAATGGACGAAGGAATGTCTGCCAGATGGGACGGATTTTGGATTTGACATGAGCGTCAATATACTGACATATTATCCCGGCGTAACGTCCGAGCGTACCGAAGTACACATGAGCGCTCACGGAGCGTACGTATTAGACGGCAGAGGAGAAATGGTCGTGAACGGCAGGCATTACGAGACGCATGCAAACGATTATTTCCATATCGCGCCCTGTGCTTCCCACTATACGGCGGCGTATGCACCAAAGCCGCTGCGCATCCTTTTCTTTGAAGAAGTAAACAGGGATTATCATTTGTAAAAGTGGAGGGAATGCTATGGATGTTTCCAAGCTCAATTTAAATAACCGGCAGATGGAAGAGGAGCATCATCTTGCGAACGCCAGAGCTTTTCTACAGCCGGGACAGGCCTGCTTGATGCCTTATGCGGTGCGGGTGGGAAAGAGGATCCCTGGCTGGAGGGATACGTTGGTTTCGCATTTGGCGACACCGAAGCTGGGAGCGGATTTTCTGGAATGCGAGCTTTGCATAGCGCCGGGCGGCGGCGCCTGTGAGCGTATAGAGAATCCCTACGAAAATTATATGTATGTGGTGGAAGGACAGATCGAGGTCATTATTTCCGGAAAAAAATACACACTGGAGAAAGAAGGCTATTTCTGGAGTCCGCCGGGCGTGGATTTTGAAGCGACGAATAAAAGCGATCAAAGAGCCCGGGTACTCTGGGTGCGGAAGCGCTATATCGAATCGCCTTTCCACAGTGTGCCTGCCCCGATCGTGGGCAACGTGCTGGATATTGAGGGAGAACAGTTCCCGGCGGATTATGAGCAGCATTGTCTGCCTATCGACGACGACTATGGCTTTGATATGGCTATGAATATGTGCACCTATTATCCAGGCGTGACGATGCCGCGTACGGAAACGCACATCTGCGAGCACGGCAATTACTTTGTAAGCGGCAGAGGATTGATCTGTATCAATGGGGTATTTCATGAAGTGTTTCCGGGAGATTTCTGCTATGTGGCGCCCTACACGCCCCATACGGCCACCGGCTTAGCCCCTACAGCGCTGCGCTATTTATTATGCAAAAACATTAATCGGGAGTTTATGTTCTGACAACTTTTGCCGCCAGGGCATTGACTCTCCAGTTACATGAGAGGGTATTCTAAAGATACGGATACCCAGGAGGGTAAAACGTAAGGAGCGTTACCCGGCAACAAAAAACAGAGCCGCTTTCGCCAAAGAGGCGGCGCAAAAATTGTATAAGACAAATGAAGGAGGGTTTTACCATGCAGGATTTTAGTTTTTCCGTTCCGACAAAAGCATTTTTCGGTAAGGGCGTGGCTGAGAAGGCCGGCGAGCTGGCGCGTCAGTTCGGCACGAAGGCCTTACTTGTTTACGGCAAGAGTTCCGTAAAGAAAATCGGCTTATATGATACAGTAGTAAAAAGTCTGAAGGACAATGGTGTGGAATATGTGGAGTTGACCGATATCCAGCCCAATCCGAGAATAACGAAAGTAGATGAAGGCGTTGCCCTTTGCAGAAAAGAAAACGTACAGGTGATCATCCCCTTAGGCGGCGGCAGCTGCATCGATACGGCAAAGGCCATCGGCTCCTGCGTACATTACGACGGACCTGCTTGGGATGTTGTACTGGATTCTTCTCTGGCAAAGGATAATCTGCCGGTGATCGCTATCCCCACACTGGCGGCTACAGGCTCTGATATGGACAGCGACGCGATGATCTGCAACGAAGCGACGAACGACAAGATGTCTTTGAATATTCCGGCACAGTTCCCGGCATACGCGCTTTTGGATCCCAGCTATACCTGCTCTGTATCCCGCAGACAGACGGCGGCCGGTACCGCCGACATTATGTCTCACATTATGGAAGTATACTTCTCTAAGACTCCCGGCGCATTCTTACCGGATCGACTTATGGAAGCGATGCTCAAGACCTGCGTAAAATACGGCACGATCGCCTGTGAGGATCCCAATAATTATGAAGCGCGGGCAAATCTTTTGTGGACCGCTTCCTGGGGCTGCAACGGCTTCGTTGACTGCGGCAAGATTGGCAGACGTTGGTCCGTACATCCCATAGAGCACCAGCTCGGCGCCTATTACGACGAGACACACGGCATCGGTATCGCGCTTATCACAATCCAGTGGATGCGTTACATCTTAAACGACGATACAAAGGATATGTTCGCTACCTTCGGCCAGAATGTACTGGGTCTTTCCGCAGAGGGCGACACGATGATTACGGCGAAGAAAGCTATCGATACTTTGGAAGAGCTCTTCCAAAGCTGGGGCATTCCCAAGAACCTCAGAGAAAGCGGGATCAATATTACGGACAAATCCAAATTCGATATTATGGCTGAAAAGGCCCTTGGACCCGCCGGCAGGATCAACGGTTTTGTGCCGCTGGATAAGCAGGACGTGATCAACATTTATGACGCGGCTTTTTAATATAGAGCTGTATATGGAATCCGGCGTCCGTCTTTGGAAAGATCGGACGCCGCTTTGAAAGGAATGTTTTTTATGAAACGTCAGTATTGTATCGGAATAGACAGTGGAACGCAGAGTACCCGCGTGATGATGTTCGACTTAAGCGGGAATTTTGTCTGCGGATCGACCGTAAAGCACAAGCCGCTGATCCACGGGCAGGACGGCGGTATCTACATGGACGAGGAAAACTTATGGACTTCTTTGTGCGCGGCGGCCCGGGATATGATGGCGCAGTTCGACGGCGATCCTGCGGATATACTGGGCGTCGGCCTTTCCCCTCATAATGGGACGGTATGCTTTATGAGGAACGACGGCACGCACTTACTGCATCCCATCTGTTACCAGGATTACCGGACGGCGGACGTGGAGCCTATGCCGGCGGATTGTCCCGCTTGGGAGGCATGGCAGCGCAGGAATTCCCGGGCAAACCTGTTAAAGAGCGTATCTCCAACGCTTTATGATCAGGTGGAAAAATATGCCTCCGTGGGCGGATACCTGGGGTTCATGCTGACGGGCAGCTTTGTGGATACGATAAGCAATACGATTGGAAGTATGCCTCTGGATCGGGAGCGTTTTTGCTATGAGGAACGCGCATGGGTATACGACTGTGTGGGAATGCGAAAAGATCAGCTCTGCGAGGCATTTTTGCCGGGGCAGGCGATGGGAAAGATCTCCGAAAAGGCCGCCGAGGAAACCGGGCTTCCTGCGGGAATTCCTCTGGTGGCGGGCGCCAGCGATAAGCAGACCGAAGCGTTTGGTGCCGGCGCTGTCCATGACGGAGACGCCTTTATAAGCTATGGCACGGAAGCGAATCTCACCTTTGTATCCAATCAATTTTATACGATGACCAGGGAGAATTTTTTCTACAGCCTGCTAAGCGCCGTGCCCTACCAGTGGAACTACACGGTTCCCATGGCGAGAGGCTACTGGCTGGTGACCTGGTTTAAGGAGCAGTTTGCCGAGGATCTGACCGAGAAGGCGATGCAGGAGGGCTTAGGACGCTACGGCGCGGAGGACTACCTGACGAAGCAGGCCCTACATATACCGGCGGGCAGCGAGGGCCTGCTGGTTATGCCGGATTTTTTGGCCCCCAGAGAGAGGCCGCACAGCAGCGGTACTGTGATCGGCCTAAAGCCCATCCATACCCGGGCGCATCTGTTCCGCGCCCTGATTGAAGGCATTGCCATGACTCTTCGGCTGAATTCCGAATCCCTGAAAAAGAGTATGCCAAATCTGGCGCCGGTGAAGTCCCTGTACGTGGGCGGCGGCGGCTCCAGAAGCGACTTGAGCATGCAGATTACAGCAGATATATTCGGCGTTCCTGCCACAAGGGCCTCCTATCACGAAACAGGTTCCTTAGGCGCGGCTATGTGTGCGGCCATTGGCGCCGGAGCCTTTGCCAATCAGGAGGAGGCGGTGCAGATGCTCCAGGGAAATACCCAGACCTTTGTGCCAAATGCCAAGAATCAGGCGTTGTACGAAGAGCTTTACCAGAAGGTATTTCGGAAGCTGTATCCCGTATTGCTGCCGACTTTTGAAACGATGGAACAGCTTTACCAAAAATAAATACCCCGCAGCACGCTGTGGGACGTCACATTTGTTACATATGGGCAATCCCAAAGGCTTTTTTGGAAACGAAAGAAGCTTTTGGGAGCGCTTCCGTTTCAGTGCCTTGGAAAATTCACCGTATGCGGAGGGATTTCCCAGGGACCGATCGTACATAAAGGGAGGTATTCTATATGAAATTATCGAAATATCTGACAAGTATGCCGGCCTACAGCCCGGCCCCTAATACTTGTAAGGTTCGGCTTAATACAAACGAAAGCCCCTACGATCTGCCGGATTATCTGAAAGAAGAAGTGATTCAGAAAATTCGGGAGATGCCCTTTAACCGTTATCCCAATCCCCGGGCCGTGCAGCTTCGGGACGTGGCGGCGGAATTTTTCGGCGTGGAGCCTTCAATGATTATGCCGGGCAACGGTTCCGGCGAATGGATCAAGATGCTGGTATCCGATTTGATGGAAAAGGGCAGCAAGCTGCTGTTTTTGGACCCGGATTTCTTTATTTACCGCAGACAGGCCGGCTTTGCCGCTATGGATATGCATCTTGTATCAAAAGACCCGGACGGTTTTTTGACTCTGGAGCGGCTTTTGGAAATTTTAAAAGAAGAGAAGCCGGACTTTTTCATGTTTTCCAACCCCTGTAATCCCACCGGCCAGGGCTATACCCGCGAGGAAGTAAAGCAGATTATCGCGGCCTGCGGCGACGGCGTCGTGATTGTGGACGAGGCCTATAACGATTTCTTTGGCGAAAGTATTATTGATTATGCGGTTACAACAGAAAACGTGATTGTTCTGCGTACCTGCTCCAAGGCCATCGGCCTTGCTTGCGCAAGGATCGGCTTCGCTATTGCGAATCCCCAGATGATCGATCTGATCAACCATATCCGTTCTCCATACAGCGTCAGTCAGACGGCGCAGATTATCGGCGAGGTGGTATTAAAGGATAAAAAATATCTTAAAGAGATTACAGAGAAGGTCATTGAAGAAAGAGAGATCACCTATAAGAAATTAGAGGAGCTGGCTGCGAAATATCCGGAAGCTATGATCCTAAAGCCCTCCGTCAGCAATTTCTTCTTCGTGCGCTTCGCAGATTCTGAAAAGATCTGCAATGGCTTAAAGGAACGCAGCGTCGCTGTTCGGGATTTCCCCCGCGCGCCCATTCCTCACACCAGAATTACCGTAGGCACGCCGGAAGAAAATCGTGCGCTGATCGAAGGACTTACAGAAATCTTAGCAGGAAAATAAAGGAGAAAAAATATGGCAGGAAAAGAAATGATCACAGGTACCCAGGAAGTTATCATGCTCACGGACAACGATCTGACCGTGGATAATGCGGCGGAATTTTTTACCTCCGCAAAGGACGAAGCGACGATTAACTGGGGTTTTAAGAGCGTAGGACAGCCACACGACGTGATGTATGCGCTGGCGGAGGTTATAAAGGCCGCTGGGAAAAATCTGTTTTTAGAGTCTATTACGTATACCCAGGAGGAATACAAATTCCTGGCGGAATTTTCCAAAAAGGCAGGCGTAAACTGCGTGCTGGGTACGATCTACGATAAGGGGCTCCATGAAGCGCTCAATGAGATCGGCGTTTTATATTGCCCGTTTATCGCGAAAACTCCCGGTCTTCCGGGCAGGATCATTAAAAGCAAGGATGAGATCATGGCCGATCTGCAGCAGGCGCTGGACGCAGGCGTCGGCGGCGTTTCGATTCCGGCATATATGCATGATGAGATGAGCGGCAAGGAAATTCTTAGCATGATCCGCAAGGAAGCACCGGAATTGCCAATTCTGGTGGCCGGCCGCGTAAAGACCTACGAGCGTATTGATGAGATGTTCGAATTGAATACCAGCTTTACCATCGGTGGCGCGCTCTTTAGGGCAGAGCTTGGCGAGGGCTCTTTTGCCGACAATGTACGCATACTGAGCGATTACATGAAAAAAGCCCGCTAAGGCGCAAAAGGAAGCGCTCCATGGGAGGAAACGATGAAGAAATACGCCCGTATTAAATATGAAGGAGAGGTATCCTTTGCTCTTTTGGGCGAGGAGGGGAAGTGGCAGCTTTTAAACGGCACGAACCCGGACAACTTTTCCGAGACTGGGATCTGGTTGGAAAATCCGGATATCCAGTTGATTCCCTGTACGCCTACGAAGATCGTCGGCGTGGGTTTAAATTATATGGATATGGAATTAAAGCCGGGGGAAAGCTTTCCCAGAAGGCCGAAGATGTATATCAAGCCTTTATCGGCCATGATTGGGGACGGGGAGGACATCATCCTTTCCCCCATGGTGCACGACCCCTGCAGCGAGGTGGAGCTGGCCGTGGTCATGGGCCGCTATTGCTCGCATGTCAGCCAGGCGGACGCAGAAAACTATATCTGGGGCTATATGCTGGCCAACGATATGACGGCCAGCGATCTCCAGGCGGAGGACGTCGTATGGGGCCGGGCCAAGACCTTCGATACGTTTTGCCCGGTGTCTCAGTATATTATTGCGGATGTGGATGTATCCGACCTGCAGATATCTTCCAGGATTAATGGAAAGCTGGGACAGCACGGTTCCACGAAAGACATGCTCAAGAAAATCCCCTGGCTGATTTCGTATATTTCTTATATTTACGCGCTGCAGCCCGGCGATCTGTTGTTGACCGGCACGCCTACCGGCTACGGTGACAAGGTCAAGGCGGGGGATCTGCTGGAGATGGAAATCGAAAATATCGGCACGCTGCATAACAGGCTAAAGGCCGCCGAGTATACCTGCGAATTCTAAAGAGGACTGCGGCAAAAGCTTTTTGTAACAGGAAACCAGAAGATATAAGGAGGCAGAAAAATGGCAGTTAGAAGAACGGATCTTTATTTACCGGCAAATAATGAACATATGATAGAAAAAGCGCCCACCCGCGGGGCGGATGTGATTACCCTGGATCTGGAGGATGCGGTTCCTCTCTCAGAGAAAGCTGCCGCCAGGGAAATCGCAAAGAAATGGATTCCCAAGATGAGCCAGAACGGCGCGGAGTCCTGGGTGCGGATTAACGCCTGGGATACAGATCTGACGATGGAGGATCTGGACGCAGTCGTAATGGAAGGCCTGGACGGTATTACATTGCCCAAGTGCTCCGGCCCCGACGACGTAAAGCGGCTGGACTTTATGATGACGGATCTGGAAA
Source organism: uncultured Blautia sp. (assembly GCA_948436455.1). Lineage (GTDB taxonomy): Bacteria > Bacillota > Clostridia > Lachnospirales > Lachnospiraceae > Blautia_A. Next base: position 22,140 of record CAOJIB010000015.1, read on the forward strand.
AGAAACGCGGCCTGCCTGTGGGCGGTATCAAGATGGCCATCCTTATTGAGACTGCCATCGGCGTGATGAACGTAGATCAGGCGGTATGGTGCTCCGATCGTCTGGTAGCCGTCATCTTTGGTGCGGTGGATTATACCCGCGATATGCGCGTGACCAGGACTGACAAGGCGGACGAACAGATTTATGCCCGGGCAAAGATCGGTGTTGCCGCACGGGCGGCCGGCCTGGTGGCTGAGGATGCTCCGTTCCCCAATTATGCGGACGACGCGGCTTTTGAGGCGAATACCTTAAGCGGCGCGCAGCTTGGTTTCGAGGGGCGTCAGATCATTCATCCCCGTCAGATTCCCATTGCTCATAAAGTATATTCTCCCGCTCCCGAGCGTATCGAATGGGCCAAGAAAATTACGAAAGCTTTTGAGGAGGAAGGTCTTGCCAAGGGCTCCGCTTCTGTGGGTGTAGACGGCCAGATGATTGATATTCCTGTATATAGAGACGGTTTGAATATTCTTGCCAGAGTAAAAGAGATCGAGGAAAAGGAAGCTACAAAGAAGCACTAAGGAGTATAGAAGCGTTCCCTTTGCGATAATTTGCGGAGGGAAACGCTTTCACTGTTATTATGCAGAAAGGGACGGGAAGCGAAGGATGGATTATGCAAAAGAATCTCTGAAAATGCATTATGAGCTGCGGGGGAAGATCGAAGTGACGCCCCGGGCCGAGGTAAATACAAAGGACGCGCTTTCCTTGGCGTATACGCCAGGCGTTGCGCAGCCTTGCCTGGAGATTAAAAAAGATATCAACAAAAGCTATGACTTGACCCGCCGGTGGAATACAGTGGCGGTCGTAACGGACGGAACGGCGGTGCTGGGCCTTGGAGATATTGGGCCGGAGGCGGGGATGCCTGTCATGGAAGGAAAATGCGTGCTCTTTAAGGCCTTTGGCGACGTGGACGCCGTGCCTCTTTGTATTCGCAGCAAGACTGTGGAGGAGATCGTGCAGACGGTTTCGTTGCTGGCAGGCTCCTTTGGCGGCGTAAATCTGGAAGATATTTCCGCGCCTCGTTGCTTTGAGATTGAAAAGCAGCTGATCGAACGTTGCGATATTCCGATTTTCCATGACGACCAGCACGGGACGGCGGTGATTACTTTGGCCGGCCTAATCAACGCCTTAAAAGTTGTGGGCAAAAAGATCGAGGATGTGAAGATCGTCACCAGCGGAGCGGGCGCCGCCGGCATCGCCATTATCAAACTTTTGATCAGCTACGGTCTGAAAAATGTGATTATGACCGATCGAAAAGGTGCAATCTACGAAGGCCGCGAGGGCTTGAACCCGGTCAAGGAGGAAATGGCCAAGATTACAAATCCCCAGCGTCTTTCCGGTACGTTAGCCGAGGTCATTTGCGGGGCGGACGTATTTATCGGTGTTTCCGCTCCCGGCACACTGACAGGAGATATGATCCGTACGATGGAAAAAGATCCAATTATCTTCGCCTGCGCCAATCCAACGCCGGAGATTTTCCCGGACGAAGCTCTGGCTGCAGGGGCGAAGGTCGTATCCACAGGCCGCAGCGATTATCCAAACCAGATCAATAATGTGCTTTGCTTCCCGGGACTTTTCAGAGGCGCGCTGGACGTACGAGCCAGTCGTATCACCGAGCGTATGAAATTCGCCGCGGCGCAGGCATTGGCGAATCTGGTGGGTGAAGAGGAGCTGTGCGCCGAGTATATCATTCCCAAGGCGTTCGATCCCCGTGTGAAGGACGCGGTGGCGCAGGCGGTGGCCGAGGCCGCGAGGGAAGATCAGGTGGCTAGGATCTAAAGAATGAAAAAGGGAGCCCATATCTGTAAAAAACGAAACAGTGACGAGTTTTCCAAAGGAGAGTCGAATGAAAAATATACTTGGACGTGAAGTTCCGGATTATATTGAAGATTACGGTACAGTCCGGCATTACGCAGGCGCCTTCGCCTTAGCCGGCCAGCCCTCGAAGCGTGCTGAGGCCCGGATCGAGAAAGGCGCTGTGATCGGGCAGAGTAAGCTTTGTAAAGACCTGGAGGAAGCGCTGGACAAATTGCCTTTGCGGGACGGTATGACCGTGTCGTTTCACCACCATCTGCGGAATGGAGATTTCGTGACCAATCAGGTCATGGAAGCCATTGCCAGACGGGGCTACAAGGATATTCATGTGGCGGCCTCCGGTCTTTTTGCCTGCCATGCGCCTCTGGTTCCGTTGATCGAGGATGGGACGATTACTAAGATTTCGGTCAGTACCTTCGGTGCCGGGCCGGTGGCCCAGGCGATTTCTGCCGGCAAGCTGCAAAAGCCCGCAGTCCTTATGAGCCACGGCGGCCGCGCCCGAGCGGTGGAAAACGGCGAGCTGCACATTGATATTGCTTTCTGCGCGTCGCCAAGCTGTGACGCCATGGGAAATATCAACGGGAGTCACGGCAAGAGCGCCTGCGGCTGTCTGTCCTATATGTATGCGGACGCGGCTTTTGCGGATTATGTTGTAGCGGTAACGGATACGCTGACGCCGTATCCCAATACGCCGATCGAAATTTCGGAACATCTGGTAGATTTGGTGGTGCAGGTAGACGCCATCGGCGATCCGGCGGGGATTGCCAGCGGTGCGACGAAGGTGACAGAGGATCCGGCCCGGCTGGCAGTGGCGGAAATGGCCGCGGAGCTTTTGGATCAGGCCGGCTATGTGCAGCAGGGCATGAGCTTTCAGACAGGAGCCGGCGGCATTAGTCTGGCAGTGGCGGCCCGCCTTCGGGAGCGGATGCTAAAGCGGGGAATTACTGGAAGCTTCGGCTCTGGCGGTATTCACGGTTATTTTACACGGATGCTGGATGAAGGACTCTTTCGGGCGCTTTGGAACGTGCAGTGCTTTGATATTGAATCCATCGAGCATCTGGCCCGGCATGATCCCCGCCATCTGATTATGAGCGGCAGTCTCTATGGCAATCCAGAAAATAAGGGATGTGTGGTCAACAATCTGGATATTATGATCTTGGGAGGTTTTGAAGTAGATACAGATTTCCACTTGAACGTGATTACTGGTTCCAACGGCGTGATCATGAGCGCTTCGGGCGGCAACGAGGACTGCGCCGCGGGCAGCAAGATCTCGCTGGTCGTCAGCAATCTGATGAAAAAGGGCAATCGCTGCATGATCCGGGAGAAGGTGACGACGATCACAACGCCGGGGGATACGGTGGACGGCATTGTAACCGACAAGGGAATTGCGATCAATCCCCGTCGGACGGATCTTATGGAAAAACTAAAAGGCAGTGGCCTTCCCATTGTAGACATTCAGGAGCTGTACCAGATGGGCCAAAAGCTGGGAGCGGTGGAAGATCATCCGAAGATCGGTGATCGGATTGTAGGCGTTGTGGAATACCGGGACGGTACGGTGATTGACGTGGTACGTCAGGTGCTTTAACAAAGAAATGAAAGTTTTGACAAATAGAAAGGAGCGTATGTATGAAGGTAGCATTTTTAGAGCCGCTGGGAATTCCCCAGGAGGCTTTGAAGAGTTTGGTAGAGGAATCCTTGGGCGGCCTTGTGGAGGCCACATATTACGACACTCGCGTAGAAGACGCTGCGACGCTTATAGAGCGCAGCAAGGGCGCGGACTGCGTCGTATTATCGAATATCAAATATGGAGAAGACATCATCAGCCAGTTGCCGGAGCTGAAAATGATCTGTGTGGCGTTTACCGGCGTAGATCTGGTGGATGTGGAGTATTGTAAGTCAAAAGGCATTATGGTATGCAATTGCGCCGGTTATTCTACCGTAGCGGTGGCTGACCTGGTTTTCGGTTTTGCCATCGACCTTTCCAGGAATATCGTGGCCTGCAACGAGGCCGTTCGTGCGGGCGGAACAAAGGCCGGTCTGGTGGGCTGGGAGCTGGAAGGAAAGAAATTCGGCGTGATCGGCGCCGGGGCCATCGGTACCCGCGTGCTGCAGATCGCCCAGGCCTTCGGCTGCAAGACATACGCGTACAGTCGGACAAAGAAGGAAATTCCCGGCGTGGAATTCGTTTCCATGGACGAGCTTCTTCGCACTTGCGATATCGTTTCCGTGCATGTGCCCCAAAATCCCCAGACCATCGGCATGATCGGGAAGGATCAGTTTGCGCTGATGAAAAAAGACGCGCTGTTTATCAATTGCGCCCGCGGGCCGATCGTGGACAGCCAGGCGCTGGCGGACGCTTTAAATGAAGGCAGGATCGCCGGCGCGGCGGTGGACGTTTTTGAAATGGAACCGCCGGTGCCAGGGGAGCACGTGCTTTTGCAGGCGAAGAATCTGCTGGCTACGCCCCATGTGGCTTTCGCCTCTGCCCAGGCCTTTGAAAAGAGAGCGGTGATCGTCTGCGACAACATTAAAGGCTGGATTGAGAAAAAACCGATCAATGTGATCTGCTAGACCCTGCTTGGCGTCTGGCAGAATCCCTTGTTTTTCTATTTGCTGCGCCGGCCTTTGCCGGTGCAGTGCAGGCAAAAAGAAGAGGGTTTCTAAAAGGCGGCAGAATGAAATATTTTTGGCAGGACTTATACATATTTCTATATTTTTACTTGACTCTAAATCTACTGTAGGTATTATACTTACTGTAAAATAAAAATAAGGAGGTGGATTCTCTTCATGAAAAGAAATCTATCGGCCGGCTTACATGACGTGACAGGCCTGGGACTTGATCTGTACAGCGAAGACAGCTTGAAGCAGCTGCACTTAGCGACGTTAGAGGTCCTGTCGGAGGTAGGTATAGAAGTCGGCAGCAAGGACGCCCTGGAATGTTTTGAAAAGGGCGGCTGTGATGTGGATTACGACAAAAAAGTTGTCAAGATCCCGCCCTATGTAGTGGAAGAAGCGATCCAGTCATCTCCTTCGACTTTCACTTTATATGGGAAAAGCGAGGAGTTAAATATTAATTTGCAAGATGGCCGGGTATATCATTCTCCCTTCGGCTGCGCGCCGCAGATCGAAGACCTGGAAACAGGGGAGATCCGTCCGGCAGTAAAGGCGGATTTGATCGACACCGCCACGCTGGTTGACCAGCTTCCGGAATACGACTTCTGCTTTTCTACACTGACGGCCAGCGATGTAAAGCAGGGCTTTACGAATATTCATAGCTTCGAAATGCATTATACCCATTGCCGCAAGCCGATCCTGTCTTCCTCCAGCAGAAAGTGGACGGTGGAATACGATATCCAGATGGCAAGCGTAGAACGCGGTAGCTTAAAAGCATTACAGGAAAAACCGACGATTATGTTCGGCGAGTGTACGATCAGCCCGCTGTTTATTCCAGAAGAGGCATGTGAGGTGCTGATGACAGCGGCGGAATACGATATTCCTGTGGCGAATATGACGATGTCCATGGCAGGCGGTATGGCGCCGGTAACCTTGGCTGGTTCAGCCATTATCGCAAACGCTGAAAACCTTGCCACATTGGTTTTGTCACAGCTCGTACGTAAGGGTGCCAGATTCGTATGCGGCGGTTCCCCGGGAATCTCCGATATGCGTCACGGCGCTTCCGCGCTGGTGGGCTGTCCCGAGGCAGGACTTCTTAGCGCCACGATGGCCGCTCTTGGAAGAATGTACGGAATTCCCACGCTGATCGGCGGGACATAGACAGAGTCCAAGTTTTGTGACTTCCAGGCAGGTCATGAAAAAACAATGACGGGAATACTTCCGGTGCTCGCAGGAGCGAATATTATCTATGGCGGCGGTATATTGGACAGCGGTATTGTCATGAGCTTAGGACAGCTCGTAGCCGATGCCGACATTCTCCATATGTACCGTAAAGCACAGGAAGGAATACCGGTGAACGAAATTACCATGGCGATGGATGTAATCCGCGAGGTAGGTATCCGCGGAAATTTCCTGGAGGAGGAGCACACTCTGGAATATTATCCGGAGCAGACGAATCCAAGGATCTTCCAGCGCGGCGTGGCGACAGCCGACGCAAAGGAATTAAAGAAGCTGGCTGATGAACGGGCCCGCAAGATCTTAGCAGAACACAGAGATAAGCTGGCGGTTTCCAAGGAGGTTGCCGACAAGATTCATCAGATGGTTCTGGAAGCGGAAGAAAAGCAGCTGAATCTGAAATACGGTAAGGTGGATTAATATTTCCATACCGGATAGGGCGCTGGAAAAATTCCGGCGCCCTTCCTTTATACCTTGGTATGAAAAACGGTTGCCGCGCCAAAGGATATTTTGTGCGGCGATAGGTTTTTATATGTATAGTGATTCCAACAGATGGAAAAGAACCGATAAGACGGGAGAGTGATAGGGATGGAGCTGCTTAGCCTGCTGGGCATTCTTATAGGAATTACATTTTTTATCGTATGCTGTTTTAAGGGTGTGCAGATCTTCCTGTCCGCCTGGCTGGCTTCGGTAATCATCATCCTTTTTTCGGGTATGCCACTTCTGGATACTTTAACTGGCGCGTGGGCCGGTTCGGCCGGCGATTTTATCGCTAGTTATATTCTCGTGTTGGCCGGCGGTTGCCTGTACGGCCAGACGCTGGTGGACGGCCGGGGTTCCCGGAGTATGGCGGTGGCCTTTGCCAATGCGATCCGCAAGAGCAAGCGGAATCAGAAGTTTATCTGCGTACTGTTTGTGCCGGCTATGTATATGTTGCTGACTTTTGTGGGCGTGAATAGCTTCGTGATCGTTTTTACGGTTCTTTATACGGCCAGAGACCTGTACCAGGAAATCGACGTCCCCTGGCGGTTTTACTGCTACGGAGGGGCCTGCAGTACGGCTACCTGCTATCTGGGCGGTTCGCTGCAGCTTGTGAACGTACAGCTTTCAGAAATGTACGGTACGCCTCTGACGGCGGGGATGGGGTTATCCTTCGTGGGTTTCGGCGTGTTTTGTCTGGTTTTTGTGCTTCTGGCAAAGCTGGACATGAAGAAGGCGGAAAAGAACGGGGAAACCTTTCTAACCACCGGCGCCGCTTTTGCCAGTCAGGCCGTAAAGGAAGAAAGCGGTAAAGAGCAGGAGCTGCCAAAAGCGAGGTATACGCTGTTTTCCATGGCGGCCGTAGTACTTTGCGCCGTAGCTTTTGACGTTTTGATTGGTCTTTTTGTTGGAATTTTATGTAATCTTTTATTTTTTCGAAAATATATCACTGATTTGAAAAGTACGGTTGCTACCGGAATGACCACCAGTTATAGCCCCGCGTTAAATGCGGCGGCTACCGTAGCCCTTTCTACGCTGATGGCCGAAGCGCCTGGATTTCGGATCGTGGCGGATGCACTATCCCAGTTATCTCCTCTGTATTTTGGTCCTGCAGTGATTTCTTTAGTCACGTTCCTTACGTCGGCGCCTCCGGGAGCGATCAGCGCTTTCGGTCCGCAGATCTTAGAGTCTATGACAGCGGCCGGGTATTCCGCAGCGGTTACGCACCGCATTTTAAGCGGTGCGGTGTTCCCCTGCGTCGGTCCCCACTCTGTAGGCGTTGTCAATACGACCACACTGGCAAAGCTTCCTTATAAAAAGGCGGTGCCCGTGTATTTAAGGATCAGCTTGATTCCTGGTTTTCTCGGGCTACTGGCGATGATCCTTTGCGTACAATTTGGTGTGTTTGTATAAAAAGAACGGTAACTATTTAGCCTCCGGCTTCATAGTTATAGAAAACGCTCTTTGCTGATGAGACGGTTGTCAGTGAAGGGCGTTTTATAATGCATGGGAATTTTTCAGCAGGTTTTAGCGGCCACCGTTTCCAATGGCTTGGCGAAAACTTGGGCGTAGAAAGGATTGAAATCCAGGAAATACCATGCTACAATAAGATCATTCTTTTTGTATGAGGCAAAGGCGGAGATAGAAGACTGGGAAGACGAGGTGACGGCGATGAGCTGGAAAGAAAGAGTGGCGCGTTTTTTGCAGGGGCGCTACGGAGTGGATCAGTTTTCGAAGTTTCTGGTAGGTGCGGCGATGGTCTGCATCCTTTTGTCGGGGCTTTTGCGAAATCGATTCTTTCATCTGCTGGGATGGGTATGCCTGGCGTATATCTATGTGCGAATGCTTTCGAGGAATTTTGAAAGGCGGTATGCGGAAAACCAGGCATATCTTCGGGTACAGGGAAAAGTACTGGATTTCTTCCGCAGGCAAAAGAGCGTCGGCACGGCCGCGGATCGGGAGCATAAGATTTATAAATGTCCCGCCTGCGGGCAAAAGACGAGGGTACCGAGGGGCCGGGGCAAAATCGAGATTGACTGTCCCAGATGCCATCATAAGTTCATAAAAAGGACCTGAGAATGTTCGGATATATTACCATCAATAAAGCAGAAATGAAATTCCGGGAGTTTGCGGTGTATCAGTCCTACTACTGCGGGCTTTGCCGGGTTTTAAAGGAGCGGCACGGCTTGCTCGGACAGCTCACCCTTACGTACGATATGACTTTTTTGCTGTTGCTTTTGACCGGGCTTTATGAGCCAGGGGGAGAGAAGGGGCAATACCGGTGCGTCGTGCACCCTTTTGTAAAACATACGGCGCGCGTCAATGCGTATACAGAATATGCGGCGGATATGAATCTTCTTCTGTCCTATTATAAATGTCAGGACGACTGGAGTGATGAAAAGAAAGTATCTGCCGCTGCGCTGTCAAGGCTTCTGAGGAAAGGAAGCCGCCGGGTAAAGGCGCGGTATCCTCAGAAAGCTGCTTTTATCAGCCAGAGGCTGCGGGCCTTGTATGCCAATGAAAAGAAAGGCGACAAAACGCTGGATGAAATGGCCGGGCTTTTCGGGGATATTATGGGAGAGCTGTTTGTCTACAGGGAAGACGAGTGGGCGCCGCATCTGCGCCGGATGGGCTTTTATCTGGGGAAATTTATTTATCTGCTGGACGCCTATGAAGACGTGGAGGAGGATTGCAGAGCAGGCAATTATAATCCATTAAAAGAGCTTTCGGACGCGCCGGACTTTTCCGGAACCTGCAAAGGACTTTTAGACATGATGATGGCGGAATGCTGTCGGGAATTCGAATTGCTTCCGATTATAAAATACGCAGAAATTTTACGAAATATATTGTATGCGGGCGTATGGCGCCGGTTTGCCCAGGTGACTGCTCGCAGAAAACAGGAACAAGAGGGACAGGAGAAGAAGAATGCTGGATCCTTATAAGGTGTTGGGCGTGGAAAGAGGCGCTACGGACGAAGAAGTAAAAAAAGCTTACAGAAAACTAAGCCGCAAATACCATCCCGACGCGAATATCAATAATCCCAACAAAGAAAAAGCAGAGGAAATGTTTAAAACGGTGCAGCAGGCCTATGAGCAGGTGATGAGGGAACGGGAATACGGAAGCTCGGGGGGAGGCTTTGGAGGCTTTGCCGGGGAGACGGCTGCGAATGACGACGATACGCGGTACTTCCAGGTTGTGGCAAATTATCTGCAGACCGGTTCTTATCGGGAGGCATGGAACGTACTGCAGAATATACGGGAAAGAAACGGGCGCTGGTACTATTTTGGCGCGGTGGCCCAGGCAGGGCTGGGAAATAATGTGCAGGCGCTGGAATATGCCCAGGAAGCCTGTCAAAGGGAGCCGGGGAATCTGGAATACCAGTTTTTGCTCTCCAGGCTTTCAGGCGGGGGCGGCTGGTATCAGACACGGCAGCAGAGCTACGGGCCTGTGATGCCTGTGGGAAACGATTTGTGCTGTCGGCTGTGTTTGGCAAATATGCTGTGCAGTACCTGCTGCGGCGGAAGGATTTGTTGTATCTAAAAAAGAGGAGGAAATTATGGGAATAAAGATTGGCATTTACGGATATGGGAATCTGGGCCGGGGTGTGGAATGCGCCGTCCGGCAGAATCCGGATATGGAGCTGGCGGCAGTATTTACAAGAAGAGATCCGCAGACGGTGAAGATTCTCACAGAGGGCGTGCAGGTTTGCCCGGCGGATACGTTGGAGGAGAAAAAGGATGAAATCGACGTATTGATCTTGTGCGGCGGAAGCGCCACAGACCTGCCGATACAGACGCCGAAGTGCGCCCGATATTTCAATGTGGTGGACAGCTTCGATACCCATGCCAGGATTCCGGAGCATTTTGCCAATGTGGATGCGGCTGCGAGGGAAGGAGAGAAAACCGCTATTATTTCAGTAGGCTGGGATCCGGGGATGTTTTCTTTGAATCGACTGTATGCCGGCGCTATTTTGCCAAAGGGACAGGATTATACTTTTTGGGGAAAAGGCGTCAGCCAGGGGCATTCGGACGCTGTGCGCCGGATCGACGGCGTAAAGGATGCGAAGCAGTATACGATTCCGGTGGAGACGGCCCTTGAAGCGGTGCGCAAGGGAGAAGCGCCCGTATTATCCGCCCGTCAGAAGCACACCCGGGAATGCTTTGTCGTGGCCAAGGAAGGGGCGGATCTGGCCCGGATCGAGCAGGAAATTAAAACGATGCCTAATTATTTCGACGAATATGATACGACGGTGCATTTTATTAGTGAGGAGGAAATGCGGCGTGATCACAGTGGTATTCCTCACGGCGGCTTTGTCATCCGCAGCGG
>CAOJIB010000016.1 GCA_948436455.1 uncultured Blautia sp.
ATTTCGTCCCGAAAATGCGGTCTCCGGCATCGCCAAGGCCTGGAACAATATACTTATGCTCGTTGAGATGGTCATCCAATGCGCCGATATATAGATCTACATCCGGATGCTCCTGCTGCATTCGTTTTACACCTTCCGGTGCGGCAATAATGCATAAAAACCGGATAGCTTTTACGCCTTTGTTTTTTAATAGCTGGATAGCCGCCGCGCAGGAACCGCCGGTTGCCAGCATAGGATCGACGACAAAGACTTCCCTTTCTTCACAATCCGCCGGTAATTTGCAATAATATTCCACCGGTTCAAAGGTTTCTGGATCCCGGTAAAGTCCGATATGGCCGATCTTAGCAGCGGGAATCATCTGCAAAATACCGTCTACCATCCCAAGACCTGCCCGCAGAATCGGCACCACCGCCAGCTTTTTGCCGCTTAATTCCTTCCCCGTCATTTCGCAGATGGGCGTTTTGATTTTCACATCCATAAGCTTTAAGTCTCTGGAGGCTTCGTAGCACATCAGCGCGGCGATCTCTCCGACGATTTCCCGGAATTCCTTAGCGCCGACCTCTTCTCTGCGGATATAGCTGATCTTATGCTGGATCAAGGGATGATCCATAACCTGTACTTTGGCCATAACATTCTCCTTTTGTGCGTTGTTTTTGGATATTTAAAAGTATTCTCATTTTTTCCTAAAGTATTTGATAGAAAAAGTATAGCACTAAATAACAGGTTCAGCAATTGAATTTTCAGCCTTTTTCTTACGATTTCGTTGTACAACCGCCTTCATCATCGCTGGTGATAATTCCTTACAATCCTCATCAAAATAAATCGGACTTTTCTTTGCCTCTTCCACTTCCTTAAGCTGTTCTTCCGTAAGTTTTTGCCCACTCTCAATAATGAATGTTTTGATCATAATAAAACGCTCTTTCTGCATACCATAAAAAACCCCTGCAAATGGCATTCTCCCGCCACTTGCAAGGGTTTCATTTTTTTATAAAGTTTACTGTCCCATCTGTTTTGCAACCTCGGCTGCAAAGTCTTCCTCTTTCTTTTCGATTCCTTCGCCGGTTTCGAAGCGAACGAAGCCAATGGGTTTAATAGCAGCGCCGTTTTCCTTGGCAACCTGAGCGATATACTGGCTGACAGACTGCTTGCCGTCCTCTGCTTTTACATAAACCTGGTCTACCAAGCAGATCTCTTTCATTTCTTTATTGATCCGGCCGTTAATCATGCCCTCAATTACCTTTTCGGGTTTCTGAGATTCCTTCGGATCGTTCTTGATCTGTGCCAGCAGAATTTCTTTCTCATGTGCGATAAAGTCTGCGCTGACTTCGTCGCGGGTCGTATAGAGCGGCTTTAAGGCGGCGCACTGCATAGCCAAGTTCTTGGCCATTTCCTGTACGGCGTCGTTCACAACGTCTGTTTCGATGGAAATCAGAACGCCGATCTTGCCGCCCATATGTGTATAAGAAGCGATAAAGCCGTTATCGATTGTCACTTTCTGGAATCTGCGGATATTCATATTCTCACCGATCACGGCGATCTGTCCGGCCAGAGCTTCTTTGACGGTCTGGGTCGTGTCAAATTTCCAGGGTTCTGCAAGGAAAGCTTCGATATCGGCGGCGTCGGACTCTAACGCCTGCTCGGCCACCTGCGCCACATAATTCTGGAATTTTTCATTTTTTGCTACAAAGTCAGTCTCTGCGTTTACTTCCACAACGACTGCCGTTTTATTGTCTGCGGACAAAAGAGTTTTGCACAGACCTTCCGCGGCGATGCGGCCGGCCTTTTTCTGTGCGGTGGCCAGTCCTTTTTCCCGTAAGAATTCTACTGCCTTGTCCATGTCGCCTTCGGTGGCCGTAAGAGCTTTCTTACAGTCCATCATGCCGGCGCCTGTCATTTCCCGTAACTCTTTTACCATACCTGCTGTAATTGCCATTTTAATTTTTTCCTCCAATCTGACTGCGGTAAAGTTCTATTATGCTTCCGGATTTTCATCGAAGTATTCGTCCCCTGCGCTTTCCAGTTCTTCTTCGCTTTCGGAAGCGCCTTGGTTTGCTTCAATTACAGCGTCAGCCATTTTGGAAACGATCAATTTCACCGCGCGAATCGCGTCGTCGTTGCCCGGGATTACATAATCTAATTCCTCCGGATCGCAGTTAGTATCGCAAATACCGATCAGCGGAATACCCAGCGTATGTGCTTCCTGTACGCAGATTCTTTCTTTCTTAGGATCTACAATAAAGATGGCGTCCGGGATTCGCTTCATTTCTTTAATGCCGCCCAGGTTCTTCTCCAGCTTCGCCATTTCTTTTCTAAGCTCGATGACTTCCTTCTTGGGCAGTACGTCGAAGGTGCCGTCCTGTTCCATCGTTTCGATTTCTTTTAAGCGGTTGATTCTGCTCTGGATCGTTTTGAAATTGGTCAGCATGCCGCCTAACCATCTTTCATTCACATAGAACATGCCGCAACGCTCAGCTTCTGTCTTGATGGCGTCCTGCGCCTGCTTTTTCGTTCCTACGAACAAAATATTGCCGCCGTTTGCCACAATATCGGCGATGGCGTTGTATGCGTCGTCCACCATGCCGACAGACTGCTGCAGGTCGATGATATAAATACCGTTTCTCTCCGTATAGATGTACGGAGCCATCTTCGGATTCCATCTTCTGGTCTGATGACCGAAATGCACGCCTGCTTCTAAAAGTTGTTTCATTGAAATAACGCCCATGTTTTTATTCTCCTTTTGGTTATTCTTCCGCATAAGTTCTTTTTTGGGAAACCTGCCGGCGTTTTACAGGCACCGTTCCTGCAAATCCTCATGCGTGTATATTTGTAACTATGAAATTGTATCACAATGCTTTTTCATATGCAAGAGATTTTTTGGGAAGTTTGCCCTGTTTTTGTACTATATGACGTAAGAGGGGGTGTTGGCGCCATCGGTGTAGAAAATCCATGAAATGAAAATTTTAAAATCATGTGATAATTGAAAAATCCCCTTCATTTTGTGATAGTATAAAAATCTGTATGATGAAAATAGATGGGAATTTTTGATATTTATGAAAAGATTTTTTGAAAATACAAAAGTGTATTATTTTTCGATAATATCTCTTGCCATTTTAATTGGAAGTTGTTATACTGTATGCAGTTGGCTCGGAAGAGGAAATTTCTCATAGTAAGTAGCATCTAAGGGCAGTTGCATGCCAGGAAGTCTTTTGCATATCTGCAAAGCATACCTAGAAAAGAAATCCATTTTTAGAGATTATTAAAATTATATTTTGTTGCAAGAAACGTGTAAAATGCGCGGCCTTTGTTATTTGCAGCCGCAATTTTTGCTGGATAAACTTCTATTTGTGTGAAATAATGAAAGGAGAAAAATGTACATAGCGGCGTCTGGAATTCTACAGCTGCTTCGGTTTGTCATAGGAGCCTGTTTATTTAGCTTTTTTAATATAGTAATCGGTCGGCTTCCCGCAGGAGAGGGCATAGTGCGCGGACGAAGTCATTGTCTGTCCGGTCAGAAGGAATTCGCGATCGTTGAATGGATTCCCTGTCTCGGCTATTTGCTGTTAAGAGGAAACTGTCGGGGCTGTGGAAAGAAGATTTTTCAAAGACAATTTTGGATGGAGCTCTTGGGCGGTCTGTGCTTTGTGGGCTGCGGCGCTTATTTTGGTTATGGGGCGTGGGGGCTTTTGTCTTTGCGGGGAATTCTGGGATTCGTTTATCTGGGGATTTTGACGATGGTAGCTTTTATTGATTGGGATACAAAGATAATTTGCAATCGTTTTCATATAGGAATTTTATTTCTGGGAATCGCCGCGCTGCGGTTGTTTCCTTCCCATAGCCTGGGGGATCGGCTTTTTGGCCTGGGAATCGTATCTATGCCGATGCTGTTGCTGGCCCTTTTCACCAAAGGGGCTTTTGGCGGCGGCGATATAAAGCTTTTAGCGGCCAGTGGCTTTTTCCTGGGCTGGCGGGCTGTACTGTCGGGAATGTTTTGGGGATTGTGCCTTGGAGGCTGCTATGGAAGCTGGATGCTGTTTCGGGGAAAGCTCTCCCTGAAGGATTTTTTTGCCTTCGGGCCTTTTTTGGCCGTCGGCCTGGGCGCGGCGTTTTTCTGGGGAGATCAGGCCATGGAGCTGTATTTGTCTTTGCTGTAGGCTGTTTTCAGTGTGTTTTTTCAAAAAGGCGTCTGCGGTAAAGGTTGAATTGCCGTTCATTTTCGTGTATGATAGCGGTAAGAAAAATGCAGGGATACGCGCCAGGAAGCAGAAGGGAGCAGACGATATGAGTATTTTGATTCGAGGCGGCAGGGTGCTGGATCCGGCCTCGGGAACGGACGCCGTTTTGGATATATTGATTGAAGATGGAAAAATCCAAAAAAGAGGCGAGAATCTGGACGGCTCGGCCGAACAGATCGTGGATGCCCGGGGATGGTATGTGATGCCGGGCCTTGTGGATATGCATGTACATTTGCGGGATCCGGGGCTGGAATATAAGGAAGACATCCAAAGCGGCTCCTTGGCGGCGGCAAAGGGCGGCTTTACGACAATCGTGGCTATGCCCAATACGAAGCCGGTGATCGATGAGAAAACCCGCGTGGAATATGTGGTACACAAGGCCCAGAGCCTGTCGCCGATCCATGTATTACAAGCCGGCGCCATTACAAAAGGGATGAAGGGACAGGAACTTTCCGATATTCGGGGAATGCAAGAGGCTGGGATCTGCGCTCTGACAGAGGACGGAAAATCCGTACTGAATACCCGACTGTATCTGGAGGCGATGCGGCTGGCCGCAGAATTGGGGATTCCGGTATTGGCGCATTGCGAGGACGCTGTCCTGGCCGGCGAAGGCTGTATGAACGAGGATGAAAGAGCCCGGGAATTGCACCTGCCTGGGATTTCCAATGCGGTGGAAGATACGATTACCTCCAGGGATTTGCTTCTTGCCCGGGAGGCCGGCGTCCATCTACATCTGTGCCACTGTTCCACCGAAGGAGCGGCCAAGATGCTAAAGATCGCCCGGGAGGCGGGTATAGAAGCCAGCGGAGAAGTATGCCCTCATCATTTTACGCTGACCAGCGCTGACATTCCCTCAGACGATCCCAATTACAAAATGAATCCGCCTCTGCGCCAAAGGAAGGATGTGGAAACCTTAAAGCAACTGCTGAAAGAAGATGTCATCCAGGTGATCAGCACCGATCATGCGCCCCACAGCGCAAAGGAAAAAAGCGGTTCTATGCGTCATGCGCCCTTTGGGATTGTCGGACTGGAGACCAGCGTGGCGCTGACATTGACCGAACTGGTGGAGCCGGGAATTCTTACGCCGCTGCAGATGGCGGAAAAAATGAGTTATCATCCGGCAAAAATTCTGCATATTGATAAGGGGACGCTAAGTGAGGGAAAAGCCGCGGATATCGTGCTGATCGACCCGAATGAGGAATATACCATCGACAAGCGGACCTTCGTTTCCAAAGCAAGCAATACGCCTTTTCATGGAAAAAAGGTGAAGGGAAGAGTACGCATGACGATCTGCGACGGAAAGATTGTCTACGAGTTTCCAAAGAGCCGTTTCACAGAGTAAATAAGGGAGAACAATTATGATTCAAAAGCTTATAGAGAATATCCGAAAGACAAACGCGCCGATTGTGGTAGGGCTGGACCCCATGCTGGACTATATCCCGGCGCATATCCAGGAAAAGGCCTTCGCCGCCTACGGGGAAACCCTTGCGGGCGCGGCGGAAGCCGTCTGGCAGTTTAACAAAGGGATCGTAGACGCTACCTGCGATCTGATTCCCGCCGTAAAGCCGCAGATCGCCATGTACGAGCAGTTTGGCGTCGAGGGTATGGCCGCGTACAAGAAAACCGTGGAATATTGTCAAGAAAAAGGGCTGGTGGTAATCGGCGATATCAAGCGGGGCGATATCGGTTCGACCTCCGCCGCCTACGCCGCGGGTCATTTGGGGAAGGTACGAGTGGGAAAAAAGAGCTACGCGTCTTTTGATGCGGATTTTGTTACGCTGAATCCCTATATGGGCTCCGACGGCATTTTGCCTTTTATAAAAACGGCGAAGGAAGAAAAAAAAGGTGTGTTCATCCTCGTAAAAACCTCCAATCCTTCCAGCGGGGAATTTCAGGACAGGCTGATCGACGGACGGCCTTTATACGAATGGGTCGGAGAGAAGGTCGCGCAGTGGGGCCAGGAGCACATGGGCGAGGCATACAGCTATGTAGGCGCCGTCGTAGGAGCCACCTATCCGGAAATGGGGAAAACGCTGCGCCGCTTGATGCCCAAGGCTTTTATCCTGGTGCCCGGCTATGGCGCCCAGGGCGGAAAGGGCGCGGACTTGGTGCCGTTTTTCAATGAGGATGGGCTGGGCGCTATTGTGAATTCCTCCCGGGGAATCATCGCCGCCTATCGCCAGGAAAAGTATCAGAATTTTGGGCCGGAGGGATATCAGGACGCCGCCCGGGCGGCCGTACAGGAAATGGCTGCGGACATTGCCGGGGCTTTAGGAAGGGATTAAAGAGATGATGAGCAAAAGAAAAGAAAATTGCCGGGTGATTTCGCAAGAAGAGATCAGCCCGGGGATTTATAGCCTGTGGCTGCAGACGGAACAAATAGCGGCAGGAGCGCGTCCAGGTCAGTTCGTTTCCCTCTATTGCCGGGGAGAGAGCCGCTTGCTGCCAAGGCCCATCAGCCTTTGTGAAATAGAAAAGGAACAGGGTCGGCTTCGCCTGGTTTACCGGGTGGCCGGCGAAGGAACCCGGGAATTTTCCAGGCTTTCCAAGGGGGATGCCTTGGAAGTGATTGGGCCTTTGGGTAACGGTTTTCCACTGGAAGAATGCCGGCAAAAAAAAATCGTGCTGCTGGGAGGCGGCATCGGGATCCCGCCCATGCTAGAAGTGGCGAAACGTCTGGACGGGGACGTGACGATGGTAGCCGGCTACCGGGCTGATCTGTTTTTGCAGGAGGATTTCGCAGCCTGCGCCAAGCTGGTGATCGCTACGGAGGACGGCAGCGCCGGCGTTCAAGGCAATGTACTGGACGCTCTGCGGGAAAAGGAGCTGTCCGCGGACATGCTGCTGGCCTGCGGTCCAACACCGATGCTGCGCGCAGTAAAGGAATACGCGGCCAAGGAAGATATTCCCTGTTGGATTTCCATGGAGGAACGGATGGCCTGCGGCATCGGCGCCTGTTTAGGGTGCGTGTGCCGTTCGAGGGAGGTGGACGCCCATTCCCAAGTACACAATAAGAGAGTCTGCAAGGACGGTCCGGTATTTTTAAGTACGGAGGTAGAGCTGCCATGAATACAAAAGTCGTAGTAGCGGGCGTAGAGCTGAAGAATCCTGTGATGACTGCTTCCGGTACTTTTGGCTCCGGGCAGGAGTACAGTGAATTTGTAGATTTGAACGCGTTGGGAGCGGTGGTCACCAAGGGCGTGGCCAGGGAGCCGTGGCCGGGAAATCCCACGCCCAGACTGGCGGAAACCTACGGCGGGATGCTCAATGCCATCGGCCTGCAAAATCCCGGTATGGAGGTCTTCTGTAAGAGAGATCTGCCCATGCTGAAAAAATACGATACAAAAGTCGTCGTTAATGTCTGTGGCAAGACTACGGAGGATTACTGCGCAGTGGTGGAACGGCTGGGCGAGGAGCCGGTGGATCTTTTGGAGATCAATATTTCCTGTCCCAACGTTAAAGAGGGGGGCATTGCCTTTGGCCAGGATCCAGGGGCGGCCGAAGCCATTACCCGGGAATTAAAAAAGCGGGCCAGACAGCCGCTGATCCTCAAGTTAAGTCCCAATGTGACGGATATCGCAGAGATTGCCAAGGCGGTAGAGGCGGGCGGCGCGGACGCACTGTCCCTGATTAATACACTGACCGGTATGAAGATCGATATCCAGAGACGGACGTTCGCTCTTGCCAACCAGACCGGCGGTCTGTCCGGGCCCGCCATTAAGCCGGTCGCCGTGCGTATGGTCTATCAGGCGGCCCGCGCGGTGAAGCTGCCCATCATCGGCATGGGAGGCATTACCCGCTGGGAGGACGCGGTGGAATTTCTTCTGGCGGGAGCTACCGCCATTGCCGTAGGCACGGGGAATTTCCGAAATCCCTGTGCGACGGTGGAAATTGTGGAAGGAATCCGCCGCTATATGGAAGAAAACCGGATCGGAGATATCCGGGAATTGATCGGGGCGGTGCGTTAAAAATGCGTGCGCTTACGGGCATTCCAGGCGATATCCCACGCCCCGGATGGTTTTCAGACACAGATTGCTTTTTACAGCTTTTAGCCGTCGGCGCAGAAAATGAATGTAATTATCCAGATTTCCGTCTTCTACATCGGTGTCCGGGCCCCATACCCGCAGAAGAAGCGTGTTTCGGGGAAGGGTCTGGCCCGGATGCAGAAGGAAGATTTCCAGAAGATCGCCTTCCCTTCGGGAGAGAGTACAGCGTTGCTCCCCGTTGGAAAGGCGTTTTTGTACCGGATCGTAGGCGACGTTCCCCAGGGAAAGCAGGCGGTTGTCTTTCCGATCGCCCGGCCGCCGGATCACAGAGTGGATTCGCGCCAGCAATTCCCGGAAGGCAAAGGGCTTGACAATATAATCGTCCGCGCCGTTTTCCAGTCCGTTCACCTTATCGTCCAGCGTGCCAAGGGCGGTAAGAAAGATGACTGGCGTCACGATCTTTTCTTGCCGCATTTGCTGTAATACTTCCAGTCCGCTCATGGAAGGAAGCATTCGATCCAGCAGTACCAGATCGTAGATCTGCTCCTGAACCAGAAAAAGCCCTTCTTCTCCGTCATAGCTTATATCGGTTGTAAATCCTTCCTTTTCCAATTGAAACTGCAGCGATTCGCATAAGTTCTTGTCGTCCTCAATCAGTAAGATTCGCAAGGCTTTAGCCTCCTTCTTTCGCAATTCTCTTTCATTTCCATAGAGAAATTTCTAGTAATGAAATATCTACAAGTATATAGTTTACCATAACATCGTCGTCTTTAAAAAGTCTCTAAATTTGAAAAATTCCAAAAAGCCCTTCAGCGTGTGGCTTTTAGGCCACCGTTTCAATGCCTTAGTATGCAGAAAAGCTGCTGACGGAAGGTTTTCTGTATTTCAACGCTGCTTTTAGAGAGAAAATAGAGATCCGCCTGCTAGGATAAACCAAGAATCGCACAAGGCGAAGGGGGAATCTATGAAATATCGAAGGAAAACACAATGGACGGGATTGCTTTGGATTTTGCCAAGCCTTTTGGGGGTGGGCGTTTTTATCTTCTTTCCTTTTTTGGACGTGGTGCGGCGGTCCTTTATCGGAGCAGTTACCGGCGATTTTGTGGGATTGGCCAATTACCGGAGCCTTTTTACGAACCGGGCTTTTTTATTGGCGGTAAGAAATACGTTGCGATTTTTGGGGATCTGTATTCCGCTGCTCCTTGGCCTTTCCCTTTTGCCGGCGCTACTTTTAGATCGCCAAAGGAAACGCGGGCAGTTGGTCAAGAGTCTGTTTCTTTTTCCGATGGCCGTGCCCGTGGCGTCTGTGGTGCTTCTATGGCGGACGCTTTTTCATTCCCAGGGAATACTAAACGGCTGTCTATCCAGAGTTTCCCTGGCGGGACGGGACTGGATGAATACCGGCGGGGCCTTTTGGGTACTGGTGCTTTGCTATCTCTGGCGGAATCTGGGATATGACATGGTGCTGTGGCTGGCGGGACTGGCCGGGATTCCTGATTCGCTGTATGAAGCGGCGAAGGTGGATGGAGCCGGGAAATGGGTGTTGTTTTGGTATATTACACTGCCGAATCTGCTGCCTTCTTTTTTTACCATCAGTGTATTATCTTTGCTCAATGCTTTTAAGGTTTTCCGGGAAGCGTATTTAGTGGCTGGTTCTTACCCGCATGAGAGCATGTATCTGTTGCAGCATTTATTTAATAATTGGTACCGAGATCTGGCGTTGGATAAGATGGCGGCGGGCGCGGTGGTAAGCGCGGTGGTGATTTTTGGCTTGTCTTTGTGTCTAAAGCGTCTGTGGGATTGATAAAGGGAGGAAGAACATGTCTGGGAAGAATATCGGGTTGCTGCTATGCGGCCTTTTGGGAATTGTATTTTTGCTGCCGGTGTGTTTTTTAGCGGCCGGTTCCCTGATGGGCCGGCGGGAGGTGGAAGAGTGCCTGGCGCCGATTCTCTGGGAAGGAAGCGAGGGCTATGCGCAGTGGCGGCTCTTTCCCCAGTATCCCACGCTTCGATCCTATGTGCAGCTTTTGCTGGACTCGCCAGGTTTTTTTGTGATGTTCTGGAATTCCGTAAAGCTTGCGTTGGGCGTACTGGCTGGTCAGATGCTTCTGGGAATTCCAGCCGCTTGGGGCTTTGCCCGGTACGAATTTCCAGGAAAACGTTTGTTATTTACTATCTATATGCTGCTGATGATGCTGCCTTTCCAGGTGCGGATGCTGTCGGATTATTTGCTCTTGGACGGCTTGGGCCTTTTGGACTCTTTATGGGGGATTATCCTGCCTGCCGCCTGTTCTACATTTCCAGTTTTCCTGTTATATCGGTTTTTTTGCGGCATTCCAGAAGCGCTTTTGGAAGCGGCCAGGCTGGACGGGGCCGGGGAAATTGCGCTGCTTTTCTATTTTGGGTTGCCTTTGGGATCGCCGGGCATTATTTCCGTGCTGGTACTGGGTTTTCTGGAATACTGGAATTTGATCGAGCAGCCGTTGGCTTTTTTGAAGGATCAGAGCCTGTGGCCGCTGGCGCTTTTTCTCCCGGAGATCGGCGTAAAAGAAGCAGGCATAGCTTTTGTAGCGTCGGTGATTGCTCTTTTGCCGGCGGCGCTGGCTTTTTGGGCTGGGCAGGATTATCTGGAACAGGGAATTATAGCGTCGGCGACAAAAGAATAGATGGAAAGGAAACGACGGATGAATCGGGAAAAAGCATGGAAATATATGGGGATTTTTTTAGCGGTAATGCTGCTTTTTACGGGAATATCCAGGGCGGCGGATTCTTTCACAGTGGCGCAGGTGCGGGTAAAAAGCCCGGGGAAGCAGATGATGACGCATACGGCGGCGGGAAGTGGGACGATCGTTGGCGCAAAAGAACGGGCCGTTTTTGTAGAGAGCGGGCAGAAAATTTTTGAAAGTTATGTAAAAGCGGGCGGCTATGTAAAAAAGGGAGAAATCCTTTTTACTGTGGATCTGGATTTTTTGCAGGAGCAGATCGATGCCTGCAAGAATGAAGAAAAGCGGCAACGGATGGCAAATACCGATGCGGCGGAACAAAAAAAGCAAAAGGAAAGGCAGGAGCAGGCGGCGATTCAATGGGCCGAGGAAGATTATGCGCGGGCTAGGGAAAAGAGCGCCGCTGCCGTACAGACGGCCTGGGAGGAAAGGGATGCAGCGGCTGAACGGCTGGAGGAATATAGAAATACCCGACAGGATTTCGTCAATGAAAACGCCGTCGGGGAAGAAGATTTGACGGCGCAGCTGGAAGAAGAGCTTCGGGCAAAGGAGCGGGCTTTAGAGGCAAGTATTTTGGAAAATCGGGAAATGGAGGCGCAGGCGGCTAGATCGCTGGAGGACGCGCAAATGGCGCCGGCTAAAGATCATACCCTGGAAATGGCGGAAATGGAACTGCAGGAAAAAGTAGAAAAGCTGGAAAGGCTGCAAAAGCTTTATGAGGCCGGGGGAAATATATACGCGCCGGCAGACGGGACGGTAACGGAAATCTTGCTGCATGCCGGCGAGGTGAGTGGAGAAGGCGCGGCTCTTCTGCTGGCGGAGGGCGGGGACTCTTGTCAATTTTTGGCTTTTGTCAAGGGAGAAGAGGAAGACTATGTGACGGTCGGCAGCTCGATTTCCTTAGAAGGCACGAAGGAATTAGAAAAGCTTAAAGATTTATCGGTGGAAAGCATACAGACGGCGGTGAATGAGAACGGGGAATCGGTCAAAGAGCTGACCGTTCTTCTGCCCGAGGGCGCGGGAAAAATCGGACAGAGGGCAGAATATGTGGTTTCCAAAGAAGCGGGTAATGCCGAACTGTGCGTGCCGCTTGCGGCGCTGCATCAGGAAAACCAGCAATATTTTGTGTACGTTCTGGAAGAAAATGCAGGAATTCTTGGAAAGGAATGGGTTGCCCGGGCCTTACAGGTGACGGTGGAAGACCGAAATGAAAGCGTTGCCGCTTTAAGCAGCAGTGCCTTAAGCAGTCAGGCCAAGGTCATTATAGAGACGGACCGGGCAATCGAAGACGGCAGCCGCGTC
Organism: uncultured Blautia sp.; assembly: GCA_948436455.1. GTDB lineage: Bacteria > Bacillota > Clostridia > Lachnospirales > Lachnospiraceae > Blautia_A. The sequence continues at coordinate 12,244 of CAOJIB010000016.1, forward strand.
CGATTGATGGAGGAGTGAGAGGAATGGAGATGGGGAAAAAGAAGCCGTCCCTTCCTATTATGATTGTAAAGCTATGTGGGGGGATTTTGGCTGTATTCTGTTATCTGCAGGCGCTGCGCTGCATGCAGGAGATTGAGCTGTATGACAGCTTAATTTCTATAGAGATAGCGCAGGGAACGACGGCCGCAGGGATACAGAAGCCAGAAGAAGAGCTGACCGTCACCTTTTGGGCTGCGCTGGGAGAAGGATCTGTCGGCGCAGAGGCGACCGGCGCGGTACAGATTTCCCAGGTATATTTGCTGCGGGGGCCTTCCGAGGGGCTTCTTTTAGAGGCGACAGGGCTTCTACCGGGAGATGAAAAGGGGTGTCTGCTGGATGAAAAAACCTCGTATGGGCTTTTCGGCAGTACAAACGTATGCGGCCAGGCAGTGGAATGGGAAGGACAGACATACCAGGTACGAAACGTGATCCCTGGAAAACAGGGGATTTTTCTGATCCAAAGCGCCGACGAAACGCAGATCTTCTCCCGGGTCAATATACTTTGCAGGGAGAAGGGACGGCGGTTGGAAAAGGCCCGGCAGTTTTTGCTGCAAAATCAGCTAGACGGCAGGATTTGGGACGGTTTTTGGATCCTGCTTCTGTTAAAAGGAACTCTGTTGTTTCTGCCGTTTGTATTGATAGTGCGGATGCTTTCTCTGCTGCAAAGCCGGCGAAGACGAACGGAAGAAAGCAGGGCGCGGCAGTTATTTTATTGCGTGTGTATCTGGGGAACGGCGTTGGTTTTTTTTGTGGCGGCGTTGTATTTTATGGAGATTCCAAGAGATATGATTCCTACCAGATGGTCGGATTTTGCCTTTTGGGGCCGGCTTTGGAAAGAGAAAGCGGCGACCCTTTCTTCTATGATACAAAGAGAAAAGAGCCCGGGAGAAATGCGGCAGATGCAAAGACTAGCGACAGGCTGTCTGTTTGGCCTTTTTTCCGGTTTTGTCGGCTGGCGCGTCGTCGCGGGTATTCCTCCTGGCAGGCGATAATATGCCTCCCAGGAGGAAAAAGCTTAAAAGCCCAGCGGTTCCCCGGTCAGTACTACGATAATTCGGCCAGAAATCCGGGAAAACCGGGTGACGATGGTCTGACAGCAAATGCACTGGGGGCTTAGGCAATCGGCGCAGATCCCCGTTTTCGCGCACGGAGTATCGGCGTTTACCCGCAGGGCGTTAGGCGGGGAGGCCAGCGTATGTATCCGTTCCAGGGCGTTCTCCACCGTCGTACACATTTTATTCATGCTGGCAAGTACGATGACATGGGAGGGCCCATAGGAGAGACAGGCCACCCGATTGCCCATGCCGTCCACATTGACCAGCTCGCCGTCTTTGGTAAAGGCGTTGGTGCTCATCAGAAAGTAATCGGCGCAAACAGCCTCGGCAAAAAGCCGGCGGGTTTCCTCGGGCGTCTTGGCGGCGGTCCGGTCGATGAAACGATAGTCGCCGCTCTTGACGGCTTCCATAACGCCCGCTTTCGCCATGGATTCGCTGCCGCCTGCGGCAACGACGGAGCCTTTGGGCATCAGCTTTAGAATCTTTTCTTTTGCTTCTTCTTTTGTGGCGCAGTAATAGGCGTCCATACCTCTTTGTTTGAATTTCTTTATGACCTGGCCGGCGGCCAGCGCCCAGCTATCTGTTTGGTAAGACATAATTCCTCCTTTTGCGGTACCTGTCTTTACGGCTGATTTTCTGCCGGATAACAGGAATGTATACGAAAAACTGACGTGAATAGGCACTGTACCTATTTTTCCAAGTATACCACGAAAAATTCATATTTTCAATTGTAGGAACGAAAGAGCTATGCTATAATACATACTATTCAGTTTTCGAAGCCGTTTGCTTTGCAAGGATGATGAAGAATTGCACCAAGCGACAGAGGCTTTCTTATTTTTTCGATAAAGGAAAAGAAACTGCAAAATCGGTAAGAAGGAAAGAAGGCAGGTAGAAAATGGGAAAAATTGCGATTGTTACGGATAGTAACAGTGGTATTACACAAGAGGCGGGCAAGGCTTTGGGGATTCATGTATTGCCGATGCCGTTTTTTATTAATGAAGAGCTTTTTATGGAAGATATTACCTTGACGCAGGAGGCTTTCTATCAGCGGCTGGCCCAGGATGCGGATATTTCCACTTCTCAGCCATCGCCGGGAGAGGTGACGGATCTCTGGGATCGTTTATTGAAAGATTATGAGCAGGTGGTGCATATCCCCATGTCCAGCGGCCTGTCCGCGTCCTGCGAAACAGCGCTGATGCTGGCTGGCGATTATGAAGGAAAAGTTTTCGTAGTAAATAACCAGCGCATTTCCGTTACGCAGAAGCAGTCCGTGATGGACGCCCTGTATCTGCGCGATCGGGGAATGGACGGCGTCCAGATCCGGGAAATTCTGGAAAAGGAAAAAATGGAATCCAGCATTTATATTACGCTGGAAACGCTGAAATATTTGAAAAAGGGCGGAAGGATTACGCCTGCGGCCGCTGCGATCGGCACAGTCTTAAAGGTGAAGCCAGTGCTGCAGATCCAGGGGGAAAAGCTGGATGCTTTTGCGAAAGTGCGTGGAAAAAAGCAGGCGAAAAAAGTGATGCTAAAAGCCATGCAGGAAGACCTGGATAAGCGATTTGCTGATTATGTGAGCAAAGGAGAAATGTGTCTGATGCTGGCCTATACGGGAAATGAGGAAGAAGCCCTGGAATTTAAGCGGGAAGTAGAAGCCCAGTTCCCAGGCTACGAGATTATTATGGATCCATTGTCTTTAAGCGTCGCTTGCCACATCGGCCACGGGGCGTTGGCGATTGCCTGCGCCAAAAAGGTGTGTCTGTAAGAGCGCGTTTTCGAAAGGAAAAAGAGGAGTTTTACTGAAATGAAAAAATTGATAGAATTGCTGGCCAAGGAAATGGCCGCCGCCTTTGAAAGAGCGGGATACGACGCTTCCTATGGGCGCGTCAATCTTTCCAACCGCCCGGATTTGTGCGAATATCAGTGTAACGGAGCGTTGGCCGGAGCGAAAGCTTATAAAAAGGCGCCGATACAGATCGCCGGGGATGTGGCCGCCCAGCTTGCGGATGGTTCAATCTTTTCTATGGTGGAGGCCGTGCCGCCAGGTTTTGTAAATTTGAAAGTACGGGAAGATTTTCTGGCTTCTTATCTGATGGATATGCAAAAAGAAGAAAAAATGTCCGTTACGCCCGCTAAGGAACCAAAGACAATCCTGATTGATTATGGCGGCCCCAATGTGGCCAAGCCGTTGCATGTGGGACATCTTCGTTCAGCGATCATTGGGGAAAGCTTAAAGCGTCTGGGCCGTTATATGGGACATAAGGTGATTGGCGACGTGCATTTGGGGGACTGGGGCCTGCAGATGGGTCTGATTATCACAGAGCTGCGCCGGCGGCTGCCAGGGCTGGTATATTTTGACGACAGTTATCAGGGGGAATATCCCAAGGAAGCGCCTTTTACCATCGGCGAACTGGAGGAGATTTATCCTGCTGCCAGTCAAAAATCCAAAGAGGACGAGGCGTATAAGGCTGAGGCTTTGCAGGCAACGTATCTGTTGCAGCAGGGATGCCGGGGATATCGTGCGCTCTGGAAGCATATTATGCAGGTTTCCGTGGCGGACTTACAGGCCAATTACCAGCGGCTGCAGGTGGATTTTGATCTTTGGAAAGGCGAGTCCGACGTGCAGGAGTATATCCCGGCCATGGTACGGGACATGCAGGAAAAGGGATTTGCCCGGGAGGACGCGGGGGCGTTGGTAGTGGATATCAAGGAAGAAACCGATACGAAGGAAATTCCTCCTTGTATGATTCTAAAATCAGACGGCGCGTCTTTGTATACGACGACCGATATGGCGACGCTTGTGGAGCGGATGAAGCTGTACCATCCGGACGAGATCCTTTATGTGGCGGATAAACGCCAGGAAATGCATTTTACCCAGGTTTTCCGCTGCGCCAAAAAGACAGGGATCGTAGATGCGGGAACTAAGCTGTTCTTCCTGGGTTTTGGCACGATGAACGGGAAGGACGGAAAACCCTTTAAGACCCGGGAAGGCGGCGTGATGCGTCTGGAAAATCTGATCGGGGAAATCAACGAAGAAATGTTTCACAAGATTGTGGAAAACCGGAGCGTGAAGGATAAGGATGCAAAAGACACGGCGCGGATCGTGGGCCTTTCCGCGATTAAATACGGGGATCTTTCTAATCAGGCGACGAAGGATTATATATTCGATATTGATCGCTTTACCTCCTTTGAAGGAAACACCGGCCCGTATATCCTGTATACGATCGTGCGGATCAAATCCATTCTGCACCGATACGACGGAGCAAACGATCAAAAGCTATTACCAGCCGCTTCTTCCAGCGAAAAAGGGTTGATGCTGGCGCTGGCTGGTTTTGGCAGCGCCATGGAGGAAGCTTTTGCAGAACGGGCGCCCCACAAGATCTGTTCGTATATTTATGAACTTTCCAATGCGTTTAATCGTTTTTACCACGAGACAAAGATTCTGGCCGAGGAGGATGAAGCGCAGAAAGCCTCCTGGATTTGCCTGCTGCGTCTGACGCAAAGGGTTCTGGAAACCAGCATCGACCTTCTGGGTTTTGAAGCTCCGGAAAAGATGTAGACTTTTCTTTTGCACGGGATGGGAAAACCTCTGCCCGTGCATTTTTTTGTTGAAATATAGAACAGATTGTGTTATTCTTTCTATATTGAGAAATTTGTGGATATCGGCGGTTTCTCTATCTTTTATCATTGCAGCATCATATCGTTTTTTGTCTTTTCAATGTCAAATTCACAGGTTTTCCATGGTGTTTTGTTAGAAATCCAGATATCGGTATAGCGGTTAGAATTACGAATGGCTGTCCGAAGAAAAGAAATCTGCGCATATATTCATTATTCCATTTTGCAAGCAATTGTTGTAAACTCTAAGTAAGCGGTAGCTTGCCGTTGAAACTATGGCGACATTATACGTAGAAACGAAGGGAGTTTTTGAAATGGGCCTTATCAAAGCAGGAGCCGGGGCGTTTGGCGGAACGCTTGCGGATCAGTGGAAAGAGTTTTTTTATTGTGACGCGATGGGAAAAGACGTTATGGTGACGAAAGGTCAAAAGCGCACGACGTCCCGTTCTTCCAATACAAAAGGCAACAGCAACATTATTTCCAACGGCAGCGTCATTGCTGTTGCAGACGGCCAGTGTATGATGATTGTGGAGCAGGGGAAAATTGTGGAGGTATGCGCAGAGCCTGGAGAGTTTCGGTATGATACGTCTACAGAGCCCAGTATTTTTACAGGAAATCTTGAAGAAAGTATTCTTGAAACATTCAAGACGGTTGGCCGGCGCTTTACCTTTGGCGGCGATCCGGGGAAGGATCAGCGTGTGTATTATGTCAACACAAAAGAGCTGGTGGATAATAAATTCGGAACGCCCAATCCGATTCCCTTCCGTGTGGTGGATTCGAAAATCGGCCTGGATGTGGACGTTTCTATCCGTTGCTCCGGGGTTTATTCATATAAAATCGTAAATCCGCTGCTGTTTTATACAAATGTCTGCGGAAACGTGGAGCAGGATTATACCCGGGATGAGTTGGATCGGCAGTTGAAAACGGAATTTATCAGCGCGCTGCAGCCGGCCTTTGGCAGGCTTTCCGATCTGGAAATGCGTCCCAATCAGATTGTTTCGCATACTACGGAGCTGGAAGACGCGATGAATGCCGCGCTTTCTGCAAAATGGGGCGAGCTGCGCGGGCTAAAGGTTGTCAGCATTGCGCTTGGTTCTGTTACGTTGCCGGAAGAAGACGCCGAGATGATTAAGCAGCTGCAGCGTACGGCGGCGCTGCAAAATCCGAACATGGCGGGAGCCACGCTGGTGAGTGCGCAGGCAGACGCTATGAAAGCGGCGGCGTCCAATGCCGGCGGCGCTATGACCGGCTTTATGGGAATGGGCATGGCGATGAATGCCGGCGGCGCAAACGCGCAAAATCTCTTCGCGATGGGACAGCGGCAAGAGGTACAACAGCAGCAATCGCCGTCACAAGCAGAACAATGGAAATGCTCCTGCGGGGCGACGGTGACAGGGGGGAAATTCTGTTCAGAATGCGGCGCGCCAAGGCCCGCGCCCGCATCAAATACTGGTTGGACCTGTTCCTGCGGTTCGGTGAACAAGGGTAAGTTTTGCCCGGAATGCGGTGCAAAGAAGCCGGACGGCGCGCCGCTTTATCGGTGCGATAAATGCGGCTGGGAGCCGAAGGATCCTGCGCATCCGCCGAAATTCTGCCCGGAGTGCGGCGACTTGTTTGATGAGAATGACAGGGTATAAACGGGGGAAGTCAGATGGCGGAAATACAGGAATATAAATGTCCGTGCTGCGGGGGCGCCATTGCCTTTGATAGTACCATACAGAAAATGAAGTGTCCTTTCTGCGACACGGAATTTGAGATGGAGACATTGGCAGGCTATGACAGTGAATTGAAAAAGGAACAGGCGGACGATATGACCTGGAATACGTCCGCCGGAAGAACGTGGCAGGATGATGAGATAGACGGATTATCCGTTTATATCTGTCGTTCCTGTGGCGGTGAAATCGTCTGTGACGAAAATACGGCGGCCACTTCCTGCCCATTCTGCGGGAATCCCGTGGTCATGATGGAAAAGCTTTCGGGGGATGTAAAGCCAGATTACGTTATTCCGTTTCAGCAGGATAAAAAGGCGGCGGTTGCCGCCCTAAAGGAGCATTATGCCAAAAAGCGCCTGCTTCCGAAAATATTTAAGGATGAAAATCATATTGAAGAGGTAAAAGGCGTATATGTCCCGTTTTGGCTGTTTGACGCCCAGGCAGATGCAAATATGCGTTATAGGACAACGAGAGTACGGACCTGGAGCGACAGCCGGTATTATTATACGGAAACAAGTCACTTTTTGGTAAGCAGGGGCGGGAATCTTGCATTTGAGAAGGTTCCTGCTGACGGCTCTACAAAAATGCCGGACGACTTGATGGAATCCATAGAACCCTTTGACTTTTCAAAGATGGTAGATTTTCAGCCGGGGTATCTTGCAGGCTACATGGCGGATAAGTATGATGTGAACGCGCAGCAAAGTACCCAGCGTGTGAACGAACGCATTCGTAAAAGTACGGAGGCTGCTTTTGACGCGACGGTAAGGGGCTACGCGACGGTTCGAAAGGAAACGGGCAGTATTCAACTGCATGAGAGCCGGGTAAAGTATGCGCTGCTGCCTGTCTGGCTCTTACATACGAGATGGAACAATCAGGATTATCTTTTTGCGATGAATGGACAGACCGGGAAAATGGTAGGGGATCTGCCGTTGGATAAGACCGCGTATAAAAAATGGCTGTTTGGCCTGACAGGGGCGATCGGAGCAATGCTGTTTCTCGCTTCATATCTGATTTGGATGTTATAGGGGGCGCATAATGAAGAAGATAGAAAAGAAATTCATTTCGGTATTTTTTGCGCTGTTTTTGTTAATCCTATCTGCGTTTCCTGTTTCTGCGGCAGACGATTTAGTAAGAGTTTTCGATTATGCAGATATACTTTCGGACAGTGAAGAAGAAGATCTTCTAAACAAGCTGGATGAAATCAGTAAGCTGCAGCAGATGGATGTTGCCGTAGTCACGGTCGATTCGCTGGAGGGAAAAAGCGCCGAAGCCTATGCGGATGATTTTTACGACGAGTACGGATATGGCTTTGGAGAAGAGGGAGACGGTATTCTTTTCCTCCTTAGTATGCGGGAACGGGAATGGCATATTTCCACCAAAGGCTATGCAATTGCAGTATTTACCGACGCAGGACTGGACTATATCATGGAGAAGGTTGTCGTCGATTTGAAAGCCGGGGAATATGCGTCGGCGTTTACGACTTTTGCGGATTACTGTGACGATTACATAACCCAGGCGGCGACGGGAAAGCCCTATGATATCGATCATCTTCCAAACGAGCCCTTTCCATTTTTCCTGTTTTTCGTAGTTTGCCTAGTAATTGCCTTCGTGATCGCACTGATTGCGACGTGGATTATGAAAGGGAAACTTAAATCGGTGAAGAGCCGGCCGGGAGCAGACGACTATATAAAGGACGGCAGTATGAAGCTGACGAAAAAGAATGATTTGTTTCTATATCGACATATAGATCGGAGGGAAAAACCAAAAGAAAACGAGTCAAGGAATTCGAGCCATTCGGGCGGCTCGACCACTCATAGATCGTCGTCGGGCGCGACCCATGGCGGCCGGGGCGGGAAATTTTAAAAAATAATAGAAATGGTTTTCAAATCAAAACATTTCGTTTCAGAATAGTTGTAGTAAAGGTGGAGGATTTGAAGTTGCACATACTAAAAAAGCCTCCCAATCAGGATCATCGGTTCAACGGTGATCCTGATCTACAGTAGCGATCACGCAATTCTTTTTCATTAGAAATATCTTACTTTTCTGGCATTTCAGCTGTTTTTTCATCGTTGTTTTTTAGAATTTAATTGTTTTTAAACGTAACATCCATAGGAGGTAGTTTGCCATCGAAAAACCAGGGGATATAGTAAAAGAAAAATATTGTCTGCTGCGGCGTCTGGGCCGAGGCGGAGAAGGTACGGTCTTTTTGGCACGGGATCTGGCTTTGGGAAAGCACTGGGCGATTAAAATACGAAAAAAAGCGGATTCTCTGGAGGGACGAATTCTTTTGCAGCTGCAGCATCCGGGAATTCCCCAGCTGGTAGATCGATGGGAGGAGGGGGAAACGGAATACCTGGTAATGGAATATATTCCCGGGAAAAATTTACAAAAATACTGTGAAAACGAGGGCCTTTCAGAAGAAAAGCTGCTGCTTTTCGGGGAACAGATCTGCGAAATTCTCTGTTATCTTCACAGCCGGACGCCGCCGGTGATTCATGGGGATCTGAAACCGGAAAATCTGTTGATTACAGAAAGGGATCGCCTGTATCTGCTGGATTTTGGCAGTGCCAGATGCGGGGAGGTAAAAAGCAGCCGCGTGCAAAAGGGAACGGCGCATTTCGCAGCTCCGGAGCAGAAACAGGGAACGGCGGCGCCGCAGTCAGATATTTACTGTCTGGGAGAGATGCTGGCATTTTTGCTAAAGGACGAGAAAAAGCCGTCAAAAAAGGTGCGGCGGATGCTGAAAAAATGCAGAAATAAGCAGATTTCCCGGCGTTATCGAAATGCGGAGGCACTTTTGGAGGATTTTCAAAAGGCCGGAAAAAAAGAGCCGCGGGATAGGCGTTTTCTTCTGCGGGCGGGGTTGACATTCTTTAGCTTTTGGATCGTCGGTACGCTCTTTTTGGAAAAGGATATAGGGGAAATGTCTACGGCTTTGGAAATGCCGGAGGATGTTGTAGTGGGGAAAGAGAAAAAAGAAGAAAAAGCTCCGGTAGAAAGCCTGCAAAAAATCCAGGAGGACATTTTTAGGACATGGCGGGAGACCGCCGCAAAACCGGCAAAGGAAAATATTGCAAAAGGGATTCGCAGATTGGAGAATTTTTGGCCGGATGCATCAAAGGAATGGGAACGGCGTTCGGCGCTTTTTTTGCTGGGGAGCCTGTATGAAATGCAAGGGGAAAATCAAAAGGCCGAGGAAATCTATTTGCATATGGTGAAATATTGGCCCGGGGAAGCTGAATGTGCCGCCCGATACGGCTTACTTCTTATAAAAGAAGGGAAAAAAGAAGTTTCCCGGAAATATTATGAAAGCGCCGCTTTTACAGAGCGGGAAAAAAGCCACAACTATAAAATTTGGGAGAAAAAACTAAAGGAGGAAAACTATGAAGAAATGGATGAAGAGACTGCTTCCGATATTGACGCTGCTTTTGCTGGCGCCGAGGACGAGTTGGGGGCAGAAATCGGAAATGGGGGGATTTGATGTGGAAGTCGGCGAAGGGAGCGCGCCTGTGACGATAGCGCCCACAGAGCCGACCATTCCCGTCACGGCCGCGCCTACAGAACCGCCGGAACCAGCCACGCCTGTGGTGACAGAAAAGCCAGCCACGCCCACGCCTATTCCCGCAAAACCAATGGAAAGCCCGTCGGAATCCACCGCCATTGGGACGCCGCCTGCCGTCCAGACGCCTGCAGATCAGCCCATGGAAAAAGCCGCGGCCGAAAGCGTTTTGCAAAGGTCCGCTGGGCTGGAGGCGGAAGAAACGCCCGCCGCTTTAACGGAAAATGAAGAACAGGAAAAAGAGGAGACTTCCTCAAAAGCCCGGAAATCTGCCGCGTCGAAAAAGTCCACTGTGCATACGGACGGACAGATACGGTTTTTCCATGAGGAGGGAGAGCAGACGCTAGGCTTTCTTCCGAAGATTCGTATAAAAAGTCTGCAGTCTTTGCAGGTGCTTTCTTTTCGGATCAACGGGGAAGAGGTATTCTGGCATTGGCAGGGCAGCACTCTGGTGCCGGAAAATTTCCGCCTGCGCCTGGGAGAAAACCTAGCGGAGCTTTTGATATGGACGGAAGCCGGCAGGCTTCGGGAAATGGAAACGTGGGCATTTTCCGTAAAGAGATAATCTCTCCTTAGTTTGCCATATCCAAGTATTCTTCCAGACAGACGCCCAGGGAATAGATTTCCTTCGCGGCCTCTTTTCCCACATACCGGTAATGCCACGGCTCGTTGATAATATGTGTAATTTCCGTCTTATCCGGGGGATATCGATTGATAAAGCCGTAGGTATGTCCATGCTGGGCGAGCCACTGATAGACTTCCTCGCTGGAGCTTTTGGAGGTATCGGCGTTTATATCAACGGCGAGCCCCAGTTGGTGCTCGCTGGTGCCGGGGACGGCCACCCATTGTTCGGCAAGCTCTTTGGCCTCGGCTTCCGAGCGGCCTTCGTTTTGGTACGCTTCGATTTTTTCATCGAGCAATTGCCGCTGTTTTTCCGTTGTCCTGTATCCGGCGGCGACGTATAAGCCAAGGCCTTCCGCCCGGGCGGCGTTAAACATTTCCTGCAGCTCCGGATAAATTCTGGCGTCTACCTTTTCCCCATTGGAAAGCTCTGTCAATTCTATTTTATAGTCTGCAGGTATGTAGTTGCTGCGATTGACCAGAAGCAGCTTCCAGTCATCCGCGGCGGCTGCGGAATCGGTATTGTTAAAACCAGGAGCAGACGCAAAAGGATTTGCGGCGTACAGATGCAGTAGAACGGCAAAAAGGATGAAAAGGAACAGAAAAAATGCTCCGATACGGCATAGGGCGCGCGGTGTTCGCTTCGTACGGTACTTCATAGTAGAGACCTCCTGCTTTTGAAATATATTCCATTTTACTGGAGAAAACTCTATTTTCTCTCTAAGTTTTTACAGGGCTTTTGCGCCGTCCCGTAAAAGCGGTATTGTTGCGGCGGAGGCATTATGCTATAATAACCCCTGGAAAATGACAAATATTTTATAGACGAAAAGCGGCGCTTTAGATTTGAAAGAAAGCGCTATGGGAGGATAGTATGTATAAAGCGATTCTATTTGACCTGGACGGGACGATAACGGCTTCCGGCGAGGGAATTACGAAATGTGTGCAGTACGCCATGCAAAGACTTGGCGTTTGGGAACCGGATCTGCGAAAGCTGGAGGCTTTTATCGGGCCGCCGCTTTTGGAACAATTTATGTCCTTTTGCGGTTTTACAAAAGAACAGGCCGAATGCGCGGTGGAATACTACCGGGAGCGTTATGAAAAGACGGGGATTTACGAAAACCGCCTGTATAAAGGGATACCGGAGCTTCTGGCCCATCTGCGCGACGCCGGCTATATCCTGGCCGTTGCCTCCTCGAAGCCGGAGCATTACGTCCGAAAGATTTTGGAATATTTTCAGGTGGCCGGCTATTTCCATGTGATTGTGGGCGCGGACATCGATCATGGCAGGAGTCGGAAGGAGCAGGTGGTGGCTGAAGCGTTGCAGAGGCTGCAGCTTGCAGACGCCTCTCAGGAGGCGATTATGGTCGGGGACAGAGAACATGACGTATACGGCGCACGGCAGATGGGGCTGGACTGTGTGGCCGTCACTTATGGCTATGGCACGAAGGAAGAATTAAAGCATGCGGGACCTCTTGCTATGGTGAACAGCATAGACGAGCTTCGGGATTTTTTTTAGAAAACCCTCTGCGGAATCAGCCGTTTTTGAGAAAACTGTGGAGGGTTTTGTATCCCTTTGGAATGCATTTTGCCGTTATGCAGGGAGTGGCATTTTTAGCGATGATTATCGCTATGGCCGCAGGTATATACCGTCTGCCGGCGCAGTTGGCGATTCCATTGACGGGGGCGGCCTGTTTCTTTTTGATTCCCATAGGCTATTATTTCCTGGGAAGAGATAACTGGATGCGGCCGAGGCCGGGATTGTTTTTGCGGATGTCGGGGATAGACGTATTTCTGGCGCTGCTTTTGGGCGTGGCCTACGGACAGATTGGAAATCAGGTCATCGGGGCCTTGCAATTACTGGAACATTTTCCAAAGTACTATGAACAGCAGACGGAAACAATGTTTGGACAGCCCTTCTGGCTGCTGGTGCTGGTGGTTGGCATTCTGACGCCTGCGGCGGAGGAAATGTTGTTTCGGGGGCTGGTATATCTGCGCTTAAAGGATTACGTCCGGCCCTGGATGGCTGTGGCGCTTTCCGCCTTAGGCTTTGGCATGTATCATGGAAATCTGCCGCAGTTTTTGTACGCTACTTTTTTAGGTGTGATTTTTGCGCTGCTTTACGAGCGTACCGACAGCCTTTTTAGTTGTGTACTGGCTCATATGAGCGCGAATATATGGTCGGTGATTTTAAGCAGGTATGGTGTCAGGCTCTTAGAGCTAGGGAATGGATGGGTACTTGGCGGGATATTTCTGTGGCTGCTGGTCGTTGGAGCCGTGGGCGTATTGTATTTGTTTTCGCCAGGAAAGCGTGTGTAGATAGGGAATAATTTCTTTACAAAGATATTTGCATACGGTATAATTTGAAAAATGTCCGGCGAAGAGAAGAACTTTTGCGGATGCGTGTTTCTTCTATAAAAATAGATCGCCAAGTGCAAGTGGATGAAGGAAAAAAGAAAACTATGTGCCTACAGAATAGGAGAAAATAGCTATGACGAAAATTAGAACGAGGTTTGCGCCCAGTCCTACGGGGCGGATGCACGTGGGAAATCTTCGGACCGCTTTATATGCGTATCTGATCGCCAAACATCAGGGCGGCGATTTTATCCTGCGGATTGAGGATACGGATCAGGAGCGCTTTATGGCGGAAGCGCTGGATATCATTTATCGGACGTTGGAAAAGACCGGTCTGATACCGGACGAGGGACCGGGCCGGGAAAAAGAAGCGGGGCCTTATGTACAAAGCGAAAGGAACGCTTCGGGACTTTATCTGAAGTATGCGAAGGAGCTGATCGAACGGGGCTTTGCCTATTATTGCTTCTGTGATAAAGAAACGTTGGATTCCATGAAGCGCGTGATCAACGGAAAAGAGATTTCTATTTATGACAGAAGATGCGAGGGCCTGCCAAAAGAAGAGGCCCAGGCGCGGGTGGATCAGGGGGAACCCTACGTGATCCGTTTTCGTATGCCGAGGGAGGGGATCACGACTTTTCAGGATGAGATTTATGGGGACATTACGGTAGATAATGAAGAACTGGAGGATTTGATCTTGATCAAATCCGATGGCTATCCCACATACAATTTTGCCAACGTCATCGACGATCACCTGATGGGGATTACCCATGTGGTCAGAGGCAATGAATATCTTTCCTCCGCCCCGAAATATAATCGCCTCTACGAAGCCTTCGGCTGGAAAGTGCCCACGTATGTCCATTGTCCGCTGATCACCAATGAGGAACACCAAAAGCTTTCCAAGCGATCCGGCCATTCTTCGTATGAGGATCTTCTGGAGCAAGGCTTCTTAACGGAGGCGATTGTGAATTTTGTGGCGCTTCTTGGCTGGAGTCCCGCTGAAAACAGAGAAATTTATTCTCTGCAGGAGCTGGTAGAGGTATTTGATTACCGTCATATCAGCAAGTCCCCTGCGGTTTTTGACATGGTGAAGCTAAAATGGATGAACGGGGAATACATCAAGGCGATGGAGCCGGAGGCGTTTTATGAAAGAGCGCTTCCCTATCTGCAGCAGGTGTTAAAAAAGGATTTTAATTTCCAAAAGATTGCGGCCATGGTACAGACACGTATCGAGGTTTTCCCGGATATTGTGGAGCTGGTGGATTTCTTCCAGGAGGTATTGCCGTACGATACGGCCATGTATAAGCATAAAAAAATGAAAACCACGGAGGAAACATCCCTGACGGTGCTGCAGGAGATCCTGCCGGTGCTGGAAGCCTGGGAAGACTATTCGAACGATGCTCTTTTCGCTATGCTAAGCGGCTGGGCGAAGGAAAAGGGCTACAAGAACGGCTATCTTATGTGGCCTCTGCGCACGGCCCTTTCCGGAAAGCAGATGACGCCCGCCGGCGCGACGGAGATTCTGGAAATCCTTGGAAGGGAAGAGTCTTTAAAGCGGATTCAAGCGGCGGTCGAGAAGCTACAGAAAGCGTAAAGATGCATGGGAACGCATAATCCGTCGCAAAAGCAGGCGATCGCGCACCGGGAAGGGCCGATGCTGGCTTTGGCGGGGCCGGGGTCCGGGAAAACGACGGTCATTGTGGAGAGGATACGCCATTTGATCGACGTCTGCCAGGTGCCGCCGGTCGCCATTTTGGTCGTGACCTTTTCTAAAGAAGCCGCCCGGGAGATGCGGGAGCGTTTTCTAAAAGCTACGAAAAGGTCCTCGACGCTGGTTACCTTTGGCACCTTTCACAGCGTGTTTTACGGGATTTTGCGTCAGGCCTACGGACTTACCGCCGCCAATATTCTCGGAGAAGAAAAGAAACGCCAGATTTTGCGCGGGCTGGCGGAACAGGCGGCGCCCAGGCTTTTGGAGGAAAGGGAATACCTGGAAGAATTTTCCAGGGAGATTGCCCAGGTAAAGGGAATGCGGCTGGCTATTGACCATTACTACGCCACTTCCTGCCCGGACGAGATTTTCCGCCGGCTGTATCGGGAATATATACAACTATGCAGGGCCAGGCGGCTGGTGGATTTTGAGGATATGCTAGTGATGTGCTGGGAGCTTTTGACAAAACGGGAAGACATCCTGGCGGCCTGGCAGAACCGGTTTCAATATTTGCTGATTGATGAATTCCAGGATATCAATCAATTGCAGTATGATATTGTAAAGCTGCTGGCGTTTCCCAAAAAGAATCTTTTCGTCGTGGGGGACGACGATCAGTCCATCTACTATTTCCGGGGCGCCCGTCCGGAGATTATGCTGCGTTTTGGCAAGGAGTTTCCACAGGCCAAGCAGGTCCTTTTGGATGTGAATTACCGGTGTACGCAGGAAATCTTAGACGGAGCGCTGCGCTTGATCGCGCATAATAAGCGCCGTTATAAGAAAAAGCTGCGTACGCCGGGCGTACATGGGGAAGAGATTTGTGTCCGCCGTTTTTTGGATCCTCGGGAGGAATATAAGAGCTTTGTGCAGGAGCTTTTAAAGAAAAAGGAAGACGGAAGCGATCTGTCGCAGACGGCGGCTCTCTTTCGTACGCATGTGGAAGCGGAAGGCCTCATTCGGCTTCTGATGGAATACAATCTTCCTTTTACTATGAAGGACCGGCTCCCCAATATGTATGAGCACTGGCTGGCCAGAGATTTGCGCACCTATTTGAAAATCGCCCATGGAAGCCGTGACCGGAAGGATTTTCTGGCGATTATGAATCGCCCAAACCGTTACATTTCCCGGGAGGCTGTGTATGAAAAACAAGTTTCCTTCGAAGCCCTGCGGATATTTTATGAGGAAAAGGACTGGATGTGCGACAGGATTGACGCGCTGGAGCATCATTTGAAAGTGCTGGCCAGCCTGCCGCCTTTTGCCGCCGTCGTTTTTCTGCGTAAGACGATGGGCTATGACGACTATGTGCGGGATTACGCCCTTTGCCGCCGCTTAAAGCCGGAGGAGCTTTTGGAGCTTTTAGACCGGCTGCAGGAAAGCGCTAAGGAGGCGGCCAGCTATCAGGAATGGGAAGAGCAGATCGCCCGCTATACGGAAGAATTGCAAAAGCAGCAGTCGCAGAACCGGCAGAGGGGTGGCGGCGTTGTCCTTGCGACTTTACATAGTGTGAAAGGCCTGGAATACGAGGACGTTTTTATCTTTAATGTGAACGAAGGAACCATTCCCTACAAAAAGGCGGTCTTGGAGGAGCAGATCGAAGAGGAAAGACGGCTTCTATATGTGGGAATGACCCGGGCGAAGCGGCGGCTGTCTTTGTACTATACGGCCAGCCAGCATGAAAAACAGCGGGAGGAATCCCGATTTTTGAAGGAAATAGAAGAACATCGTACAGGAATTCTTGCGTGTAAAGCAAAAATCCGTCTATCACAAAAAGGAGAAGCAGATGAGTCTGGCAGATGATATTTTTATCCGTATGTGCAGAGATGTTTTGGAAAACGGCACGGACACTCAAGGAGAAAAGATCCGCCCCCGGTGGGAGGACGGGACGCCCGCTTATACAATCAAGCGTTTCGGGGTGGTGAATCGTTACGACTTGCGTAGGGAATTTCCCGCGCTGACTTTGCGAAAAACGGCGTTGAAGAGCTGTATGGATGAAATCTTATGGATTTATCAGAAAAAGTCTAATAATATCCATGATTTGAAGCCGCATATCTGGGACGCGTGGGCGGACGAAACAGGCTCGATCGGGACTTGTTATGGGTACGTGGCCGGGAAGAAGTTTCTCTACCAGGGCGAAGAGATCGATCAGATGGATTACGTTTTGCGTCAGCTTCGGGAAAACCCTTACAGCCGCAGGATTATGACGAACCTGTATCAATTTGAATATCTTCATGGTGGCGCGCTGGATCCATGTTGCTATAGTATGACGTTTAATGTGACGAAGGAAAATGGACGGTTGGTTTTAAACGCCGTTTTAAACCAGCGTTCCCAGGATATTCTGGCGGCCAATAACTGGAATGTCTGCCAGTATGCGCTTCTTTTGATGATGGTGGCGCAGGTCAGCGAGATGCTGCCCGGAGAGCTGGTGCATGTGATCGCTGACTGTCATATTTACGATAGACATGTACCAATTATTGAGGAATTGATTACGAGGAAAACCTATCCGGCGCCGCAGGTGCGGCTGAATCCCCAGGTAAAGGACTTCTATGCCTTTACGCCCGAAGATCTGCTGGTGGAAAATTATCAGGCCGGACCCCAGGTAAAAAACATTCCTGTGGCAGTGTAAAGGAGGAGAGATCAATGAATCTTATAGTGGCGGTGGATAAGAACTGGGCGATTGGGAAGGATAACCGGCTGCTGGTACAGATTCCGGCGGACATGAAGTCCTTTCGGAAGCAGACGGTGGGAAAGGTCATTGTGATGGGACGAAGGACGCTGGAGAGCTTTCCGGGCGGCGTCCCTTTGCGGGATCGGCAGAATATTGTGTTGACGAAACAGGAGAAATACCAAGGAAAGGGCGCGCTGATGGTGCATTCTCTGGAAGCACTTTTAGAGGAACTCAAAAAATATCCTTCGGAAGATATTTATGTGATTGGTGGAGACAGTGTCTATAAGCAGCTTTTGTCCTATTGCGATACGGCCTATGTGACGAAAATTGATTTCGCCTATGAGGCGGACGCATATTTTCCGAATCTGGATGCACTGCCGGAGTGGGAAATTACCGAGGAAAGTGAAGAACAGACGTATTTTGACCTGGAATATTATTTCCTGAAATACGAAAAAAAAAGCGTAAGAGAAAAAACGGCCGACTTTTAGAAAAATCCCTCCGCGTCTCGGGAGGGTTCCCAAAAACGCCAGAGGGAGAAAATCGACGGCTGGCCGTTACTTATTATTTTTGCGTCCGCGCAGGATGAGCATTATCAGGAACATGGTCACCGGGAATACGATCGCCGTCAGGATCGCCGTTTTCATGGAGCCGGCGGCTTCGGTCACAAAGCCCACCAGGGCCGGACCTGCGGAGCAGCCGATATCCCCGGCGAGGGCGAGCATGGCGAACATAAAGGTGCCGCCGCCCCTGCAAAGGATGGAGCCCAAGGAGTATACGCCGGGCCACATAAGGCCGACGGAGAAGCCGCATAGGGCGCAGCCAGCCAGAGAAATGAGCGGCCAGGGCGACAGGGAAGTCACAAGATACCCGAAAATACAGAGGGCGCTGGTGGATAAAAGCCCTTTTTGGATATCCAGCTTTTCACCTTTGAGGCTGGAGAGCAGGCGGGAAAGTCCCATAAAGAAAGCAAAAGCACAGGGTCCTAAAAGGTCGCCTATTGTTTTGCTGACCCCCAAGCCGTCCTCAGCAAAAAGAGAAGACCACTGGCTGACGGCCTGTTCAGAAGCACCCGCGCAGATCATTAGAAGGAACAGCGCCCAGAAAATACCCATATGGAAAATACTGCCCGACATCCTTGTTTCCTTGTCGTCTCCTGGTACCGTATAGATCGGCACTACATAAAACAAAAAGCAGGTGGCCAGAGGAAGGAGCGCCCAGAGGATGGGCAAATACCGCCAGGAAGCAATGCCTGCGACAGTAAAATATACCGTAGATAAAATGACTACACCCATATGGCCCCAGCAATAAAAGGAATGCAGAAGGCTCATGGCCGCTTCTTTATTGTCGCCGGGGATGGCTTCCATCATGGGGCTGACGATTACTTCCAAAATACCGCCGCCGATGGCGTTTAAGGTCATGCAGAGCAAAATGCCCATATAAGCGTCCGGCAGTAGGAAGGGAAGCCAGGCAAACCCGGATAATCCGGCGGCCGCCAGAATAAAGGAAGACATTCCCACGGCCCGGAAGCCAAAGCGCTTTAGGAAGGCCGGAGCCAGGAAGTCTACCAGGATCTGTATGCAGAAATTGATGGTGATCAACAGGCTGATTTTTTCCAGGGAAATACCGAACTGACGGTGGAAGGTCAGAAATAAAAGGGGAGGCAGATTATTGATAATCGCCTGCGTGATATAGGCCAGATAACAGCTGTATATCGTATGTTTGGCAGTAAATTTCATAAAAATTCTCCTTCTTTTTTTGAGATGTGTCCTATGTAAAATATTGGCAGTGTTTCTACAGTAACAGATAGTCAAAAAAATAGCAATCCCATATTCTTTCATAACTGTTT